>NZ_MWQN01000004.1:324387-648774 GCF_002024165.1 Embleya scabrispora
CCGGGCAGGCGAAGTTCACGCCGCGGCGGTCGGGTCGATGTCGGCGGTCAACGAGACACCGAATCCATGTGATCATCACACGACGACGCTCCAAAACGTTCGAGGCGCACCGCAGACAATCCAGGCATATCAACCACCGCCGCGTCGAAGCCCTCAACCCCAACGCGTGCGGGTTCATCGATGCAAATGTGCCGGCATCAAGCCATGGCAACACAAGCGGCCGGTCCCCCCGACGGCGTAACCAGGTGCTCTCCCGGGAGCAAATCACCGCCACCACCGTCGAACTGCTCGACGCAGGCGGCGAGAGCGCACCGACGATGCGGACGCAGACCGAGCGCCTGGCCACCGGGTCCGGGGCGATCTACTACCACGTGGGCAACCGGGACGAACTGCTGGAGACGGCAACGGAAACGGCCGTCACCGCGGGCGCCACCGTGCACGGCACCGCGCCGAACGACCTGTTCGACACCTACACCGGCGAGCGCCACCCCGTCGGCGCCGCCGTCCTCGACTGGTCCCGCGCCCAAGTGGCGACGATGAAGCCGGGGCCCAACGCCCCGGCCCTGCGCCGGCTGATCCGCGATCTGAAGAGCACCCCGACGGCGCCACGCACGTCTACCGCAGGACGTCGGGACTGTTCAATCGGTACGACCCGGCCGACGACCAGCCGCTCGTCGGCGCACCGCGCCCGACTTCCGCTTCGAGAACGGCAGCCGGACCCGGTACGCCGCGGAACCGGTCCACAACGACCTCGGCTTCACCGCCCTGCTCGTCCGCCCGACGGCGTCGTGGCATGGGCAAGCGAGCGAACACGCCCCCCGACATGAGGCGTTCACGCAGGCCGGCACCCGCTGGTTCGGCGCGCCGGCAAACTACCGAGGCGTTCCCGCGTTCCCGCGTAGCGCTCGGTCGTCGCCCGAACGCCCGCGAATCCGGACCGCCCGGCACCTTCGAGGGTCAACCGTGCGCCGTGCTACCCGACTTCGGTAGCTGCTGCGCCCACCTCATCCTTGCCGGCGGAGAGCGGGTGTGGGGTGTTCGCCTTCGGTTTCGAGACGGTACTCGTCACCGTCGAAGTGTTCACGATGGGCGTCGATGACGTCCTCGCTCGGGATGTATCCGGGGCCGTTGAGGGCTTCCTGCATCTTGGTGAAGCGTTCGTGGGCCTCGGCGACGAATCCTTCGCCGAGGGTGGTGAGGTCGATCTCGGTGGCCAACGCCTCGCGGACGTATTCCTTGTTGGGCTCGAAGGTGACGGGCGCGGGCAGTGCGGGGGCGAGGATCTCGGCGGGGTCGCGTCCGTCGTGACGGCGCATGAGATCGGCGGCGATCTGCAGGTGGCCCAGTTCCATGTTCAGGTGCAGTTCCCAGATCGCCTTGATCCGCGGGTCGGGCTCGGTCTGCATGAACGAGTGGTAGAGGTAGCACTCGTTGTACTCGTGCGTGACCAACTGCTCCCACCACGACTCGCCCTGGTCGACCAACGACTCGTAGTGGGTGACGTGTTCCTCCTCCACCATCGCGATCTCCTGGTAGAGACGTCGCGCGATCGGTTCGATGGCCAGGGGGCCGACGTTCATGTAGTAGTTCATCGTCTGCTGCTCGGCCGACATGATCGTCAGCGCGTGCAGCTTGGACAGCGGGTCGACCGTGCCCCGGTCGTAGGGGGTGCGCAGATTGTCCACCGGGTGGCGGTGGTGCAGGCGGGTCGGGCGACCGGGCATGATCTCGGTGAGGCCGTCGACGATCTTCTCGGCCTTGCGGTGTTCGATGATCTCGTACAGGTTGGCGTACCGGTACAGGTGGTCGAAGTCCTCCAGCAGCCCGAACCGGTAGCACTGGGTCAGGTAGGGGTCGGGTTCCATCCGGGCCACCCACGAGGTCAGGTCGACGGCGACCTGCTCGTAGGCGATCGTCGTCTCCAGGACGGAGTTGAGTCCGGGCAGGAGCCAGTTGACGACCTTCTGCTGCTGCTGTTCGAAGTAGCGGACCTCGGCGAGCTTGCGGCGCACCTCGGGGTCGGGGCAGTGCCGGGAGAAGTTGTGGCTGAACAGGATCGCCTCGGTCTCGATCCCGTTCATGGTGATGATCCGGCATCGGGTGTACGGGTCGGCCTTGTCCGGATCGATCGGCTCCACGTCCAACTCGCGCCAGTTGCGCAACTGGCCGTCCAGCGGGATGCCCTTGTGATCGAGGGGATTGAAGGTCACGGTGATTCCCAACTGTCGTATGCGGTTGTCGTACGCCGTTGTCCTGTGCCGCGGTCGTACGCCGGGGTCGTACGCCGTCGAAAGGTGTCTGTGGCTCAGGCGTTGCCCGCGGTGTTCTCGCCTCGCACCTTGCGGATCGCGTCGCGCACGCGGTCGGTGAGGGCCAGGACCGGGCCGGCGAGCATATTGGCGGCCGCCGACTCGGCACCGGGGTGCGGATGGGTGGGGGCCATGGCCATGGCGGCGCGCATGGGCGGACCCGCCGCCTTCAATGCGGTGGGGGCCTCGCGTTGCAGTTTGGGGAGTTCGTAGCGTTCCTCGCTGCGAGCGTGCTTGAGCACGTTCAACCGCAGGGCGTCCAAAGCCGCCGGGAACGCGGGATCGTCCGTGCCGAGCCGCTCCAGGTCGCTCAACTGCTGCTTCGCGACGTACTCCTCGGCCAACCGGGCGTCGACCAACCCCGAACCGCCCGCGGTCGCGGTCCGGGCCAAGGGGTGGATGATCTCCTCTTCGCCCGTCTCGTGCACGGCGAGCAGCCGCACGAGCCGATCGAACGCCGCTCGGCGCTCCGCACCGCGCGCCGCGTCCACCTCGTCGAACAGGTCTCGTACGGCCGCGTGTTGGCGACGAATCAGGTCGATCACATCCGGGCCCGTGTCGTCGGGTCGGCGACGCTCACTCATGACGATCCCTCGGGTCGACTGTCTTTGGGTACGTCCCGCTACCCGAGCACGGACTCGGCATGCGGGCGGATCCTCGTCCGATCCGGCGACTTCGGCGTCGCGATGGTGGCGTGGTCAATCCGCGTGTCGGGCGCAGGCGGTGTGTGCGTACTGGAGGAAGTCCGAAAGGGCCAGCATGGCCAGTGTGGAGGTGGCCAGGCGGGTCACGCGGGGGGCGAGCACCAATCCCGCCGTGATGCCGGTGGCAGCCCACATCCCCAGGCAGAACGGGCAGGTGAACAGTTCCCCCACGGTACGTCTGGCCCCGGAGCTCTCCGCCGCGGGCTCGTGGGTGGTCGGCGACGTGAACGGTGCCCGCAGCGGGGAGGTGACGGCTTCGCGGCTGATCAGCCGGGAGAGTTTGTGGGCCGCCAACCCACCGAGGATCAGGTCCTTGGCGGCCAACTCGTCCGGGAGGCGCGCACCTTTACGGCCGCCGACAAAGAAGGTGCCACCCACGGCCGCTCCGAACACGGCCAGGGTCGTCATGTAGCGCGTCGTGTCGTTCGCCTCGTCTTCCATGGCCCACCGATTACCCCCACGCGGGGCACCAAACGTGACCCACCGCAAGGTCTCCCCGCGCCTCGCTCGGACCCGGGCCGCGAAACGCTCGGGGACAGAAGCGCTCGGGAGCACACACCGATGGGCACCGGAAGCCTGCCCGGTGCCCACCCGGTGTTCGGTCAACGGCGATGGGACTGGTGGGCGCCGTGCACGTCGGCGCTCCATTCGGTTCCCCCACGTTCCGCGTCGGAACGGACGCCCACGTGGTGGTCCTGGACGAGGGACCAGCCCAGGAAGCCGGCGGCGAGCATGGACGCGACACCGATCGCCGCCAACGTGATGCCCAGGGTCGCGCTTCGCGCGGGCCCGTTCCAGTGGGACGCGTACACGCCCAGGACGATCGCGAACAGGGCCAACGACAACACGTTCAACGCGGCGTGCCTCATACCCACACGCTTGGCCGGATGTCCCTTCGGGATACCCGCGGCCAGGTCCACCAGACCCGGCAACGCGGCCAGTACGGCGCCCGCGACTCCGACGACGTTCATCAGGATCGAGAAGTTCAACCAGAACTGGCCGTCTCGCACGGCATAGACGATGAGGCCCACCAGGGTTCCGGTGTACCCGGCGATCGGAAAAGCGACGAGCATCGGATGAAGCGGATGTCCGGCAACACGCGCCTTGCTGTACACGGGGGCCTCCTGGAACTCGATCCGGGCCACAGCCGGCCCGACGCTCCCCCCGTTGCCCGTTGCCGTTGCCCCTACACACAGCCCTCTCGGCGGAGGCCCGCCCCAGCAGCCGGGTCTCGCGTCGGCCTGCGTCCGGCGCCGCCGCGGATGACCCGAGGCCGAACGGGTAGAGGCAGAATTCGCAGCGTCTGCGGCAGGCCCTGAGCTTTCGGGTCGAACAGTCGAACACTGGACCTTTCGGGTCGACCACTGGACCCCGAAGCGCGGACCGACGTACGGAACGGTTGAAACGAATCATGGACGTACCCTTCGCCCACCGGCTCCCCCGGTTGGCCCTGATGCTCGCCACGCCCGCCCTGCTGGGGACGCTCGCCGCCTCGCCGGCGATCGCGCAGCCCTCCCCCGGCCCGGCGGACGACGGCCGCCCGACCCTGACGGCCGACCGCGCGGACGCCCTGGATCCCGCCGACGACCGGATCACCGTGACGGGCCACGGTTTCCGGCCCGGGACCCAGGTACGGGTGACGGCGTGCGACCCCGCCCAGGAACCGGGCAAGGCCTGCGACTCCGAACGCGCCGAAGACGGCGTACGGGCCGGCCCCGACGGTTCCTTCGCCCGGCAATTGCGCCTGCGGGCCGCGTTCGGGCCGGTCGATTGCCTGCGCACCCGCTGCGCCGTGGCCGCCACCGAAGTCGACGGCGCCGGCGCCCGTGGGCGGGACGCCTACCTGCCGATCGGGTTCCGGGGTGAAACCCCCGGACTGCCGGCAACCTGGGCTCCCGCGCCGGCGACCACCCCCGGCGGCGAGGGATCCTCCCCCGCGTCGCCCCGGACGGCGAGCCCCTCGTCCTCCGTCGACTCGGCGACCTCCACCGCGCAGGACAACGACGCGCACAGGAATCCCTGGGTGCTCCCGGCCGTCATGGTCGGCGTGATCGCGGTCATCGCGGTGATCGTGGTATTCGTGCTCCGAAACCGTCGCCAAGCCGGCACCGGACGAGGCTCCGGCGACAAATGACCCCACGCGCGCTCGACCACGTCCCCCGCGACGCACGGCCTCCACGCGTCGGACTCCGCGGCCGACGCCCGACGTGGGCGGCCCGGCTATATTCCATGCGTGGACGACGATCACGGGCAACTCCTGTCGGGCCGTTACCGGTTGAGCCGACTTCTCGGCCAAGGTGGCATGGGAGCCGTCTGGCAGGCCCACGACGAACAATTGGGGCGGGACGTCGCCGTCAAGGAGTTGCGGCTGCCCGCGCATCTGGAGGAGTCCGAACGGCAGAACTGGATCGCCCGGCTCGACCGCGAGGCGCGTGCCGCCGCACGACTGAAGCATCCGGGGATCATCACCGTCCACGACCGGATATCCGGTCCCGACGGACGGCCGTGGATCGTCATGGAGTTGGTGGACGGCGGGTCCCTGTCCGACCTCATCCGGGCACAGGGCGCGCTCACGCCCGAGCGGGCCGCCGACGTCGGACGGCAGGTGGCCGCCGCGCTCGATGCCGCGCACCGGATGGGGATCACCCACCGGGACATCAAGCCCGCGAACATCCTCCTCGAACGGGACCGGGTCGTCCTGACCGACTTCGGCATCGCCGCCCTCGAGGGAGACGCCACCCTCACCGCCACCGGCATGATCATGGGCACGCCCGCGTTCATGGCGCCCGAGCAGGTCCGGGGCCTGCCCGCGACGGCCGAGTCCGACCTGTGGTCCCTGGGCGCGACGCTGTACGCCGCCGTGGAGGGCCACGCCCCGTTCGGTGGGACGGCCCCGAGCGCGGTCCTGATCGCCGTCGCGACGGAACCACCGATCCCGGCCGTACGGGCGGGTGCGCTCGGCCCCGTGATCGAGGGGCTGCTGCACAAGGATCCGGCCGCGCGCCTGACCATGAGTCAGTTGCAAACCCGGCTGAACGGCGTCGCGGCGCCGACTCCCCCGGCGACGGACCGCAACACGTTCGTACTTCCCACGACGCCGGCGCGAGGTCCCGCCGTACGGCGGACGCAGACTGCGACGAGACCCATTCCCGGGCCGGAGCCCGAACCGCACCGGCCCTTCCCACGGTGGGCCAAACTGGGCGTGTCGGCGGTGGTGGTCGCGATGGTGTCGGGTGCCGCGTACATCATTTCCCATGGGGCCGGCGACAACGGCCGGTACGAGGCCAACCGGAAGGCGGCCGAAGCCCTGACCGTCCCTGCGGGCTTCTCACGGTCGACCACGACCCACGTCCACGAAAACCGGGCACAAGTGACTTACACGTGGCCTGACTCGTGCGTCAACCAGTGCATCGACCAGGTCCGCCTGGCCGCGGAGTGGATGGCGCGGCAGCCGGGCGTGGCGCGGGTCGACAGCCTCGGGGCCGAACTCGGCGGCTGCCTCGACGACGAGCACGGCTGCCCCATCTCGATCGTGCAGGTGCCGTCGTACAAGGACCCGACCCTTCGAGGCGCCGAAATCCAGACCAAGGACAATCGGCTCTCCGTCCGGGTCAGCGTGGGCCGGTAGCCGCCGGCCACGGTGCACGATCCGCGCACCGGGAAGTGGAACCACCGCGCCGACCGGTGGGGACCCACTCCCTTTACCGCCTTCTCCCATGGAACCGGAATCGTGGTAGCCGACCCAGGTACGGCCCTGATCATCGGGAACAGCAATATCCCTGTGCTCGACATAATCGATCGTCATGGGAAACGATTTTCAGATCTCCGACCTGCGCGCCTTCGCCGCGGCGGTGCGGGCGGGCAGTCTCACCAAGGCCGCAGTCGCGCTGGAGTCGAGTCAGCCGGCGATCAGTCAGCGAATCCAGCGCCTGGAACGAGCCGCCGGCACACACCTCATGATCCGGGACACGCGCGGCGTGCGACTCACCGAAACCGGTGAGTCGCTCCTGGCCTACGCCGAACGCATCCTCGCCCTCCACGAGGAGGCCCGCGCGTCGATCGGGCATCGCGGCGCGATACCCACCGGCCGACGCACCATCGGCCTCCTCGAAGACCTCGCGATCACCACGCTGCCGACCGCACTCGCCGACTTCGCCGTGCTCTACCCGCGCATCGACCTCGAAGTGCTCATCGGCCCGGCGAGGGAGTTGCGCCGACACGCCGAACGCGGCGGACTCGACCTCGTGTTCGGCGACCCGAGCGTCATGGGCGAGGCCGCCCTGCGCTGGCACCGTCGGGTGCCGCTGACCTGGACCTGTGCTCCCGGTTTCGATCCACGGGCCGACCCGCTGCCGCTGGTTCTCTTCTCCCAGCCCTGCCAATGGCGGCAGCCGGCACTCGACACGCTGAGCAGGCACGGCCGCCGATGGCGGATCGCCTTCCAAAGCACCAGCCTGCCCGCCGTACAGGCGGCGATCTCCGCCGGGATCGGCGTCGGTGCCCTGCTGGCGGAGAACCTGCCCGCGGGCGCCGTGCGGCTCGGCGCACAGCACAACCTCCCGCACGCCCCGGCAGTCGACATCGCCATCTCCCGCCGAGCCGACACGGACACGGACGACGCCCTCGTCGCCCTGGAACGCATCCTGCGCCGTGCGGTGGCCGCCGCCGAGTGAATCGCCCCGCGGCCGGGACGGTCGCGGCAGTCCCACCGCGCGCCGAGCACTCGGCCGACATCGAGTGCACGAGACCGACTCCCTGTGCGGTCGTTGGGCGTACGAGGCCGAGCAGTCCCGCATTTGCCGATCCGGGCGGGCCGGGCGATCCGGGTCGGGCCGGGTCTCCGAAGAACTGACCAGGGCAGCGACACCAAAGTGACCCTCAGCGGGCGTGACCGTCTGCCCGGGGCCGCCACAGGGGACCCGCCTCGGGCAGACGGCGATGCATCAGGCGCCCTCGCCCGCGGATGCGGCGGTGGCGGAGGCGGTAGCGGATCGTGGAACCACCCGCGCTGCCGACGGCGAGAAGACGCGGACCGCGGCCGATGCCGAAACAGCCGCCGGGTTGCTCCCGCATCGGCGCGGGCCCGCCCACCCCGGGAAAGGCCCCTGCGGACAAGGGTTTCGATCGGTCGGCGGTGCGGGGGTCAGGAGCAGCCCGAGGAGATCTCGCGGAAGTTGGCGTAGTGGTCGTCGGTGTACCAGACGACGTGGGTGGCCGGGTCGCGGACCAGGCGTTCGGCGTCGCGGTGTTGGCCGGGGGTGCGGGGGTTGACGTCGTACTCGCGGTAGTGGCCGTCGGCGGGGAGGTCGCCGCTGCGGTTGCCGTAGACGTTGCTGCCGCGGATGACCAGGGCGGTGTCGGGCACCGGGTAATCGGTGGGGCGCGCCGCGGTGGGCCAGTGCAGGCCCCTCCAGATGGCGCAGGCCTCCTTGACCTGTCCGGGAAACGCCTCGACGGGCAGCGGGGGATCCAGGATCGACAGCGGCGCGTGGGACACGTGGGCGGGTGTCGCCGCGACCGCCGAGGGCACGGTCGGGGCCAGCAGGGACGTCAGGAACAACGCGGCGACGGCGACAGGGCGCAGGCGAGCGAGAGCGGTCATACCCTCCCAACGCCCGAACACCACCTTCGGACACGCCCCCGCATCCGTCTCGGGCCTTCCCGTCGTCGTTCGCGTCGCGCGTTTCGGCGTTCCACTCGTTCGGCCCATGTCCGGTGGGGCGTGGGGGCGGGGTGGCGGAGACTTTGAGTTGCGTCGTGTGCCCGGCAGGGGATCTTCAACGGCAGGAGGATGGCCGTGTTGCCCACCGAGGTCGATATGCGAACCATTGCCGAGGACCTGTCCGCCACCTTGCGGCGGGTGGGAACAGACGGGCACGGTTCCGCCGTGCCGCCCCCTGCCGCCCACAGGTTGTTGTGCGAGGTCACCGCCCAGGTGGCCGAGGATTTGTCCGTATTCTCGCTGCGCGATGCTGCGGCTCGAGGCGATCAGTCCTACATCTATTCGGGCTATCTCAGCTTTCGGGCGGTGATGGCCTATCGTCTCGCGCACGCGCTGTGGGAGACGCGCCTGCCGGACGGCCTGCCCCATCGGTTCGCGACCCAGGCACGTCGCATCTCCGAGCACTTCCGCCTCACCACCGGCGTCGAGATCCACCCCGGTGCCAAAATCGGCCGCCGATTCGTGATCGACCACGGTTCCGGAACGCTCATCGGTGAAGAGGCGGAAGTCGGGGACGATTGCTACTTCGTACAGAACGTGGTGCTGGGTGCGCGGGACATCATCTCGAAGGCGAACGGGCGACCGCAGCCCAGGAGGCATCCGCGTGTCGGCAGCCGCGTGCAGATCGGGGGCAACGTCCACGTCTTCGGGCCCGTGCACGTGGGTGACGACTGTCTGATCGATGCGGGCGCGCGCATCACCACCGACATTCCGGCCGGCTCTCGGGTGCGCGTCATCACCACGATCCAGGTCAGCGTGTCAGAACCGGCGCCCGTCGTACACGGATTGGCGCGCGTGGGTGAGCACATCGTGATCTCCGGGTCGCGGCTGGACGGGCTGGTTCCGGTGGTCCTCGACGCGGAGCACACACCTCGGGCGGCCCTCACCGTCGCCACGGCGAGCGCCACGGAGATTCACTGCACGCCGACCGAGCGGTGCCCCGTGCGTCCTGCCGCCCTGGGGCTTCTCCGCGACGGCCGGCTGGTCTGCTCCATGGAACCGGCCGCCCACCTGCTGGACGCGCTCACGGCAGGCGAGCGGCCGACCGGCCGGCCCGTGTCCCCACTCGAGTAGCCATCCCGGTTCCAGCGGCGCCGCCGCATCGGCAGGAAGGGCCGTCGCCATGCCCCAAGACCCTCTCATCCGCCGCATCGACCGTTTCGAAGCCCATGTGGCGAGTCGGCCCGGCCTGCGGCTACGGGTCGCCTGCCCCTCCCAGGAGTTCTCCGAACTCGAGATGCAACAGGGTCTGGGACGCTGGCTGTCCTGTGTGCGGGGCCTGTGGGAGTCGCTGGGCGTCGCCTCCCGGCCGGACCTGGCCATGCTCATGTTCCAAGCGCCTCCGGTGCCCGCGTCCGTCGAACGGTACCTCCTGGCGCTGCGACCGGCGGAGGGCCGGAACTCCGTGGCCGACCGGCTTCTTCGGCACGCCCTGATCGGTTTGCCGGACGCTTCCGACCGACACCTGAGCGAGAAACTGCTGGAACGGCCCGAACTCCTGGACCGGGTCGGGGCGCTGATCTCCCGGGCACGCGCGCGCGGGCAGGTGGTGGAGCCGTTGTCGTGCTACCAGGCGAGCACCCGCATGGACGAGGTGGCCGAGCGGATCGGCGTGGAACGCGGTGAGACGCCGAGCAGGACCTTGACGTGGGGCTCGAAAGCCGGTGGCCGCAAAGTGTTTCGTGCCGGCGGTCTGGCCCACGCCCCGGGCGGTTACGAACCCGTCCACGACATGGCCGCCCTCGCCCGGCAGGCGACCGAACTCGTACGCGTACACGGGACGAAGCGGTGGCTGGTGAAGATCAACGACGGCTACGGCTCGGGCCACGGTCTCGCCGCCTTCACCCCCGCCGACGCTCGGTATCGCACAGTGCTCACCGCCCTGCGGCAGTTGCAGCCACTGACCGAAAACATCTCGCGCGACCGGTTCCTCGAAAGCCTCACCGCCGAAGGGGCGATCATCGAGCAGTATCTTCCGACCCCGCCCCGCGGTGAGAAACGCTCGCCGAGCACCCTGCTGTACCTTCACCACAGCGCCGACGGCGGCTTCGACCTACAGTTCCTCGGAACGCACGAACAGGTTTTGGGAGCGGACCTGCAATACCTCGGATGCCGCTTTCCCGCCTCGCACGAGTACCGCGGCACCCTCGTCGACATGTCCCTCACGGTCGGCAAGGAACTGGGCTCGGTGGGTGTCCGCGGACATGTCGGCATCGACTTCATCGCCCGCAAGGCGGCCGACGGCCGGTGGGACGTCCACGCGATCGAACTGAACCTGCGCCAGACCGGTACGACACATCCGCATCGAACCGTGCGCGCCCTCCTGCCGGGCACGTGGCCCGAGGACGGACTCTTGACGCACCGGGGCTCCGTCGTCCACTACACGGGAACCGACGGGCTGATCTCCCCCGCCTACCGGGGCCTCACACCGGACTCCCTGATCGAGGAGTTGCGGCATCGGCCCGGCCTGGCCTTCGACGCGACGTCCGGACGTGGCGTCGTACCTCACTTCTGGACCGCGTTGCGGCCCTACGGGAAGATCGGCGCCACGTTCATCGGCACCTCGCGGGAAGAGTGCGATGTCCTCCAGCGGGAATTCACCGATCTGCTGGACGGCATGGCCGGGTGTGCGCCGGCGGCGCGGGGGTGAGCAGGTCGTGCAGGGCGGCGGCCCACAGGCGGGGCAGGTCGTCGATGCCGTCGAGGTCGGGGTGGGCGGTGAAGGACACGCACGCGGCGTCCTCGTAGGTCATCAGCACGACGGACAGGACGTGGTCGGCGGGGAGGAAGTTCAGCGGGACGACGCCGTCCACGACCCGTCCGAGCGGACGCAGGCGCCGGGCGGGTCCGGGCACGTTGGTGACCATGACGGTGAACGAGCGAGGGCGGAAACCGCGCAGCATGACCCAGGCGATCACCGCGCGCGGGCACACGCGCAACACGGTTTCCACGCAGGGGTGGGCGAAGGCGCGGCGGACGCGACGCATGCGGTCCGCGATCAGGGACAGGCGGCGGCGTGGGTCCGGTTCGTCGACGGGCAGGCGTGCGCGGGTGGCGGCGAAGCGGTTGCCGACGGTGGTGTGGTGGTGCCGGTGGATGTGGACGGGGATCAGGGCCACGACGTCGGCGGGGAGCGGGTGTCCGCGCTGGGTGTACCAGGTGCGCAGGGCGCCGGTGAGGGCCGCGAGGTGCACGTCGTTGACGCTGGTTCGGCCGTGGGTGGTCGCGGCGCGCAGTCGTTCGAGGGGTACCCGGGTCCACGCGTGGCGCTGGGGTGTGGTGGCGGTTCGTGGCGGGAGGGCCTGTAGGCGTGCCGCCGAGGGGACGGCGAACGCGGGCGTGAGCAGTGCCGTGATCGCGCGTGCGGTGGCCTGTGGTGTTCGCAGTGTCCGGTGCCAGGGCGTCGGGGGTGGAGGGGCGGTCGCGGGTGCGTCGGGGGCGGGGGTTTGGTCCCCCGCCAGTACCGCGGCGATGTGGTCGACCATGGTGCTGCCCGATACGCCGTCCATGAGCCGGTGGTGGACGCGCGCGACGAGGGCGAACTGTCCGCGGGCGTGGCCGTGGACGATCCACAGGCCCACGCCGGTGTCGGGCAGCGGGTGGGTGGAGATGTCGTCGAGGGCCGCGCGCAGGCCCGGTTCGCCCGAGCGGGCCGGCGCCGTGACCTCGAAGAGGTGCCGGTCCGCTCGGGCCGTCTCCCGTTCGACGGACGGCTCGCCGTCTCCCGGCCGGGCGAGGCGGTCCAGGACCAGGTTCGCCAGGGCGCGTGCCTCCTGCCGGGTGGGCAGTGGTCCGCTGCACAGGAAGGCGCAGCCGAACACCAGGGTCTGGTTCGGGCGGCGGCGTTGGTAGCGGTCCAGCCCGGCCGTCCACGGGTCGACGTCGGTGGTGGGGGTGGTCGTGGGGGTCATCGGGGGGCGGCGGTCGTCGAGGGTGCGGGGTGTGGGTGGGCGGGTGCGGCGCCGTCGTGGTCGGGGTGTCTGCTGGAGGGCACGTCGACGGGGGTGGGCCGGTCCAGGCCGAGGCGGGTGTGGGTGATGCGGGCGATGTCGGCGATCGTGCCGTGACTGCGCAGGAGTTCCATGGGTGGGATCTCGACGCCGTGGCGCTGTTGGAGGGCGATGAGGAGTTCGGCGCCCATGAGCGAGTCGACGCCGTATTCGTCCAGTCGCCGGGCGGGGTCGAGCCGTTCGGGGTCGGTGTGCAGGATGTCGGCGAGCATGGCGGTGACGCTTGCGGTCAGCGCGGCCAGGGCGTCCGCGGCGGACAGCGTTTCGAGGGTGTCGCGGCGTGTGGCACCGGCGGAGCCGGCACCGGCGGGGATCATGGCGGCCATGCGCGGGCGGGTCGCCGACTGCATGATCGCGGCGATCCGGTCCCAGTTGTAGCGGCCGGCTCCGGCGGCGGCCAACGGCGTGCGCAGGAGGCGTTCGGCGGTGGTGAACGCCTCGGCGGGGGTGAGCGTTTCGATGCCCAGGCCGTGCAGGCTGGCGGTCAGGTCGTTGCGGGCGACGTACCCGGTGCCGCCGATGGCGCCCCAGGCGGTGGCGAGGGCGGGGCGTCCGTGTTGTCGGCGCCGGCGGGCCAGGGCTTCGAGGAAGAGGTTTCCCGCGGCGTAGGGGGCCTGGGTGAGGTTTCCGATGGTCGCGGTGCCCGAGGAGTAGAGGAGGAACAGGTCGCAGTCGCGGTCGCGGGTGAGGCGGTCCAGGACCATCGCCGCGGCGATCTTGGGGGCGAGGACGGCGGTGATGCGTTCGGCGTCCAGGTCGGTCAGCGGGGCGTCGTCGAGGTGCATCGCGCAGTGGACGACGCCGCCCAGGCGTCGCCCGGCGGCGTCGTATCCCTCGACGAGGGCGCGCATGGCGTCCCAGTCGGTGGCGTCGACGGCGTGCGCGCGGGCGGTGACGCCACGCGCGCGGAGGGCGCGCAGGAGTTCGTCCGCTCCGGGGGTGTCGGCGCCGCGGCGGCCCACCAGGGCGAGGTGGCGGGCGCCGAGGTCGGCCAGCCAGTGGGCGGTGGCGGCGCCGAGGCCGCCGAGGCCGCCGGTGATCAGATGGACCGCTTCGGGGTCCACGGCGAGGGGCTCGGTGGCCGGTTCGATCGTGGCGGGTTCGTCCAGGGGGTCGAAGGCGACCACGACCTTGCCGAGGTGGCGCGAGTGCTGGATCAGGCGGAAGGCGTCGGTGACTCGGGCCGCGGGGAAGACGCTGTGCGCGAGGGGATGGCACACGCGCTCGCGGATGAGATCGCCGACTTCGGTCAGGAGCGGGCCGATGCGTTGCGGATCGTCCAGGAGGGCGGTGAGGTCCACTCCGAAGAAGGCGAGGTTGTCGGCGAAGGGCCGTAGCGACAGCGACTTGTTCGCGTAGATGTCGCGCTTGCCCAGTTCGAGGAATCGGCCTCCCGGGCGCAGGAGTTCCAGGCTGCGGGGGATCGCTTCGCCGGCGAGGGAGTTGAGGACGATGTCGACGCCCTTGCCGTGGGTGAGTTCGCGCACGTGGTGGGCGAAGTCCAGGGTGCGGGAGTCCAGGACGTGTTCGACGCCCATCGCCTCGAGGTAGACGCGTTTGAGGTCGGTGCCGGCGGTGGCGATGACGTGTGCCCCGTGGGCGCGGGCGTATTGGATCGCGGCCAGGCCCACCGCCCCGGCGGCGCCGTGGACCAGGACGGTCTCCCCGGGTTGGATCCGGGCGAGCCGGCCCAGGCTGTAGACGACGGTGGCGTAGGCGACCGGGACGGTGGCGGCCTGGGTGTAGGTGATGTCGTCCGGGATGGGCCACATCGTGGAGGCGTGCGCGATGGTGTGCGTGGTCAGTGCGGCGGGCGCGGTGCCGGCAACGCGGTCGCCGGGTCGCAGGTTCGTGACGCCGGGGCCGCATGCGGTGACGACGCCGGCGCATTCGAAGCCGGGGCCGAGGGTGGGGCCGCTGACGTCGGCGGGCAGCAGTCCGGTCACCTGCATCACGTCGCGGTAGTTCAGGGCGGCGGCGTGGACCTCGATCGCGACCTGGCCGGGGCCCGGCCTCGGGGGGTCGATCTCGTGCCAGCCGAGACGGTAGCCCAGGCCCTTGTCGCGCACGCGCAGCGCGAAGGGTCGGCCCGTGCCGGGGACGGCGGGTTCGCCGAGGTGCCGCTCGCGGGGGACGAACCGGCCGCGGGGGGTGAGGACGATCTCGTCCTCGTCGGTGGGTTCGAGGAGTTCGTCCGCCAGGCGCCGGGCGTCGTCGAGCGGGTCCGGGCCGGGCTCCAGGCACACGCGGCGCCCGTCCAGGTCGGGGTGTTCGTTGGCGACGCACCGTGCCGTCGCCCAGGCCGCGGCGTCCAGGGGATGGGTGACGGCGGCGAACGTGGGCACGGCGCCGCAGGGTCGGGCGACCAACCACAGCCGGGTGGGTGTGGTGCGCGGCACACCGTCGAGGGCCGCGGCGACGGCGCGCAGGAGCAGGGTCTGCGCGGTGGCGTGGGCGAGCGCGTCGCGGGGGTCGTCGGTGTCGGGGCCGCCCAGGAGTACGACGACGTCGACGGCCTCCGGCAGCTCTGTGGCGGCCGGGGCGGGAACGTCCGGGGCCGGACGCGGGGCCGGCGTCGTCGGCGATCGCAGCAGGTGTTCCCACGCGGCCGGATCCGGTTCGGCGGGCACCACGCGTGCCCGGGCCGCGCCGCTGACGCGCAGTCGCTCCGCGAGGGCGTGGGCGACCTCTTCCCGGTCGGGGGTGTGCGCGACGACGAGGAAGAGCGTGTCGGAGCGGGCGGGGGTGCTCGCCGGTGCGACCGCGACCTCCGGCGCGGTGGCCAGGAGCACGGAGTGGTGGTCGCGGGTGGGCGCGGTGTCGTCTCCGGTGTGGACGATGTCGGTGTAGCCGCAGCGCTCCAGCAGCGCCGGCCACCGCTCGCGCGGCAGCAGCGGGGACAGCGGGCGCAGCGCGGTGTCGGTGTGGGCGTGGAAGCTCTCGAGGGTCCCGAAGAGGGGGGCGAGCATCTGCGGGTCGTGCGACTCGCCGGCCAGGAGCCGGCCGCCGGGGGCGAGCAGGCGGGTGAGCAGGCGCAGCGACGCGTGGAGGTCCTCGGCGGTGTGCAGCGCGTTGACGGCGACCACGAGGTCGAACCCGTGTGCGGGGTGGCCCTGTTCGACCGGGTCGGCGTTCAGGTCGAGGACCTGGTAGTCGACGAAGTCGTAGGCCCGGAAGCGGGTGGCGGCGCGGGAGAAGAACGTCGGGGACACGTCGGTGAAGCGGTACGTGGTGCGGTCGGCGGGCAGGATCGGCAGCAGCGCGGCGGTCGTGCCGCCGGTGCCGGCGCCCACCTCCAGCACGCGCAGCGGACGGTCCTCGGGCCAGTGGCGCACCATCTCGCGCAGGAGTGCCTGGGCGAGGCGGTTGTGGAAGCGGCACACCGGTGCGGTGTCGTAGAACTGTTCCAGGACGGTGGTCACCGGGTCCGAGACGAGCAGATCGAGCGGGTCCTGGGCGCCGCGCAGCACGCGGTCGCGGTGCGCGGCCTGATGGATGCCCAACGCGCTGTCGACGACGAAGTGGGGCAGGCTCGCGGCGGTGTCGCGGGCGAGTGTTTCGACCGGGAAGCGCGGCGCGGTCAGCCGCCACCGGCCGTCGGATTCGCCGGCGAGGACCCCGTGGTGTTCCAGTTGGGGGGCGAGCATGGTGATCAGTCGGCGGTGGCGCGCGAGCATGCCGGCGTCGACCAGGTCGTCGACGTCGAAGGGTTCGGCGGGATCGGTGAGCAGTCCGGCCAGGACGTTGCCGAACGTGCGGGCGGTGTAGTCCTTGTACGCGTTCACCAGGTGCTCGTAGCCCGAGTGTCGCCAGGCGACGCGCAGCGCGTCGAGGCGGGGTGCGGCGGTCTTCGCCAGGTCCCGCGAGGGGGGCAGCGGGCAGGGGGCGGCGGGCGCGGTCGGGCGCGGTGCCGCGCGCAGCACCGTGTGGTGCACGGTCAACGCGGTGCCGCGGGGGGCGGCGAATCGGCGCAGGCGGCATCGGTCCAGTCGGATCGCGACGGTGCCGTGGTCGTCGGTGACCGTGACGTCCCAGCACACCTCGTCGTCGCCGCGAGAGTGTTCGTGCACCCACACGTGGCCGGTGGGGGCGGGGGTGTCCCAGATGCGCACCGCGCCGATGGACGCGGGCAGGAATGCCTCCGCGTCGCGGCCCCGGGCGCGCAGCAGGGGGGCTCCCGCCTGCAGGGCGGCGTCGAGGAGCGCGGGGTGGGCGGTGTAGGGGGTGCCGGGGGCGTCGTGGTGGTAGCGGGCGAGGACGTCGCGTTCGCCCGTGTGCATCTCGCGCAGGCCCCGGAACGAGGGCCCGTAGTCGAGGCCGGCTTCGGCGCACGCGCGGTAGTGCTCGCCGGCGTCGACGGTGTGCGGGCAGCGCTCGCGCAGTGCCGTCGGATCCTGGGGGGCGGGGCGGGGCTCCAGGAGGGTTCGTGCCCGGGCGCGGGCGTGTCGGCGCGGTTCGCCGTCGTGGTCCTCGGTGCTGGTCACGGTCACGATGCCGGTGCCGGGGTCCACGCCCACCTGGGTGCGGACGCGGGCGGGGTCGTCCCAGGGGATCACGAGGGCGGTGTCGATGCGCAGGTGGTGGAGTTCGACGGGGCCCGGTTCGAGAGCCTGGTGGGCGGCGGCGGCCATTTCCACGAATCCGGTCGCGGGCAGCAGGACCGAACCGGCCACCTTGTGGTCCTCCAGCCACGGGAGCCGGGCGGGTTCGAGGGTGTTGAGCCACAGGGGTTGCGGCGAGGGCAGTCGTTCGCCGAGGAGCGGGTGGCGGAGCACCGCGTCGCCGCTGGAGCTGATCCAGTCCTCGCCGGTGCCGCTCCAGTGGCGTTCGCGCTGCCACGGGTAGGCGGGCAGGTGGGTGACCCGGCCGGGGGTGGGAAAGTACCTGCTCCAGTCGACGTCGGCGCCGGCGGCGATCAGCGTCGCGTGCGTGTCGGCGAGGGCGCTCGGCCCGTCGGTGTCGCGGGACAGGGTCGACAGCACGGCGGTGTCGGTGTGCGGGGGCCGGGCGGCGACGCGGCGCAGGTAGGTCCCGAGCACGGGGTGCGGGCCGATCTCCACGAGGATGTCGGCACCGTCGTCGACGGCTCGTTCGACGGCGGCCGAGAACAGCACGGGCCGGCGTACGTTGTGCCACCAGTACCGCGCGTCGAGTTCGGCGCCGCGGATCCCGGTGCCGGTGACGGCGGAGTGGAACGGGATCGCGGGCTGCTCGGGCGTCAGGTCCGCCAGTGCGGTCAGGATGGGGTGTTCCAGGTCGTCCATGGAACGACTGTGGAAGGCGTAGTCGAGGGCGAGGTCGCGTACGAACACCCCGCGCGCGGTGAGTTCGGCGAGGAGCTCGGCCAGGGCCGCGGCCTCGCCGGTGACCGTGACGTCGTGCGGCGAGTTGAGCGCCGCGATCTCCAGACGACCCTGGTAGGCGGCGATTTCGTCGCGGGCCTGTTGTGGTGACAGTGCGACGGCGGCCATCCGGCCGCGACCGCGCGCGGTGGCCTGCGCCCTGCTGCGCTCGACGATCACGCGCGCCGCCTGGGCGAGGGTCAAGGCTCGGGAGCAGTAGGCGGCGGCGACCTCGCCGACGCTGTGTCCGAGCACCATGTCGGGTTCGACGCCCCGATCGGCCAGGGCGTCGACGAGCGCGACCTGGATGGTGAACAGCAGGGGTTGGGCCACCTCCGTGGCGTCCAGGTCCCAGGTGTCGGCCGGCGCGGCCAGTGTGTGTGCCACCGACCAGCCCAGCAGCGGGGTCAGTTCGGCGTCGACGCGGGCCACGGCGCGGGCGAACGCCGGGTCTTCGCGTGCCAGGTCCGCGCCCATGCCGGCCCATGGGGCTCCGTTGCCGGCGAAGACGAACGCCACGCGGCCCTGCGGGACGGCCACCGCCCGGCCGGCTCCGTGGGCCGGCGGACGACCGGCCGCTGCTTCGCGGGTCGCGTCCTCCGGTTCCGCGCCGGCGAGCCGGGTGAAGCCGTGGGCGGCGTCGGCGCCCCCGGACGCCAGCACGACCGCGCGATGCGCGTGCCGGCCTCGGCGCCGGCAGGCGGTGTAGGCGATGGCGCGGAATTCGTCCGGCGGAGCGGCGATCACGCGCTCGGCCATGGCGGTCGCGGCCGCGGTCAGTGCCGCCTCGGTGCGCGCGCTGACCATGATCGGCAGCCCCTCGGGCGGCATGGGGGGCGCGGCCGGTTCGACGACGGTGGGGGCGGCGGTGAGGACGGCGTGCGCGTTGGCTCCGCCGAACCCGAACGAGTTGACGCCCACGACGGGGCGCCCGGTCTCGGGCAGCGCCAGGTTGTGGGTCTGCACGCGCAGGCCGAGACCGGCGAAGTCGATGTCCGGGTGCGGCCGTTCGCAGTGCAGCGACGCGGGCACCATCCGGTGCTCGAGGACCAGCAGCGCCTTGCACAACCCGACCAGCCCCGACACCGGCTCCAGGTGGCCCAGGTTGCTCTTGACCGACCCGATCGGCAACTCGCCGGTGACGCGCCGGATTCCCAGGGCCCGGCCCACCGCCGTGGCCTCGGCCGGATCGCCCACGGGAGTGCCGGTGCCGTGCGCCTCGAAGTAGACCAGTTCGTCGGGTCCCACCTCCGCCCGCGCGTACAGACCGCGCAGCAGGTCCTCCTGCGCCTGGGGGTTGGGCAGTGCCAGGCCCAGGGTCCGTCCGTCGCTGTTGGTCGCGGTGCCCAGGATCACGCCGTGCACACGATCACCGTCGCGCAGCGCGTCCCGGAGGGTCTTCAGGACGACGACCACGCCCCCCTCGGCGCGGACGAAACCGTCGGCGTCGGCGGAGAAGGAGGCGCATCGGCCGTTCGGCGAGAGCATCGAGGCCTGGGAGAAGCCGATGTACTGGTAGGGCGACAACAACAGGTTCGCGCCGCCGCACAGCGCGGTGCGGCTGACCCCGTTCCACAACGTCTCGCAGGCGCGGTCCAGGGCGACCATCGACGACGAACACGCGGTGTCGATCGCCATGCTCGGGCCGCGCAGGTCGTAGGTGTACGAGAGGCGGTTGGCGGCGATCGCGGCGGAGGCGCCGGTCATGGTGTAGGCGTTGATCCGGCGCACCGACTTCAGTTGCATGAAGCCGTACGAGTTGTCGCAGATGCCCACACAGACCGCGGTGTCCGATCCGGCCAGCGACTCGGGGGCCAGCGCCGCGTCGTCCAGGGCCTCGGCGGTCAGTTCCAGCAGCAGGCGCTGCTGGGGGTCGATCTGGCCCGCCTCCTTGGGGGAGATCGCGAAGTAGGCGGCGTCGAAGGAGGTGATGTCGTCCAGGAAACCCCCGGCCGCGGTACGGCTCTTGCCCGGCCGAGGGCGGGTGGCGTCGACGAACCGGCCGGGGTCGAAGCGGTCGGCGGGCACGGTGCCGACCAGGTCCCGACCCTGTTCCAGCGCGCTCCACAGACCGTCCAGGTCCACGAGCCCGCCGGGCAGTCGACAGGCCACCCCGACCACGGCGATGGCTTCTCGGTGTTCGGTCTCCCGGTCATGCATGTGAACCGTCCCTGTTCGAGTCGGCGAAAGGGCCGTGCGGTGCCCTCGCCCGCGTTCGCGCCGGCGCTCGACCGATCGTGGCAGCGCCGGGGACGGCGAGGAAACGCGGACGTCACCGAATGGCCTATCGCGGTCCGGGCAGCACGCCCGCCGGGAACTCGTTCGGGTGAAGTCCGATTCCCCACCGCCCCCGTATCTCCCACCGTCCGAGCCAACCGAATCATCGTTTGGGTGAAGTTGCGCCGACGTCCGGTCCCACACACCCCGCGGATCGGCAATGATCGCTCGCAACCCGACGCATGCGCTCGCCGCCCGACAGCGACCATGCCGGCGCCCGCGACCCGGTGCGCCGACCACCGCGGTCGAGCCCGCGCCGCCCCGCCCGGCCGGATCCGCCAGGAGCCTCGATTGTCCGTCCTGTTCACCGGCGCCACCGGTTTCCTCGGCAGCCGCCTGCTGCGCCGCCTCCTCGACGACGACGATCGGGACGAGCCGATCACCGTCGTCGGGCGCGCGGCCCCGAGCGTGTTGCGTCCGCGCGTGGAGGCCGCCCTGCTGGCGGCGGGACGACGGCCCCTTTGCGATGGGGCGCTGCGCCGGTTGCGCTACCTCGCGGGCGACTTGACCGTCCCCGGGCTCGGCTGGGACGCCCGCACCCGCGACGCGGCGACCGAGGACCTGGACACGATCTGGCACTGCGCCGCGGTGCTGGCCCTGCGCGGGGACCCCGTCCCCCTGTTCAAGACGAACGTCGGCGGCGCGCGCTCCGTCCTGGCGCTGGCCGAACGAGCCCCCGCCGCCCGTCTGTTCCACGTCAGCACCGCCTACGTCGCGGGCCTGCGACACAGGGGCCACATCCGCGAGTGCGACCTGAGCGAACGCCACGGATTCCGGACGTACTACGAGGAGACCAAGTTCAACGTCGAACGGCTGATCCACGCCTGGTCCGCGCACCACGAGCGACCCGCCACCGTCTTTCGGCCCAGCCTCCTGGTCACCGACCGACCGGCGCCTCCGGGCCTGCCCGCCCAGCCGCTGAGCGCCTACGCCCGACTGATCGACGCGAGCCTGCGCGCGAGGGGCGGGCCCGGCTCCGACGGCGCGGGAGCCACGGCGGACGTACATCTGGCGTTCGACCCGCTCGACAACCTCAACCTGCTCCAGGTCGACTACGCCGTCCACGCGATGATCCGCGCCGCCGCACACCCGCTCCCCGCGTCGTCGCGGGTGCGCACCCTGCATGTCACCCACCCGCGCAACACCACGCTGACCGAGGTCCTGCGCGGGTTCGAACTGGCCTGCCCCGGACTTCGCGTGCGCGCTTCGTCTCCGACCCGGACACGTACGCCCAACACCCTGGAGGCGCTGCTCGCCGACCGGTTGCCCCCGCTGTCCTCCTTCGTCGGGCAACGCCGCACCTACGACCGCGCCAACCTGCTGAGCGCCGTGGGCGACCTGCCCGATCCGCCCGCCGTCGACCGCGACTACCTCGCCCGCGGCCTGCACCCACGCCCGCCCGAGCCCACCTGACCGGGTGCGGCACCGCCCTTCCATCCGCGACTCTTCGGGAGCGTCCGCATGCCCGTCTCCGACCCGCCGGCCCCGCGCGTTCGTCGCGCCCGGCGCGCGCATCCACACACCGAGGTGCGCCGTTTCGCGCTGATCGCGACCGGCGCCCTGGCGCTGTCCGCCGGCACGCTGTGGGGCACCATCGCCGCCGGCGTACCCGTCTCCTTCGCCGTCTCCGGCGGCACCTTCCGCATCAGCGCGGACCACCTGTCCGGCAAGGACGCGGTGCAATTCGCCTCCTACCGCACCGACGCCGGCGACCGTCGACATCCGGTGGCGGTGGCGGGCATCGCCGACGCCCGCCTCACCAATTTGTGCCAGTCCTCGGTCGCGCACACCCCTTTCGGGGATCTCACGCTGACCATCCGTTCGGGACCGAACACCGCGGTACGGGCCGAGCACCTGGTCATCGACCTGGACCGACTGAACGGGGACATGACCTTCGGCCAGGTACAGATGGGCCGCGACGCCGCCACCCTCGACGCCGTCCCCGGAGTCGTCGGAACCCCCGGCGCCTACGGACAACAGGCCCGCACCCTGGAGATCGACAAGCTGCGCGTCCAGGCCAGATCCATCACCGCCGGCACCTTCAGCCTCACCGACGCCTCCATGTCCATCACGGCGGGCGACCACTCGTGCCCGTGACCCCCGCCGCCCCCGCGCCGCGGCGACCGCTCGACCGTCCCGTCCTCGCGGCGGTGGCCATGACGGCGGCGGCGATCGAACTGGCCTACCTCCCGTTGCGCCGGCCCCGACTGCTCGGCCTCCAAGGCGTCGGCGCCACCTCGTCCGTGCTCATCGCCTGCGGCCTGTTGGCCTGTGCCGCACTCGCCCTGTGGCGTCCGGGACGGGCACGCGCGGCCGGTGCCGGGGCCCTCGTCCTGGGTCTGCTGTCGTGCCCCATGTCCAACCTGGGCGGGTTCCTGATCGGCATGCTCCTGGCAGTTCTGGGTGGATCGCTCGCCCTGGCCTGGCGCGAGACACCACGCCACACCCCGGAGGAGCGGCACGCGTCGGCGGAGCCCGCCCCGTGAGCGCACCGGGCGCACATCGCACCGTGCCGACGCTCCTGACCCTGGCGGTCGCCCTGGCCCTGACGGCAGCCACGATCGACCCCTCCCCCGGCGCGGTCCTCCCGCCGCCGACGCAGTTCCCGCCACCCGACGCCGCGTCGACGCAGGGCCCACCGCAGACCGAACTCCGCTGCGTTGCCTCGGCGTTGGCCTCGTCGTCCGCGTTTGGCCCCGAGCAGATCCACGCGTTGGCCGCGTGTCCGGCCGCCACGAACCGGCCACCACTGCGATCGGCCACCGCGCGGGACCGGTTGACCGCACGAAGGCTGATCATCGTCGGCCTCGACTGCTCCCGGGCGGCCCTCGCGGGCGGAACCTGCCACGCGCTGTCCATCACCTTGGACGACGTCACCCACCTGCACGGACGCCCCGACGGCGGCTGCCTGCACGTCGACCACGTCACCGCCCGCGGCGCGGTACGCCTGAGAGCCGACTCCTTCACCGGCCGACTCTTCGGGGTCCTGCCGATCACCCTCTCCACCCGCGCCGTACCGCCGATCCCCCTGCCCCACCTCGTATTGACCGACGTGCACGCCGACGGAATCGCCCTGTCCGCCGACGAGGTGCACGCCGGGCACACCACCTTCGCCGGCGACGAGCGGCCCGAATGCCACGACCCGCGGCCCGAGTTCGGCGGGACGGCGGCGCGGTGACCACTCGCATGCCGCGCCTGCCTCGCGCGCGATCGCATCGCGGGACGCCTCGTTCCCGGGAGGTCTCCTCCTTGCCGACCGACTCGGGGTCGGACTCGACGTCGTCTTCCCGGGGTGATCCCGGCTCGGCGCACCGGTCGGGCGAATCCGGTGGTCGGCTCGGCCGCGGCCGGGCCGCCGAGGATGCCCATGTCTTCAGGAATTCCCTGCGAGGAGGGTGCCGGCGTGCTCCGTCGACCGGCGTTCGAGGACTTTTCGCTGTTTGTCCTCTACGGCAGTCAGTTCTGGTTCGGCGCGTGTATGTCGGCACTGAATCCCACGGTGATCGAGGCGCAGCGGGACTGGCCCATGACATACACGGTCGTCGGTGCCTATCCGTCGGTCCTGGCCGCCTCGACGGTCGTCTCCGGCGCGGGCTATCTGCGCTGCGTCCGTCGGTGGGGCCGACCGCGGGTACTCACGGCGACGGCGGTGGGGGTGGCCGGGTCGGGACTGCTGTTCGCCCTGGCGGTCGGTCCCGTCATGTTGTTCGTCGCCGCCGCCTGTCTGGGCTTGTTCAACGCGCCGGTGCAGACCGCGGTGATCGCTGCCCTGGAGGAACGAGGGAAGGCCGGTCGGCCGAGGCGGTTGGCGGGTGCCGCCCTGTGCGCCTCGGTGGGGTCGCTGACGGGCTCGTCCTTCGTCGCCGTCATGGCGAGTACGGGCATCGGATGGCGTGCCGCTTGGGTGGTGCTCGCCGCCGCCTTCGTGGTTCTCGCCGTACTGCTGCCGCGTTGCACGCGCGCGGTCGGCTCCCGCGACGACGAGAAGTCCGGTTCCGAAGCGCGACTGCCGCCGAGGTACTGGCTGATGGCGACGGGGGTGATGGCGGGAGTCTCGGGAGAGGTCTGCATCGGCTTCTTCGCGCCCCGATTGTCGACCACGCACGGATATCCCTCGGCGGCTCTGGTGCTTGCCCTGTACTACTCGGGGGAGGTGTGCGGCCGGGTCGCCGCCCTGTGTTCTTCGCTACGGCCCTCGCGTGAACAGCGCGCTCTCGGCATCTGTTTGGCCCTTTCCCTCACGGGTTCCGCGGTCTTCCTGCTGCCCGGCCCCGAACCGTGGCGGCTGATCGGGCTCGTCGTCGCGGCGGGCGGGATCGCCAATCTCTTCCCCCTCGGAGTCTCGGCCGCCTCGGGGGCCGCCCCCGGAGCAACCGATCGGGCGGTGGCCCGAGTGCAGTTGTTGGTGGCCACCGGAACCTTCTGCGCTCCTGTGCTGCTGGGCACGCTTGCCGATCGCACAAGTCTGCACACCGGTCTCGCCCTGGTTCCGCTGTGCTTCCTCGTCATGGCCGCCCTGCTGGCGACCGCCGGCTTCCTGAAGCCCCGCGCGCCGACGCCGACTCTGGCGGGGAGACCCACGTGAAGGCATCGACGACGGGTGGCGGTGCCGCGTCCCCCGCCCGACCGGGAGCCGGCTCGGGCGAAAGGCATCGGCTCTCGGCCGGTTCGATCAACGCAAGGGGTGGCGTGAGGCGGTCGAAGGCTTCGCGCCGGTCCGAAACCGGCTGCCGTCGGCGCGCCCGCTCATCGTGGGCGTCGTGTCCGACGAGAGCACCACACGTCGGCCGACCGAGGTGGCCCGACGATCTCGCCTCCGTGGCTTCGAAAGGTGTCCGTCCCTCGTGAGAATCGCGACCATGGTGCGTGCCTATCTGCCCGTCCCCCGTCCGCCCGACATTCCCTACGCTCCCCTCGACGTTGCCGTCGACGTCGCCCTCGGGTTGCAGCGCCGGGGTCACGACGTGGATTTCTACGCGCCGCTGGGCAGTGTCCTCGACGTCCCCGTGAAGACGCTGGGCATGCGGTCACTGGTCACCACCGTGGACGAATGGGTCGCCTGGCTCGCGGACATCAAGCCGCACCTGCATTACGTCGCCTGGCTCCGCGACTTCGCGATGGCCCGCGACATGTTCGAGTGCGCCTCACGCGGTGTCTACGACGTGTTGCTGTTCCATCACCCCGAGGTCGCCCTTCCGTTCGTGGAACGCTACCCGCGGGTCCGCGTCGTCTCCGTCCTGCACGACCCCCTCTTCCCCTGGTACGCGGACATGTTCGCGGCGCACCGCTCCCCCGCGTCCCACCTGGTGTCGATCTCGGACCGCCAACGAAACGGCCGCGACGACCTGCCGTTCGCGGCCACCATCCATCACGGCGTCGACGTCGATACGTACGCGTTCGGTGTCGCGGAAGCCGACGCCCCCTTGTTGTTCGCCGGGCGGATCACCCCGGAGAAGGGCGCGGCGGAGGCGGTGCGGCTGGCGCTGGCCGCGGGCCGGGAACTGGTGTTGTGCGGCGGGTACTTCCCCGCGCAGGAGAAGTATTTCGAGGACACAGTCCGACCGTTCCTGGGCTCCCAAATCCGGTATGCCGGCTACCAGGAGCGGGAGAACCTCGTGTCCTACGACCAGCAGGCGAGCGCGCTTTTGGCACCGATCGACTGCGAGGAATCATTCGGCCTGACCATGATCGAGGCCATGGCCTGCGGAACTCCTGTACTGACCCTGGACCGCGGCTCCGTCCCGGAGGTGGTCAAGCACCGGGAGACCGGTTTCATCGCCTCCGACCTCCGAGAGCTGGAGCGATCGATCACCGGGATCGCCGACATCTCCCGACGGAGATGCCGGGAACACGTGGTGGGGAACTTCACCACGGACCACATGATCACGCGCTACGAGAACCTGTTCACCGACCTCGTGTACGGCGGGCACACCCGAGCCTGACCCACACGCCCGGCGGGCCGGGGTTGACGTGCCGCGAGACGGCGCCCGATGTTCGGGGATCGACTTCACGCGCCCCTCGACGTCGAGTCTTCCTCGGCGGAGTTCTCCTGCGGCAGTCCGAGGTTGGCGCATTGGTTCGCGGGCCCGCTGATCGGCAGTGCCAGGGCGTGGCCGCCGATGATGCCCTGGGCGTGAGTGGTGATTCCGGTGGCCGCGGTGGCGTCATCGGTGGTGTTGACACAGGCGTTGCCGAACGTGCCGTTGAAGCCGCCGATCACGGTGGTGGCCGAGGCCGCGCCGGCGGTGAGTGCCTCCAGGGCGGTTACCGCGATCACGGTCGCGGACAACACGGCGGTGCGGCGAGCGGACGGGGATGGCGACATGATGTTCCTCCAAGAGGTGCGGGGGTCGAAGGGGGGTGCGCCTTGCCGCGAGGTGCGTCGGCGGCGCGGAATTCAGGTCAGTGCGTCGTCCAGGGCCAGCGCGAATGCGCGAATGGTGGGAAACCTGCGTGTGGGTTCGCGGTCCAGCGCCGTGCGCAGCACACCCGGCAGCGCCGGCCATCGGCGGGCGGGCCATCCGGTGGCCGGCCTCGACCGTGTCAACGAACCGGCCGACGGCGCGGGTTCGTCGAGGACGGCCCCTCCCGGACGAGGGCTGTCGCCGTCCAGGAGCCTGCGCAGCACGGCGGCGAGCGCGTACTGTTCCGAGGCGACCGTGGGCGGATGGGTGAGGTATGGCTCCCGCCCGTCGTCGGGGAACAACTCGGGCGGCAGGTAGGCGCGGGTCGTCTTGCGCCGAACGACGGCCGGTGCACCGGCGGGACGCCGACGAGGCGAGTCGGCGGTGGTCAGGCGGTGGGCGCTCTCGAAATCGATGAGCGTGGCGGACCCGTCGGGCGCCAGCACGATGTTCGCGGGGCTCACGTCGCCGTGGGCGACGCCGTGGTGGTGCAGGTGGGTGAACGCCGCGCCCACCGCCGTCGCCGTCGCCGCGAACAGGTCCGCATTCGCCTCCGAGTCGACCGCGCCCAACGGGCCCGCGTAGCGCGCCAACCGCTCCAGCGTCACTCCTGGCCGCCACGCGATCGCCAGGTAGCGGGCGTCGCCCGCCTCACCCGCGCCGAGCAGGTTCGGGGCGATCGGGCTGTGTGCCAGCAGGGTCAGGAACGCCCTCTCGTTGTCCAACCGATCCCGTGCCGAATCCGACGCCCGGGCACACACGACCTTCAACACGACACCGGCACGTGCCTCGTACACCGCGACGCACTTTCGCGCCCGCACCCGGCGCACCACGACATGCCCACCCACCACGCCCGGATCCGAACCCCGACCACACACGTGCGCCGGCTCGGTACCCATCGCGTCGTGTACTCCCTCCACCGCGCGACCGCCGATCCGCTCCCTGCGAACGACACGCGAACATCCAACTGCCCGGTCCAACGAGCCGAACGCCTCCGGGACACGCTCCGACTGTCCGCAAGCACTCGCGCCGCGCGGTAGGAACGGTGCGCGTTCTCCCGCTCGGCGCGCGCGCCGAACAGACGGACGAACAGTGTGCGTGCGGGGCCGCTGCCGCATGCGCGCGATGCCGACGCGTGCGGGCCTGTGGTTCGTATGCGGGGAACGGACCCCCGACGTCGACGTGGAACTTCTAGGCTCGGCCGGTGACTTCACCGTTTGCGGTTCCCCGGGAAGAACAGCCGTTCGTGGACGCGGCGCGGGATCTGGCCCCGCGGTTCGCCGCGGCGGCGGACGAGCACGATCACGAGGCCACCCTGCCGGTCGCGAATCTGACCGCGTTGCACGAGGCCGGCCTGGACCTGGCCGTGATGCCGCGAGACCGGGGCGGTCGTGGACTGTCCTACCAGGCGCTCGGAGAGATCCTTCGCATCGTCGGCAGGGCGTGCCCGTCGACGGCGTGCGTCTGGACGATGCATCTGGGCGCGGCGCAGGCGCTGGTCGGCCACGGACCGCCGGTCTATGCGGAGGAGTTGGCCGCGGGCAAACGGTTCGCGAACGCGCTGTCGGAGCCGACCGGCGGCAACCTGTTCTTGATGCCGCTCCAGCGGGCGCAACCGGTGGACGGCGGTTTCCGGCTGGACGGCGCGAAGCGATTCGTGTCCGGGTGTGAGATCGCGGACTATTTCCTGGTCAACGCGCTGCTCGAGGACGGACCGGCGTTCTTCGGGGTGAGCCGGGACGACAGCATCGAACTGGTGTCGATCTGGGACTCGATGGGCCTGCGCGGCACCCGCAGCCAGTTGGTGGAGTTCCGCGACACACTGCTGCGCCACGAGAACCGATGCCACATCGTCGACCCGACGGCGCCGAACATCATCGCGCTCGGCCTGCCGTGGTTGTCGATCGGCGTTGCCGAGGCCGCGCTCGAGGCGTGTACCGACCATGCCCGCAAGCGCGTCGTGCCCAGCACCGGCAGGCCGGTCGGCGACATGCAGTGGGTCCATTTCGACGCCGCCGACGCGCACGTGAAGCTCCTGGCCGCACGCACCCTCGCGGAACGGTCCATGTGGCTCGCCGACCGCAACGCGCCAGGCGCCCTCGACGCCGCCGTGGAGGCGAAGCTGTACGCCAACCAGGTGGCCAAGGAAATCGCGGAGTTCGCGCTTCGGGTCGGCGGCGGCTCGGGCTTCCTGCGTTCCTCCCCGATCCAACGGCACTTCCGTGACGCCCAGGCCGGCGCACTGATGGCCTTCTCGGTCGAGGTCTGCCGGGACATGATCGGCAAACGTCTGACCGGCGGCGATCAGCCCGGATAGGCGGCGTCCTCGGCGGTGGTGTGAGGGATGCCGGCGCTCAGGCGGGGATGGCCATAAGGCTCTCGGCGAGGACGCGTCGGTGGCCCGCGAGCCTGCCGTTGCGGCCCACGGTGAGGGCGCCGACCAGTCGGCCGGCCCGGGCATAGGTGATCTCCAACTTGCGTGTGTACAGGGCATTTTCGGCGACCCGGACTTCGTCCGCGATGGCCGGAAGCCCCACGGCACGCAAGGTGACGCCGTGCAGGTCGCACCAGAACGAGGGGACGCCGGCGAACGGCCTGGGCCGCGCGGGATGCAGGAGGTTGTACGCCGCGGCGGCGGCCTGCTCGGCCGCGTTGTTCCAGTGGCCGAGTCTGATGGGTGTTCCGCCGGTCAGCGGATGCGGCCGGCTGACGACGTCGCCCGCCGCGACGATGCCGCGTGCCGGGGTGCCGTCCGCGCGCAGGACCCGCAAGTGCTCGTCGCAGAGCACGCCTTCGTCGACCACGAGACCTGCTGCGGCAAGCCATTCGGCGTTCGGCCGGGTGCCGAGGGCGAGCACCGCGAGGTCGGCGCCGATCTCGGTGCCGTCGGACAGTTCGACCGCCGCGAGCCGTCCGCTGTCGCGGAAGCCGGTCGCGCTCCGGCAGACGACGACGGTGATCCCGGCGGCCCGGTGCAGTGCCGTGACGAAGCGGCCCGCCGCCTCGCCGATCAGTCGTTCCAGGGGGTGCGGCGTGGACACCACGAGGGTGACCTCCAAGCCGCGGTGGCGGGCGGTCGCGGCGACCTCGCTGCCGAGGAGGCCGCCGCCGACCACGGTGATGCGGCGGCCGGGGCGCAGTTCGGCGCGCAGCGCGTCGGCGTCGTCGCGGTCGCGCAGCGTGAACACGCCCTCGGGTGGCGGCGTCCCCGCAGTCGGCAGCGGCCGCGCGGCCGCCCCGGTGGCGATGACCAGGCCGTCGTACGCCAGTTCGCCGCCGTCCTCCAGGTGGACGGCCCCGGCGGCCGGGTCGAGGCCGACCGCGCGGGTGCCCAGCAGCCACTTCGCGTCCAGGCCGGCGGGAATCGGCAGGGCCGGGTCGTCGGCGGGCGCGTCATCGGCTCCGGCGGCGAGCCACTTCTTGGAGAGCGGCGGACGATCGTAGGGCGGATACGGCTCGGCACCGACCAGGGTCAGCGTCCCGCCGAATCCTTCGGCGCGCAGCGCCTGCGCGGTGCGGAGTCCGGCGAGCGAGGCGCCGACGATGATGATGCGCCTCATGACGGCTCGGCGGTGGTGCTGATGGCGCGGGCGGGGCACAAGTGGACCGCGGCACGGACCGTGTCGGCGAACACGTCGGCAGGCTCGCTCTCGTAGATGAGACAGTCGTCGTCGTCGAAGGCGAAGACGTCGGGGACGGCGAAGACGCACTGGCCGTGGCTCTCGCACAGCTTCACGTCCACGGTGATGCGCATGGGCGGGCTCCGTTTCCGGGTCGGGCGGGTCGGGTGGGTCGGGCGGAATCGCGCACGGCGGGATGCTCGTTTCCTCCGATGTGGATACGGTCGCCGACCGGCTTGGCGGCGGTTCCGCCCCGGCCTTGCGGCTCGTCGACGAATCTATGTCCGGTAACGGGGGCGGACGGGGGACCGGGCACGCCGGCAGGGACATACGATGCGCCACCACCGGGGATGAACGGCGTCTGCGGCCGGGCGGGCGGCGGACCCCCGGAATGGAGGGCATGCGCGCCCTGGCGGCCCACGGACGTTTTCGGCTTCCGGGGCCTCGCGTTCGACGCCGTGCGGACGAACCGGTCGGTCAGGTGGGGATGGTCAGGGACCGTCGGACGTCGGCGGGTGGGGCGCCTTGCCAGCGGTGCATCGCGCGACGGAGGGTGCGGGGGTCGCTGAAGCCGGCGCGGGCCGCGACGGCGCGAAGGGGGATGGTGCCGTCACGGAGGAGCTCCAGGGCCAACTGCTCTCGGACGGCCTGGACTTCGTCACGCCAGGTGGTGCCGTGCTCGGCGAGGCGGCGCTGCAGGGTGCGGGGGGTCGTGGCCATGCGGCGGGCAACGGTCGCCAGCGAGAGGTCGGCGTTGTGGATGGCGGCGTGCAGCGCGATGCGGAAGACGGCGTGCCAGTTCAACACGGGTCTTGCCGCGGCGATGACCAGTTCCGCGTGGTTGCGGAGGACTTCGTGCAGGCCCGGCTGGGTGTGCGGGAGCGGAGCGTGCGCGTCGTCGGCGAGGAAGGTGATGGTGTTCGCGGGAGCGTCGAAGTCGATGTTCCGGGTGCCCAGCAGCTCGGTGAGGGCGTCGGTGCCGGTGCCGGTGGGGGCGCGGTGTCGGAACGTGACACGCACGGGGGCGACCGGGCGGTGCAGTGCCTCGGTCGCCCGCCGGGTGAACAGGACGGCGGCGAACTGCTCGACGGCGGCGACCACATCGGCTCCGGCCGGCCCCGTACTGTGCGACAGGATCAGCAGGCGGCCGTCGTCGACGACGGATATTCGCTCGGCCTGCGGGTCGCCGATCACGGTGACGTAGCCGCCCACGCTGTTCAGCGACTCGGCGAGCGTGGCGCCGGAGGTGAACAGGTAGTCCCAGACACCGAAGGACCCGAGCGGGGCCATGGCGGCGGCGCGCAGTCCGGCGTCCGGATCGGGTGACCCGGCGATGATCTCTTCCCACAGGACCAGCGCCGCGGACGTCGGCACTCGCACGAACTCGTCGGCGAGGATCTCGGCCCCGAGCCCGGGCAGGCGCCCCAGCCGCTCGGGCGGCATTCCGGCCCGACGCGCGAAGTCCACCATGAAGCGCCCCATACGGGCCGAGACGGTTCCATCGAGCACGGTGTCCACGCTAGATGATCACGCCCGTCCCCGTCGGTGCACGTCGTCCACGATCGTCCCGATCCGGTCGCGGACCGTGCCGAACGGGCCTCCGTACGCCACCCGATCGGCGGATAGCGCGGGGCCGAGCGCAGGACTCACTGTGCCTGAAGGCCCGTTCTGTGTCGGATGGGCCGATTCCGCGTCGCAAGAATGGGACCGCTCATGAACCTTGACCCGACTCGGCCTCGATCCCGTCGTGAGGCCCCGGCGCGCAGCGCCCCGGCCGTGCTTCTCGCCGCCCTCGGATTGGCCGTTGCCACCGCGTTCGGTGCGTCCGCGTCACCGGCCGCAGCGACCGCCGCACCCTCGGCTGCCCCCGTGATGCGTTCATCCGCCTGCGGCTCGGGCCATGTCTGCATCTACAAGGGCGACATCTGGGACGACAGCCCGAATCACCCCATGGTGTACAACTTCTACCGCTACGGCACGTACAACGTGAGCAACCTGGTCGGTGACTACACCGTGGTGAACTGCCAGACGGGCGGAGCCGGGATCAAGGGGTTCACCGGGCGAGACGGCACCGGAAAGGTGGCCTGGGACCTCGACATCAACAACTGCAACTCGGGCCTGTGGACCAGTTTGACCTCGACGAACTCCGTACGCGTGTACGCCTGACCACAGGCGCCGGCATCGTGGCGTTTGCCGCGGTCGTCACAGGGACGCCGGCCGTTCGGCACGTCGGCGAGGGCGTCGCGATGGGCCTCACCCAGGCCGGCGGCGGGTGCGTGAGGTGGGTCAGGATGCCTTGCGTTTGCCCGTGCGGGACCCGGTCCTGCCGCCGTCGCCGGCGGTGCGAATCGCCTTCTCGAGTTCGTCGCGGGTCATCTTCGAGCGTCCGGGGATGTCGAGGTCGGCGGCCTTGCGGGCCAGTGCGGACTTGGTCAGCCCGGACAGCTCCTCGGCGTCGCCCTTGGTGGTGGCGCCGCTGCGACCGGCCTTTGCGGCCTTCGTGTCACGGGGGCGAGTCTTGCCGCCGCCCTGGGTGGCCTTCTTGCCGCGTGGGTGCGTCGATTTCGCGCTCGCGCGGCGCTTCGTCGAGCTCCGCCCGCCCTTGCCGGAGCCGCCTCTGCCGCGCGAGGCGGCCGTGTCGACGCTGCGGCGCAGGGCTTCCATGAGGTCGACGACGTTCGTGGGTTCGGGGGCGTCGTCGGCGGCGACGGTTTCGTGGCCGCGGCGTTTGTCGTCGAGGAGCTGTTCGACACGTTCGCGGTAGGTGTCGTGGTAGTCCTCCGGACGCCAGGGGGCGGCCATGGCCTCGACGAGCTGCTCGGCCATGGCGAGTTCGCGGTCCTTGAAGGCGGTCTTCTTCGGGAGGTGGTCGAGTTCGGCGGCGGGGTCGCGGATCTCGTCGGCGAAATGCAGTGTCTGCAGGGTCAGCGTTCGGCCCTGGGCGCGCAGCGCGGTCAGATATTGGCGCCCGCGCATGACGAACAGGGCGATGCCCGCGCGGTTGGTGCGCTCCAGGGCCTGGAGGAGGAGGGCGTAGACGCGCTCGTACTCGGGTTGGGTGGGGGCGAGGTAGTAGGTCTTGTCGAAGTGGATCGGGTCGATCTCGGCGAGGTCGACGAAGTCGCCGACGTCGATGCTGCGGGAGCGGCCCGGTGCGATGTCGGCGAGTTCTTCGGGCTCGACGGTGAGGTAGTGACCGTCACCGACGTCATAGCCCTTGACCACGTCGGCGTAGTCGACCTCCTCCCCCGTGCGCTCGTTCACCCGCCGGTTGCGCACCCGGTCGCCCGTGCCGCGCTGGAGTTGGTGGAAGTGGATCGTGTGGTCCTGTGTCGCCGAGAACAACCCCACCGGCACCGTGACCAATCCGAAGTTGATCACGCCCGTCCAGATCGCACGCGCCACGACCGAACACTCCTCTCGTCGAAGAACCAGCGAGGCGATCGGAGCGGCCACGGCGCCTCGGCGTCCGCCGGAACGACGACCATTCGATCCACATCACTATCACCCATTTATGGGTGATAGTGCCGCATTTAGCACCTGTCTTCGGCTGTCGTGGGAACTGCCGCCGTGGGCCCGGCCGCACGGTGGCCTCGGGGTGGGTCCGGCGGTACAGGTGGCCCGGACGGGCGGTTCACCAGTCGTGCACGGTGCCGTCGGCGAGCCTGTTGAAGGGCAGGTATGCCTGTTGGTAGGGGTGGGCGGCGGCGGCCTCCTCGTCCAGTTCGACGCCGAGACCGGGGGTGTCGCCGGGGTGGAGGAGGCCGTCGCGGAACGTCAGGGAGGGGCGGAAGACGGTGTTGGTGGCGTCGCTGTGGCCCATGTACTCCTGGATGCCGAAGTTGTGGATGGCCAGGCCCAGGTGGACCTGGGCCGCCAGGCCGACCGGGGAGATGTCGGTGGGGCCGTGGAAGCCCGATTTGATCTGGTACTCCGCCGCGGTGCCCATGAGTTTGCGCAGGGGGGTGATGCCGCCGAAGTGGGTCGCCGCGGCCCGGACGTAGTCGATGAGCTGCTCGGTGATCAGGGTCCGGAAGTCGGCCGCGTGGTTGAACACCTCGCCCACCGCCAGCGGGGTGGTGGTGTGGTGGCGGATGAGCCGGAACGCCTCCTGGTGTTCGGCCGGGGTGACGTCCTCCAGCCAGAACAGGTCGTAGGGCTCGAGGGCCTTGCCCAGCTTCGCGGCCTGGATCGGCGTCATGCGGTGATGGCCGTCGTGCAGCAACGCAAGCCCGGGGCCGAACTCGGCGCGTACGGCCTCGAAGACGGTGGGCACGTGGCGCAGGTAGGCCCGGGTGTCCCAGTCCTCCTCCGTGGGTCGGCTGCCTCGCCCGGCCGGTTCGTGGTCGTAGCGCCGGCCCGACGCCTGCGCCTGGGCCGCCACCCCGTACAGCGCGGTGATGCCGGGGACCGAGCTTTGGACGCGGATCGCCCGGTGGCCCTCCTCCAGGTGCCGGCGGATCGAGTCGAACAGTTCGGGCAGGTCGCGTCCGGACGCATGACCGTACGTCGTCAGGCCGGTGCGGGCGGCGCCGCCGAGGAGTTGGTAGACGGGCAGGTTCGCGACCTTGCCCTTGATGTCCCACAGCGCCATGTCGACCGCCGCGACCGCCGCCATGGTGACCGGCCCGCGCCGCCAGTAGGCGCTGCGGTAGAGGAATTGCCAGGTGTCCTCGATGCGGTGCGGGTCGCGGCCGACGAGGAGTTGGGCGACGTGGTCCTTCAGGTAGGCGGCGACGGCGAGTTCGCGGCCGTTGAGCGTCGCGTCACCGAGCCCGGTGACACCCTCGTCCGTCGTGATCTTGAGGGTGACGAAGTTTCGCGTCGGGCTGGTGACGACGACGTCGGCCGAGATGATCTGCACGTCTTGCCTTTCGTTTCCGGTTGGGGGCGGTCGTGTGTGCCCGGTGGCCGGCGGGCGCATCCCACGCTTGTCCGCCGCGCCGAAGGCGGCACGCAGGGCTCCTTCATTGCCCGGGTTCAACAGCCATTACGCCGTTCGCCCGACTCGGGCGGCAACCGGTTGCCAGATGTTGTCGGAGTCGACTCGACCACCCTCGGCGTCATTGCCGAATCCGACGCATCGGCGACCATCGGCGAGCCGCGACGACCGCCGTCGAAGCGGTGACCGCCCGGTCGGGGCCCGGTCGGGTCGTCGCGTGTACGGCAAAGGCGATCCGCGCTTCGCGCGCGGGACATCCGACGCCCGGGCGGACCGGCGCACACCGTTCCGCCCGGGCGTACGCGAACTCAGCCCAGGCGCGCGGACGGCGGCGAGGCCACGCGTCGGTCGTCGGCCTGTGCGCGGCACGTCACGTCCGCGCCGGGAAGTCGTCCGGTGACGAGATAGGCCGTGGTCGTCTCGTCGGCGCAGCGGTTGCCCGCGAACAGGTAGACGCCGTGCCCCTCGCCCTCGTCGACCGTGATCATGCGGGAGCCCTTCAGCGATCGGTGCATGGACCGCGCCCCGGACAGCGGGGTCGCGGGGTCCCATTCGTTCTGCACGATGAGCGCGGGCACACGATTGTCCACGACGGTCACCGGCTCGCGGGGACCGGCCCAGAACGCGCACGGCATGATGCCGGAGGCGAGGTCGCCGAAAACCGGGTATCGCACCGAGTCGCGGGCGGAGTCGGCCCGATAGCGCTGTACGTCGCGAGGCCAGTCGACGTCGCCGCAGACGACGGTCAACGAGGCGGAGGGGTCGGGCGGGGAAGCCTGCGGCAGTTCGGGGGTGGGCTCCCCGGCGGCCCCCTGTTTCACGACGACCACCCACTTCGCCGCTTCCGCGACGGTGGCGAACATGGGTCGAAGCGTCTGCCGGATCTGTACGCCGTTCACGGGTGTGCCGCCCAACACGATCGGGTCCCGGTCGGCGCGCGCGATCAGGTCCCGAAAGCCGGCCGCGACCTCGTCGGGCGTGTCGCCGAGGTGGTAGGTCGCCGAGCGTTCCGCCGTCCAGCGCGTCCAGCGCCGGAACTCGGCCTGGGCCTCCGGGGCCCAACTGCGGAACTGCCCGCGCCACATCATGTCGGGGCCGACCGAACTGTCCAGCACGAAGCGGTCGGCACGCGTGGGAAACATCTGCGTGTAGACCGCGCCGAGGGCCGTGCCGTACGACAGGCCCAGGTAGGAGATCCGCTTCTCGCCCAGCACCGCGCGGATCACGTCCATGTCGCGCGCGGTGTTGCGGGTGGTGACGTACGGGATCAGGTCGCCCGCGTGGGCACGACACTTGTCGGCGACGCCGCGCGCCCATGCCACGTTCGCGTCGAACGTGCGGTGCGGCCGGAAGATGTTGTATTCGTCCGCGGTGAGGCCGCAGTCGACGGGAGTGCTGCGGCCGACGCCGCGCGGATCGAAGCCGATTCGGTCGAAGCGGTCCTTCACCGACTGCGGAAAGGAGGAGTCCAACTCCCAGGGCAGGCCGAGCCCGGGACCACCGGGGCCGCCGGGGTTCAACAGCAGGACGCCCCGCCGCCGGTGCGAGTCGGCCGCCTTGATCCGGGAGATCGCCACCTCGATGCGGCGACCGCCGGGATCGCGGTAGTCCAGCGGCACCTGGACGGTGGCGCACTCGAACTCGGCCGGGGCGTCGGCCGCGCACCGCTGCCACGTCGGATGTTGCCGTTCGTAGGCGTCGAGTCGGCCTGGTGCGTCGGCCGCGAGCGGCGCCGCCTGCGCCGCGCCCGCGGCGAGGGCGGGGGTGAGACCGGCCGACAGGGCGGCGCCGAGCAGCAGCGCGACACGGCGCCCGCGCACCCTCCTCCACCAGGGCCGATTTCGTTGCGCCGCAGGGGACTTCGTGGAATTCCGTCGAGCGTGAGGTATTCCCGGTGATGGCATGAACGGAGGCTACGAATGCGGAACGCGCGCCACCTCATCCGCCGGAAGGAAGGACCCGAGTACCGGTTCCGGGCACGATTCCGCCGCGCGTCGTCCGTAGGGACGAGGACTTCCGTACCAGGCCGCGCACAACCGGCCCCGCCCCCGGCGCGACCGCCCCCGCCCCGGGCCCGGGCCTGTTCGCCCGGCAGGATCACCTGCCGGTCGCACCGTCCGAACGCGGCTGTCGCCACCCGAGGTGCCGGCCGCGGTCGACGCGATCGTCACCTTCGTCGACGCCGCCGCGGCGGCCCGGGCCGAACACGCGCAGGCCTCGGCCGTGAGCGGCGAATCCGAGGGCCAGTGGTGATCCGCCCGGCAGGACTTCCGGGACGAGGTCTCCCACCCGGACCGTTGCCCCGCCGTCGCCGCTCGTGGGCCGACGGCGGTTTCGACCGCGACGCCGAGGACAGGGTCGCGGGGCGGCGCGCTCACCGCGCGAGACGTCCGAGGCCCGGCGCAGCCCTCGTGCGCCCGACGACCACGGCCCCGCGAGGGACGCCAACCCCGGTCCTGCCGGCGCGCGGGCGCTCCCGGTCGAGACCGATCGCGGCCTTGTGCGGTTTCGATCATGATTTCGCAGCGGGGGACGAAATCCGCATCTAGGATTGCCGACCGTGCACGAATGGACGGTTTCGGCGCACTGCGCGCGGTTCTTCCGCGCCCTTGTGCGCGACTCAGGCGGGGATTCCGCCCGGTTCGACGAACTTCCGGGGCTTTCGTCGGAGGACCTCGGCGATGATCTGATACGCGTGCCGACCGCGTCGGCGGTCGCGCTGTGGGAGCAGTTGGTGGTGGCCGGATCCGGTCCCTTCGTCGCGCTGCGCCTCACCGACGCGGCCGACATCGGGACGTTCGGCGTATGGGACTACCTGAGCACCTGCGGCCCCGATCTGCGTACGGCGTTCGCCACCGCCGCGGAGTATCTGAGGGTGGTCGGCGACGCGGACACGCGGATCGAGGGCATCGAGAGCGGTTCGCTCTACACGCTGCAACAGTCCGTCGGGGTCGACGTCCCCGATGTGGCCGAGGCATTCGACCTGATGACGCTGGCCGTGTTCCTGCGCCGGGCGGGCGAGGCCACCAAGACGCCGCTCGTCCCGCTGAAGGTGACCCTCGCCCATCGCGCCCCGGCCGGGGTCCGCCGGCACGCCGAGCATTTCGGTACGCGGAACATCGAGTTCGAGGCGGCGGCCAACTCCGTGACGTTCCGGCTCGACGACGTCCGGCGTCCGCTGCCCGGCTTCCAGCCCGGCCTCGACCGGTTGCTGCGCGGTTGCGCGGACCGGATCATGGCGACCTCTCGCGCCACGCCGACCTGGCAGGAGCGCTTCCGCGCGGCCTTGGACTCCGCGTTCCGGGGCGACGCGGTCGCCCTCGACCACGTCGCCGCCCGCCTGCACATCAGCGGCCGCAGCCTGCAGCGCAGATTGTCCGCGCTCGGTACGACCTGGCGAGGAGAGGTCTCGGCCGCCCGTGAGGAACGCGCACTGAGGCTGCTGCGGGAGACCGATCTGCCGCAGCAGGCCATCGCCACCCGCGTGGGCTACACGGACGCACGTACGCTCCGCCGGGCGATGCTCCGATGGCAGGGCGAGACTCCGGCGGCGCTGCGGGCCAGGCCCGACACGACCGGACCGGACATCGCGCAGCCTGTGTTGGGCTGAACGTCGCGAACCGGCCGAACGCGGTGGCGCGGGCCCGCGCGACGTTCGGGCTGTACGGACCGACCGCCCCGGGCCGCCGGCCGTGGGGGCGGCGGGTGCACGGCGTTCCGGCGCCGCGCCGGGGCCGCCGTACCGGGGGACCGGTACGGCGGCCGTTCTCGGCGGGCGGGAGGCGCGGGGCCGGTCGAGGGGTGACTGCCGTCAGGACGCGGCGAGTTCGGCCGCGACGGCGTCGGCGCCGAGGGCGATCATCCAGGACAGCGGGGCGTCCGGCGCGTACTTCTCCATGGCACGGTCGAGTTCTTCCTTGGCCTCGGCGGTGAGGGACGGCTGCCCGTCGGCCAGACGGGCGACCTCGGCGCGGTAGCAGAGCAGGTAATCGCGCTGTGCGGCGAGGACCTCGACGCCGGTCGGTGCGCCGTGGCCGGGCAGGAGTACGGCGGCGTCCGCGAGTTCGGCGGCGAGGGTGTCCAGGGCCTCCAGCCACTGGGCGCCGTGGCCGTCGGCGGTGTAGGGGTGGGTGCCGTGGAAGGCCAGGTCCCCGATGAACGCCACATCCCGATCGGCGCCGTCGGCCTGGACGAGGAAGACGCTGTCCGCGTGGCTTTCGGCGGGGCCGAGGTCGCGGGCGGTGTAGCGGACACCGTCGAGGGTGACGGGGTCGCCGTCCTTCAACTGCACGGTGGGGAAGGCGGTGACGGCGGGCCATTCGTCGCCGTAGACGGGTCCCCATTGGGCGCGTTTGGCGTCGGAGATGTCGCGGATGACACGGTCGACGGCTTCGGTGGCGTAGACGGGGACGTCGCGGCCGTCGACGAGGGCGTGGACGCCGTTGAAGTGGTCGGGGTGTGCGTGGGTGACGAAGACGCCGAGCAGTGGCTTGCCGAGTGCGTCGACCTTGGCGACGAGTGCGGCGATCTCGGAGTTGAGGAGGTTGGTGTCGACGACCACGACGCCTGCGCCGGTCTCCACCAGGTACGAGTTGACGAGCAGGCCGGCTTCCGAGGCCGTATGCGTGTGGATGGTCAGGCCGTGGGTGTCAAGGGCCATGGTGGATCTCCAGAGGACGACGCGTGGGGGCGAAGGACGGTGCGCAGCGCGGCCGTTGCGAGTCCTCCGGGCGTGCCGGGGTGTTCCGCGTTCGCCGCTCGGACGGGACGTCGACGGGGATCGAGATCACGTTCCCCGGCTGCGGAACGAACCTAACTCCGCACCGGCCGGGCACCGTTGGACACGATGCGTCGCCCGGCGGACGGAACACGCCAACCGCTCGGGGGAGTCGCGACCACCCGACCACCGCTCCCCCGCGCCGAGCCTTCTCACTCGCCGATGACCACGCGGGACACCTCCTCCGCGCGGTCCTTGACGAAGTAGTGGCCCGCTCCGTCGATCACGTGCAAGGTCACGTCGTGGGCGTAGCGCTCCCAGGCCCGGTAACCCGTCGCGTAGCCGTCGGTGAGTGGGTCGTCGGTGCCCAGCAGGGCCCGAATCGGGGTGCGCAGCCGATCCCGGTCGGTGACGCTCTCGCGCAGGAATCGCGTGGCCTCGGCCATGTCGTGGCGTACGACGGTCAGGACACGGCGGCGATCCGTGTCGTCCAGGGCTCCGGAGAAGCCGCCCAGCGTGTGGAGCAAGGCGTAGAGCCGCTCATCCGCGACGTCCGCCGCCTCCGCGACCTCCGGCACGTCCGTCGCCCGGCCGTCGGTCGGGTCGCCCGGGGGGAACGCGGCTCCCAGGACGATCCGCGAGGGGGCGGCGCCGCAGTCCTCCAGGAGGCGGGCCACGCGGACGGCGAGCAGCGTGCCCGCGCAGTGCCCGTAGAGCGTGTACCGGCCGCGCACGGTCCGCACGATCTCCTTCGCCAGCAGCTCCGCGGTCTCGGCCCAGGGCCGCGGTGGCTCGTCGGGGCGCACCGGGTCGTGCCCGGGCAATTCGACGGCCCACAGATCGGCGTGTTCGGCAACCTCCCGGGCGAGGGCCCGGTAGGCGGTGGCGTTGCCCCCGCCGTACGGGATGCAGACGACGGTGTGCTCGGGGTCCGTCCCGTCCTCGCGGTCGGGGGTCAGGCGGTGCAACAGCCCGGATGAGTCGGCCGACGAGACCAGACATGCGGCCAGTCGACGGGGTGTGGGGTTCTTGAAGACCTCGACCACGGACAACCCCCGGCCGATCGCACGGGCCAGGGCGACCGCCTTGAACGAGTCTCCCCCGGCGTCGAAGAAGTCGTCGTCGATGCCCACGCCGTCCCGGTCGAGGTCCAGGACGCGGCTCCACGCACGGACGACGTGCAGTTCCAGATCCCCGGAAGGCCCGGCGGCGGCGGGGTCCGACACGGTGCGCGTGGGCGCGGGCAGGGCCGCGTGGTCCAGTTTGCCGTTGCCGGTCAGGGGGATGCGGTCCAGCGACACGAAGGCGGCGGGGACCATGTAGTCCGGCAGCAGCCCGCGCAACTCGGCGCGCAGCGCGGCCGGTTCGGGCAGCGCGTCGGAACCGGCCCGGACCACGTACGCGATCAGCGCCTTGTCCCCCGCCGCGTCGACGCGCACGGCGACCCGCGCGTCGGCCACGTCCGCCCGCGCGAGGAGCGCCGCCTCGACCTCGCCGGGTTCGATCCGGAACCCGCGAAGCTTGATCTGGTCGTCGGAGCGCCCGACGTATTCGAGTCGGCCCGACCGCGTCCAGCGGGCCAGGTCGCCGGAGCGGTAGAGGCGGCTGCCGGGCGGCCCGTACGGGTCGGCGACGAACCGCGCCGCGGTCAGCCCCGGACGGTTCGGATAGCCACGGGAAAGCTGGTCCCCGCCGACGTACAGCTCCCCCACGACCCCGCGGGTACGGCGCGCAGCGCCCCGTCGAGCAGGCGCACATCCAGTCCGGGCAGGCCGGTACCGATCGCACTGCCCGCGCCGGCGTGCGCGAGCGAGGGGTCGAGCGGGCCGTGGGTGACGTGCACGGTGGTCTCCGTGATGCCGTACATGTTCACCAACCGAGGGGCGTCGGCGGGGTGCCGCTCGTACCATTCGACCAGCCGCGCCGGATCCAGTGCCTCGCCACCGAACACCACCGTGCGCAGGGCCGATCGGCGACCGGCCTCGGGGTTCTCCCGATCCGCGCGGATGAGTTGATAGAACGCCGACGGGGTCTGGTTGAGCACCGTCACCCCCTCGCGCACGAGCAGCGCGAGGAAGTCGTCCGGCGACCGGCCGGTGTCGTCCGGGACCGTCACGAGGCGCCCGCCGTGCAGCAGCGGCCCCCACAGTTCCCACACCGAGAAGTCGAAGGCGGGCGAGTGGAACATCGTCCACACGTCGTCGGCGCCGAAGTCGAACAGGTCCCGGGTCCGGGTCATCAGGGCGAGTACGTTGCGGTGGGTGACCAGGACGCCCTTGGGGCGGCCCGTGGAGCCCGAGGTGTAGATGACGTAGGCCGCGTCGTCGGTGCCGTGGGTGCCGCGCTCGTCCGCGTCGAGGTCGTGTCCCGGCAACGCGGCGAGCGCGGCGTCGGAGCCGGGGGCGCCGATGACCACGCACGGCGGTCCCGACGGCAATCGGTCGGTGAACGAGGTGTCGGTGACGACGAGTTCGGGGCTTGCGTCGCTGAGCGTGTACGCGATGCGGTCGACCGGGTGGCCCTGGTCGATCGGCAGGTACGCGGCGCCGGTCTTCAGGACCGCGACGAGCGCGACGACCAGTTCGGCCGAGCGGGGCAGCGCCACGGCCACCAGTCGGCCGGGGCCCGCACCGCGCCCGCGCAGCAGGCGGGCCAGGCGGTTCGCGGCGGCGTTCAGCTCCGCGTAGTCGAGCGTTCGTGCTCCCCCGGTGACCGCGGGCCGCCGCGGGTGCGCCGCCGCCGTCGCCTCGAAGGCCTGCCCGAGGGTCAGGTCGGGGACGGGGTCGCCGGGGCCGCCGCCGCGCGACCAGGCACTCAGGAGCAGTCGCTCCCCCGGTTCCAGTACGTCCACCGCGCCGACGCGCTGCGTGGGATCGGCCACGAGTTGTTCCACGACCCGCACGAAGCGGTCGGCGAGGCGTTCGACGGTGTCCCGATCGAACAGGTCCGTGGCGTATTCGAGGTGGCCGACGACGCCCTGCCCGGCCGCGTCGACGAACAGGTTGAAGCACAGGTCGAACTTGGCGACGCGGCTGCGCAGCGGCTCCAGGTCCACCCGCAGCCCGGGCAGCATGAGGTTCTTCCGAGTGAAGTTCTGCCAGGCGAGCACCACTTGCACCAGCGGCGAATAGGACGTCGAGCGCTCGGGGTTGAGGACGTCCACCAGGCGTTCGAAGGGCAGGTCCTGATGGTCGTAGGCGTCCAGCGACTTGCCGCGCACCTGGTCGAGCAGGTCCAGGAAGGCGGGGTTGCCCACCACCCGGGCACGCAGGACCCAGGTATTGACGAAGAAGCCGATCAGGTCGACGAGGTTGTCGTCGGTGCGGTTGGCGATGGGGGAACCGATGGCGATGTCGTCACCGGAGCCCAGCGCGTGCAGCAGGACGGCGAGCGCGGACTGGAACACCATGGACGCGGTGGCACCGCGGCCGCGGGCCAGTTCCTCGACGGCGGCGGCCGTGCGCGGGTCGATGGCGAACTCCACGACGTCGCCCCGATGACTCGCGACGAGAGGGCGCGGGCGGTCGGTGGGCAGCTGTAGGGGCTGCGGCAGGCCCGCGAGTTCTGCCTTCCAGTAGTCGATCTGTGTGGTCAGGAGGCTGTCGGGGTCGTCGGCGGAGCCGAGCAGCTCGCGCTGCCACAGCGTGTAGTCGACGTACTGTACGGGCAGTTCGCGTCGGCGCGGCGGCTCGCCGCGCAGGCGGGCGGTGTAGGCGGCGGACAGGTCCCGGGCCAACGGCGCCAAGGACTCTCCGTCGGCGGCGATGTGATGGATCATCAGGACGAGGACGTGTTCCTCGGCGGCGAGGCGCAAAAGCGTGGCGTGGATCGGGATCTGCGAGGCCAGGTCGACGGGACGGGACGCCGCCGAGGCCACAGCCCGCTCCAGGTCCCGGGGGGCGACGTCGAGGACGGGCAGGTCGATGGTCGCCTCCTCGGCGTCCAGGACGTACTGGTACGGCTCGCCCGCGGCGTCCTCGGGGAACAGGGTGCGCAGGCTCTCGTGGCGCCGCACCACGTCGCGTAGTGCCTCGGCGAGCGCGGTCGCGTCGAGCCGGCCGGTCAGGCGCAGCGGGAACGGGGTGTGGTAGGTGCTCGATCCGTCCTCGAACTTGTCCAGGAACCACAGGCGGCGCTGCGCGAAGGAGAGCGGAACCGTCTTGGGGCGCGATGCGCCGGGCCGCAGCGGGGCACGGGTGCGGGGGCCGTGCGGCAGGTGCTCGACGAGTTCGACGACCTTGGGGGCCGCGAACAGCACCCGCAGCGACAGCTCGATGCCGAGGACGGAGCGGACCCTGCCCGCCAGCCGGGTCGCCAGCAGGGAGTGGCCGCCCAGGTCGAAGAAGTCGTCGTCGATGCCGACCCGGTCCAGGCCGAGCACCTCGGCGAACAGCGCGCACAGCAACTCCTCCAGCGGGGTGCGCGGGGCTCGCCCGCCGGCTGTGGGCGCGAAGTCGGGGACGGGCAAGGCTCGCCGGTCCAGCTTTCCGTGGGGTGTCAGGGGCAGTGCGGCGACGGCGATGACGGCGGCGGGGACCAGATGGGCGGGCAGTCGCTCGCCGAGCCGGCCGCGGAGCGAGCCGACGAGCATGTCGATGCGGGACGCGGCGGACGGGTCGGTGGCCAGTTCCCGATCGGGGCGCGCGGTGGACGCGGGGCACAGGGCGATGGGCCGGTGGCCGCGTGGGAGGAGCACGGCGTCGAAGCGTTCGGCGCCTGTCGCCGACCCGGTGAGCCGGGCGGTCAGGGTGCGCTCGGCCGCCCAGGCGAGCACGTCGTGCGGGTCCAGGGCCGCGCCGACGGCGTCCGTGCGCCCGGCAGCGGGGTCGGTCGCGCTCCCGGCCGTGGGACCGGTCAGCCCCAACTCCGCCGCCAACGCCGCCTCACCGGCGAGCCGGGCGTTGGGGATGCCCGTGACGACCAGCGCACCCTCGTCCTCGCGCGTGTGCCACAGCCGGTCCAGGTCGTCCGGGCCCACCGCCTCCGGGCCCCACGACACGCGCGGAGCGTCGTCGAGGACGAGGACGCCCGCGGGGAGATCCGGGCACAGGACGACGTCGTAGCGGTGCCGGGTGAGTTCGTTGTGGACGCGGCCGGCCTTGAGCCCGACGTCCACGCTCGCGACGCCGTGCCGCCGGGCCCAACGCAGGAACCACTCGGGGTCCAGGGCCAGTTCCGGTTCCAGCAGGACCGCGCGCCGTACCGCGGTGCGGGCCGCCGCCGGGGAGTCGTCCGGACGCCGGGCGCGGTGCGTTCCGGCGCGGAACAGCCACAGCGTGGCCGCGTTGCGCACGTCGCCGACGAAGAGCCGTCCGCCGGGTGCGAGCAGCGGCAGGGCCCGGGCGAGCACCCGGTCCAGGTAGTCGGCGTCGGGGAAGTACTGTGCGACGGAGTTGAGTACGACGACGTCGAAGCGGCCGTTCGGCAGGCCGGTCACGTCGTCGGCCGCCTGCCGGCGCAGGGTGCACCGATCGGCGTACCCGGCCTGCTCCACCTCGCCGGTGAGTCGTGCGATGACCTCGGCGGACAGGTCGGTGCCCCAGTACTCGGCGACCCGATCGACGATCGACGACATCAACAGGCCGGAGCCCACCCCGAGTTCGAGCACCCGGCGCGGCTCACCCGCGATGATCCGGTCCACCGTCGCGGCCCGCCACTCCCGCATGTCGGACGGCGGGATCGGCCGGCCCGTGTAGCTGGAGTCCCAGCCCGAGAAGTCCTGCCCCCACGGGGCGCGCGCGTTGGCGTAGATCCGGTCGTAGATCTGCTCCCAGCCTTCGATGCGCTGTACCTCGTCGACGGCGGGGGGAAGGTCGGCGCCGGGCACCACGTATCCGGCCAGGCGGCGCTCGCCGGTCCGGTCGGCGACGATCGTCACGGCGGACTGCGCGACGCCGGGGTGCGCGCTCAGCGCGGCCTCGACCTCCCCCGGTTCGACGCGGAAGCCGTTGATCTTCACCTGGGAGTCGGCGCGGCCACGGAAGTGCAGCCGCCCGTCGGGGGTGCGCACGACGATGTCGCCGGTACGGTACATGCGCTCCCCCGCGGGCCCGAACGGGCAGGCCACGAAGGACCGGGCGGACCGGGCGGCGCGCCCGAGGTAGCCGCGCGCCAGGCCGGCGCCCGCGAGATACAGCTCGCCGGGGACCGAGTGCGGGACGGGTCGAAGGGCCGTGTCCAGGACGTAGGCGCGGGTGTTGCCCCTCGGCCGGCCGATGGGCAGCGTGTCCGGCACGCCCGCGACGGCGGGGACGGGGTGGTGGACGCAGAAGCTGGTGGTCTCGGTGGGTCCGTACGCGTTGGAGATCCGGATGCCGGGGCAGGCGGCGAGGACCCGGGCCACGGCGGTCGGGGACAGTACGTCGCCGCCGACCAGAATCTCGCGCAGGCCCGCGAAGCTCTCCGGCTCGCTCTCGGCCACCGCCTTGAACAGCCCCGCCGTGAAGCACGCGAGCGTCACCCCCCGAGCGGCGACGAGAGCGGCGAGCGTGGTGGTGTCCAGGGGCCCGGCGGGGCCAGGACTAGGGTGCCGCCGCGCAGCAGCGGGGTCCACAACTCGTAGGTGGAGGCGTCGAAGGCCTGCGCGCAGTGCATGAGGATCCGCTCGTGCGCGCCGTTCGCGAAGCGGCGGTCCAGGGCGAGGCTCGCCACGGCGCGGTGCGTGGCGGCGACGCCTTTCGGGGTGCCGGTGGAGCCGGAGGTGTACATGACGTACGCCAGTTGGTCGGGGTGGTGCCGCCACCGCGGGACACGATCGGTGGACCGCGCGATCTCCTGCTCGACGGCCGGCTCGTCGACGACCAGCAACGGGCGGTTGTCGCACGGGAGTTTCGCGGCGATCCGGGTGTCGGTGAGGACGAGGGCGGGGGCGGCGTCGCGCAGCATGAACGTGAGCCGTTCGGCCGGGTAGTCCGGGTCGAGGGGCACATAGGCGCCCCCGGCCTTGAGGATCGCGAGTGTGGCGACGATCAGGTCGGCCGAACGCGGCAGCGCCAGCCCGACCGGCGTGTCCGGACCCACCCCTCGTGCGGCGACGACTTGGGCGAGCCGGTTGGCGCGGGTCTCCAACTCGGCGTAGGTGAGCTGCCGTTCGCCGTCGACGACGGCGACCGCGTCCGGGGTCTCGGCGGCCCGCTCGGCGAACAGTTCGTCGAGGGTGGTCTCCGGCAGTGCCGTCGCGGTGTCGTTCCACTCGGTCAGGAGTCGGTCGCGGACGGCGTCGGCGAGGACGTCGATCGCGCCGACCGGCGTGTCGAGGTCTTCGGTGAGACGGCGCAGGATCCTCGCGTACGCGGTGACGATGTCGGCCGCGCGCTCGCGGTCGAAGAGGTGGTTCTGGTACTGGATGGCCACCTTCAGGTGCGGTTCGGCGAGGGCGACGACCGCCATCGGGTAGTGGACACCGCTGAGCGGGCTCAGGCCGGTGATCCGCATCCCGGCGGCCGATGTCGCCTCGCTGATGGCCGCGCTGTCGACGGGGAACGACTCCAGGACGACCAGCGTGTCGAACAGGGTGCTCAGGCCGAGGTCCTGCTGGATGTCCAGGAGCCCGTGGTGCTGGTGGTCCAGCAGGGAGCCCTGTCGGCGGTGCAGGTCGGTCAGGATGTCGCGCAGCGTACGGCCGGGGGCGCAGTCGACGCGCACCGGTAGCGTGTTGATGAACAGGCCCACCATCGAGTCGATCTCGGGGAGTTCGGGCGGGCGTCCGGAGACGGTGCTACCGAAGACCACGTCCTGGCGGCCGGTCAGCCCGGCCAGGAGTACCGCCCAGGACCCCTGCAGCAGTGTGCCGGCGGTGACCCCCAGTGCGGCCGCGGTCCGGGCGAGGTCACGTGCCGCCCGCGGCGGCACGGGCACCTCGATCAGCCCGATCCCCGCACTGTGCCCGTCCGCGGGCGCGTCGGGGACCAGCAGGGTCGGCTCTTCGATCCCGGCCAGTTCCCCGGCCCAGGCGTCGGCCGCCGCGCGCCGATCCCGCCGCGCGAGCCAGGACAGGAAGTCGCGGTAGCCGCGCACCGGGGGCAGCGCCGTACCGTCGCCCGCTGCCGCGTACAGAAGCGGCAGTTCCTTCATCAGCAGTGGCACGGACCAGCCGTCGAACAGTATGTGATGGGCCGTCAGGACCAGTTCCCAGCGGTCCGCCGCCACCTTGACCAGGGAGAGCCGCAGCAGTGGTGGCACCGCCGGATCGAAGTACGCGGCGTGGTCGGCGGCCAGGAACCGCTTCAGCTCCTCGTCCCGGTGCGGTGCCTCCAGCGTGCTCAAGTCCAGGTGGCACCAGGGAAGTTCCACCTTTCGCGGCACTACTTGGCGCCACTCCCCCGACCTGTTCGCGGGGTACGCCGCGCCGAGGTTGGGATGCCTGTCGAGCAGGGCCTGCCCGGCCGCGCGCATGCGCTCCGGCTCCACCTCGCCGGACAGGTGGAAAATGAGCTGCATGTGGTATGCGTCGACGGACGCGCTGCCGGTGAGCATGGTGTGGAACAGCAGACCGGACTGCATCGGGGTCAACGGCCAGACGTCGAGCAGCCCTCCGTATCGCGCCTGCCAGCCGTCCAGTTCGGCCTGGTCGATGTCCACGAGAGCGGTGTCGGACGGGGTCGGCCCGCCCGCGTCGGGGCGGCTGCCGTGGTCGGCGAGTGCTTCCAGCGCCGTGCGCCACAGGTCCGTCACGTTTTGTACGTCACGGTGGGACAGCAGGTTCTCGGGGTAGCCGATCCTGGCTTCGAGGCGGGGGCCCTCGGGGAATTCGTCGACGTACGCGGTGATGTGCAACGAGGCGGGCGCGGGCAGGTCCGGCGCGGGCCCGGGGACGAGGCCCGTGGTGCCCGCGCTCGGTGTGAAGCCGAGGCCGTCGAGATCGTCGGACGTGTCCCCGACCGCGGCGGGCCGGCCCACGTAGGTGAAGGCGATCTGCCCGGTGGGGTGCGGGCGCAGGACTTCGCCGGTCTCGGGGTTGAGGTGGCGCAGCAGCCCGTATCCGATGCCGTTGTCCGGGATGCCCGCGAGCTGTTCCTTGACGGCCTTGACGGCGGCTCCGGCGGCCGCCCCGCCGGCGAGCGCTTCGTCCAGGTCGACCCCGCCCACGTCGAGGCGGACGGGGAACACGCTGGTGAGCCGGCCCACGGTGCGGGACAGGTCGGCGCCCGGCACGATCGCCTCCTCCCGGCCGTGGCCCTCGACCCGCACCAGGAGCGAGGTCTCGGCGATGCCCCGCCGCTTCCGCCACCGAGCCAGCGCCAGCGCGAGCGCGGTGAGCAGGCCGACGTCGACACCGCCGCGGAACGCGGTGGGCAGGGTGGTGAGCAGCGTCCGGGTGAGGGGTGCGGGCAGGTCCAGGTGTACGTACCGGACCGTGGACGTCACGTCGAGGGCCGGGTCGAAGGGGCGCGGGCCAAGGTCGGGGTCGGGTCCGGTGACCACGCGTCGCCACAGGGCGAGTTCGCCGGTGCGTCGGGGCGAAGTCGCCTCCTCGGCGAGGGCGTGCGCCCACCGACGTACCGAGGTGGCGATCTCGGCGAGGCGCGGAGTGCGGCCGTCGCGGACCTGCCGCCAGGCGGCGGCCAGATCCGGGAGCAGGATGCGCCGGGAGACGTCGTCGACGACGAGGTGGTGCAGGACGATGCTCAGCCTGCCGGCGATCGTCGGGCCCGCGTCGAACCACACGAACCGGATCATCACCCCGGCGGCCGGGGCCAACCCGTCGACAGCGTCGTCCAGTTCCCCGCGCGCCCGGTCGAACCAACCCTCGCCCCAAGCGCCGTCGACGGGGACCCGGCGGATGAGCCCCGCCACATCGACGGCGCCGGGCGGGGCCATGTCGAGCCCCGTCGCCTCTTCGCCGTTCACCAGGGTCGAGCGCAGGACGTCGTGCCGGTCGACGACCGCGGCCAGCGTCGCGACCAGACCGGCCTCGTCGATGCCGACGGGCAGATCGACGGTCGTCGTCATGGCGAACCGGTCGTCGCCGCCGCCCGCTTGCAGCACGTGGTGGGCCGCCGGGAGCAGCGGTGCGAAGCCGACACCTCCACCCGTCAACTCGGCGAGCACCGGCGTGTGCCGCACGTCGCCGGCCGCCTCGGCGAGTTCGGCCACGGTGCGGCATTCGAAGATCTGCCTGGGGGTGATCTCGATGCCCTGCGCCTTGGCTCGCGAGACGACCTGGATCGAGCGGATGCTGTCGCCGCCGACGGCGAAGAAGTCGTCTTCGACGCCGACCCGTTCCAGCCCGAGTACGTCCGCGTACACCGCGGCGAGCACCTCCTCGACGGGATTGCCCGGCGCGCGGTAGGCGCCGACGGTGAACTCGGGCTCGGGCAGGGCCTTGTGGTCCAGCTTGCCGTTCGGGGTCAGCGGGACCCGGTCGATCAGCACGAACTCCGACGGCACCATGAACTCGGGCAGCCTGGCGGCCACGAATCGGCGCAGCTCTCGCGGCGACACGGTCCCCACCAGGTCCACGTCCAGCTCGCCGAGGCCGGCCCCGCCGCCGAGGCCGGACGAGCCGGCGTCGGCACCGGCGCCGACGGGCACCGCGTAGCCCACCAGTTGCCGCTCACCGCTACGGTTGGCGCCGACGACGACCACGGCCTGTGCGACGCCCGGGTGTGCGGTCAGGGCGGCCTCGACCTCGCCGGGCTCGACGCGGATGCCGCGGATCTTGACCTGGGCGTCGGTGCGGCCCAGGTACTCCAGTCGACCGTCGGCGTTCCGGCGGGCAAGGTCGCCGGTACGGTACATGCGCCCACCGGGCGGCCCGTAGGGATCGGGTACGAAGCGCTCGGCGGTCGATCCGGGACGGTCGCGGTAACCGCGCGCGACGTTGCCCGCCACGTACAACTCGCCCGGAAAGCCGGGCGGTACGGGCGCCAGTCCGGGGCCGAGCACATAGGCGCGCATGTTGCCCAGCGGCACACCGATCGGAACGGTCACCGCTTCGGGCCGCTCCTCGCCGACGGTGTGGGTGGTGGCGTAGAAGGACTCGGTCTGGCCGTACGCGTTGACCACACGCACGCCGGGAATCGCCTCGCGTACGCGCCGTACGAGCGCGGCGGGCAGCGCCTCACCCGCCAAAACGACGGCGTCGGCCTGCAGACCGTCGCCGCACCGGTCCAGCAGCGCGGCCATGACGGACGGAACCGTGCTGATCACACCGCCTTTCCAGCCGCCGCGCTCGGCGATCGTCGGCACGTCCGGGACGACCTCGACCGTGCCTCCGGCGGCCAGGGTGGTGATCACCTCGAATACGGAGACGTCGAAGCCGATGGAGGTTCCCGCGAGCATACGGGTGCCCGCGTCGATGCCGATCGCGTCCTTCAGGCGCAGCACGCCGTTGACGATGTCGCGGTGGGTGAGGGTCACACCCTTGGGCGTACCGGTGGAGCCGGACGTGTACATCACGTACGCGGCGTTCGCGGGCCGTACCGGCGCCGGCTCCGGGCCCGGGGCCGCGCTCGTGAAGTCGACGTCCTCGAACAGCAGATGCGGGGTCCCGGTCCTCGGGAGGGCGCGAGCCGTGTCCGCGTCGGTGAGCACGAGCGCGGGCCGCGCGTCGGCCAGGATCAGGTCCAGGCGCGCGCCGGGGTACCCGGGGTCGATCGGCAGATAGGCGGCACCTGACTCGAGCACGGCCAGCATGCCCACGACCAGTTCGACCGAGCGTGGCAGCGCCAGCCCCACCAGGGTCTCCGGGCCGATGCCCCGGCCGGTCAGCTCCCGGGCGAGGCGGTGTGACCGCACCGCCAACTCGGCGTAGGTCACTCGACGATCCCCGAAGACCACCGCGACCGCGTCCGGATCCGCCGCCGTCCGGGCCCACAGTCGCGGAACGGTCACGTCGGGCAGCTCGACCGCCGTGTCGTCGGCGATGCCCGGCACCTGCTCTCGCGCACCCGGCCCCAGCAGGTCCAACGAGCCGATCGCGGCGTGCGGGTTGCGTGCCGTGCCGCTGATGCAGGCCACCAGGGTGTCGGCGAATCGACGCACGTCGTCCGCGCTGTACAAGGTGCTGTTGGCGTCCACCCGGATGTGCAGGCCGCTCCTGGCGTGGCCGTCGTAGTAGATGGCGAGGTGCAGGTCGTCGAAGGCGCCCCAGGAGAAACCGGATTGCCCGTACGCGGTCGCACCGGCGTAGTCGACCTCCGGGGTGACGAAGGGCAGGATGCTGAGGGTGACTCCGAAGGGACTGGCGACCGACCCCACGTCGGCTCTCCCGGCTCCGGAACGGATGTCGGAGACCTGGTGAGCGGAGTGCCGCCCGATCTGCCACAGCTCGCCGGAGATCGTGTGCGCGAAGTCCGGGAATCGTGTGGCCAACGGGGCGTGCACGCGGAAGGGCAGAGTGGTCGACTGCGAGCCGTAGAAGTCCCTCGCGGCCTTCGTGCGGCCGAGGGCCATCATCGAGAAGGTGAAGTCTTGGCGCCCGCCCACGTGCCGGAAGAAGACGGCGGCGGCGGCGGTCAGGAAGGCGGGCATCCGCGCGCCGATGGAGGCGGCGGCGTCGAACCACGCGTCCGTATCCCGGGTCGGCACCGCCAGTGTGTGGTGCAGCACCGTGGGGCGGCCGGCGCTGCGTTGTCCCGGCAGCCGTAGCGGTTCGGGTGCCTCGTCCAGACGCGTTCGCCAGAATTCGGCGTCCTTGGCGAACTGCGGAGAGTTCCGGTAGCGGAGGTCTTCCAGGCGGATCAGCTCCGGCCCGCCGTGGGAGCGCTCCGGTATCGGCGTGTCGTGCTTCAGGGCCCGGTAGCACTCCGCGATGCGGAGCGGCAGGAGTCGGGTCAGCGTGTAGCCGTCGGCGACGGTGTGGTGGGCGGCGAGGAACACCAGGTGGCGCGACTTCGACACGCGGGCGATCCCGGCCCGGAACAGGAGGTCGTGTTCCAGATCGAACGGCTCTCGCTCGATGGCCTCGGCCCATGCGTGGGCCGCCGATTCGGGGTCGGCGGCGGCGCTCGCGTCGTGGAAGGAGGGCGTCCAGGTGTCCGTGTCGCCCTCGCGGAGCACTTGCCGCAGCTCGTCTCCGAACCGGCGGAAGTTCACCCGTGCGGCGCTGTACTCGTGGAAGACGACGCGCAGCGCGGCGCGCAGCAGATCCAGGTCGACATCGCCTGCGACGATCCATCTGCACGCGGGGATGTTCGGCACATCCGGCGTGATCTTCTGAGCCAGCCACAGGCTCTCCTGCGCTTGTGAAACGCCAATGGAACGCACCGGATTCGGCTCCCTCGTAAAGACGCGTCGGGATGATTCCCCGAATTCGGAATCCCCCGTTCCGGAACTCGGCTCCACCGACCGGCCGATGGCCCCTGGGAACATGATGCGAGAAAGCGAATTCGACGCAACTCGGCGCGCGTCGCAAGTACGGCTTTCACCGTGGAATCTTTTGTCCTGTCGACGGGACCGGTCCGGGAAAGCGGATGCGATCCGTCCGCATGATGTCCCGCGGCGAAATTGCCGGTGCGTCCCGAACCATTGATTCCCGGGATGGGAGTACCGGATTCTGTCGAGGTGCATACTCCGGCGCCCTTGGTGTCCACCCCGGTCCCGCCAAAGATCCCATTCCATCGAAAAGGAGGTCGAATTGAACGGCATGACCGGCCGGAGCGTGTTTCCGAGCCCTGACATCTGGTTCAACTGGAACACCATGGTCGTGGACGCCGCCCCACACCCTACGGCGTACTCCGGAACGTTCTTCGACGAAACCCTCCGCGATGGAATCCAGGCACCCCACATCAGGAATCCCGCACCGGCTCAAAAGCGGGCCCTGATCGACCACATGGCTCGCGCCGGGGTGCGATCCGCCGACCTGGGTTTCCCCGGGGCCGACCCGGAGGCACTGCGTGAGTGCGTGGCTCTGGCCCGGCACATCATCGCTTCCGGACACCCGATCGTCCCGGGCTACGCCGGCCGCACCCACCCCGCGGACATCGCCGCGATCCGTGAGATCGCGGCGCGGGCCGAGACCCCGGTGGACGCCTACGTCTTCGTCGGCGTGAGCCCCATCCGGCAGTACGTCGAGGACTGGAGCATCGCCGGCATCCAGCGCAACATCGTCGATTCGGCCGCGGCCTGCCTCGACGACGAGGTCGACTTCGTCCTGGTCCTGGAGGACGCGGTGCGGTGCACCCCGGAGGTCCTCGGACAGGTCTACGACGCCGCGATCGATTCCGGAGTGAGCCGGCTGACCCTGTGCGACACCGTCGGAGCGGCCCGCCCGGAGGGTACGGCCGCGCTGCTCCACTGGACCTCCCGGTACTTCCGGAACCGGCGGCAGTCCGTCGACCTGGAATGGCACGGTCACAACGACCGGGGGCTCGCCCTGGCCAACTCCCTGACGGCGCTGGCCCTGGGCTGCGCCCGGGTGCACGGCACGATCCTGGGAATCGGGGAGCGCGCCGGGAACGCCTCCCTGGACCAGCTCATCGTCAACAGCCATCTCGACGGACACGGAACATACGACCTGAAGGCGCTCCGACAGTACGGCGAGTACGCGGCGGACGTACTCCACGTGGACATCCCGCAGAACTACCCCGCGCTGGGCCGGGACGTCTTCAAGACCAGCGCCGGGGTCCACGCCTCCGCGATCCTCAAGGCGCACCGCAAGGGCGACACGCTCGTCAAGGACAGCGTGTACTCCAGCGTCCCGGCCGGCTACCTGGGCCGCGAACAGGAAGTGCTGATCGATCGGGCGTCGGGCACCAACAACGTTCGCTACTGGTTGACCGTTCACGGCTACGACAGCACCGACGCGTCCCTGCTCAAGAAGATCCTGGACGGCTCCAGGGCTCATCCGGGTCCCCTCACCGACGAACAGATAGGGCGGATCATTGCGACAGCGGAGTGAGCCCCGAGACGACGGGTCCAAGGAGCGCCGGATCCGCCTGCGCGGCAACGTCCTCGTCCTGACCGAGGACACCGACCTGGTGGCCGCCCAGTTGTCGGGGGGTGCGGCGCCCGGCGTCGCCGAACTTCTGCGCGCGCCGCTCATGGACAACATCTCCACCGACGAGATCATCCCGGGCTGGTGCTGCTACTGGTACGACGAGAAGCTCGGTGACTACGCCTACCTGGGGCTGCGGGACGAGAAGGTCGCCGAGGGGGCCCTGAAGTCCCTCGCGCCCCGGATCATCGTCAGCGGCGAGGCGAAGGGCTGCGGCTCCTCCCGGGAACACGCCGTCTATGCCGAGAAGTACGCCGGCGTCGAAGTCGTCTTCGCCCGGTCCTTCGAGCGCATCTACGAGCAGAACTGCCGCAACGTCGGCATCGTCACCTGCACCGACTTCGACCTGCTGGAGTCGCTCCTCGACGGCGAGGAACTGCCGCTCGCGGCGTTCACCCGACGTGCCAACGGCATCGAGCGCGCCATCGTCGACCTCGGGGGCCTGTTCGGCTTCAATCGCCAAGGCTCGGGCCTGACCTCCGACTTCGACCCCGCCCGCCCATTGAACATCGTGGAGAAGATCCTGCAGCGCGCCCTGTCACCGCGCAACCCGCTCCCCGCGAACGCCTCGGTGCGCGTCGGCGAGTCGTACTTCGTCACCACGGACGTCCGGTTCTCGCACGAGTACGTCACCCCCATGGCCGCGGGCATGTTCACGCGACAGTTCGGACCGCACGCCCGGCTCGAACAGCCCGACACCTGCTACTTCTTCCAGGACCACCTCTCCCTGGCCGCCCCGGTCCTGAAGCGCCGGGACAACGGTGACCGGCTCATCGCCCGGGTCGAGGATCTCGGGCTCCGGCAACGGGAGTTCGCGGAACTCGGTGGTGGACACCTCATCGGCCCCCGCGAGGGGGGCGGCAGCCGGGCGATCTGTCACAACCACATCCTGGAGCACGTCGCCCGCCCGGGGGACGTGATCATCGGTACCGACAGTCACACCTGCACGGGCGGCGCCGTCGGCGCCCTGGCCTTCGGGGTCGGCGCCACCGACATCGCCAACGCCTGGTACAACCGCGAGACCCTGGTGAAGGTGCCGGCCGTCGTCCGCGTCGAACTCGACGGCGCGCTGCGCCCGGGCGTCTGCGCCAAGGACGTCATGCTCGGCCTGCTGGTCCACCCCGGGATCGAGGGGAGTCGGACCCTGGGCAAGGTTCTGCTGTTCACCGGCTCCGGCGTGGGGTCGATCAGCGTGGACGAACGCGCCACCCTGTGCAACATGGCGGTGGAGGCGGGGGGCATGACCGCGTTGTTCGAAGCCGACGACGTCACTCACGCCCACCTGGCCCGCCGCACTCCGCCGGCTCCCGTCGGCGCCGTACCGACCTCGGACCCCGGTGCGCGGTACGACTCCACCGTCACCGTGGACCTGGGCTCGGTCCAACCCATGGTGGCCCTGCCGGGAAACCCGCGCAACGCCGTCCCGCTCGCCTCGGTGCGCGAGGACGTCCGCGTCGACAAGGTGTACGGCGGTTCCTGCACCGGCGGCAAGGCCGAGGACATGGACATGTACGCCGCAGTCTTCGAACTCGCCCGCGACCAGGGACGATCGGTCCCCGCCGAGGTCCGGGCGTACATCCAGGTCGGCAGCGAGGCAGTGCTCGACCACGCCGCCGAACGCGGCTATCTGGACCTCTTCGAGCAGGTCGGCGTCACCGTCCTGCCGCCCTCGTGCGGCGCCTGCATCAACGCCGGGCCGGGTGTCTCGGAGCGGCCCGACGAAGTCACCGTCAGCGCTCAGAACCGCAACTTCCCCGGCCGGTCCGGACCCGGCCGGGTCTATCTGGCCTCCCCGTACGTGGTCGCGGCGAGCGCCATCGCGGGACGGCTCAGCTCCGTGGAGGACATGCTCGCCACCGGAGCGCGGACATGAGGATCGCCGTGATTCCCGGCGACGGAATCGGCGGCGAAGTCGTCCCGGCCGTCCTGCCCGCGCTCGAACTCCTCGGCGACCACTTCGGGTTGGGGCTCTCGTACCGAATCTTCGACTGGGGCGCCGAGCGATGGCTGGCCGAGCGGGTCGGCCTGCCGCCCGACGCGCTCGACCTGCTCGCCTCCGACTACCCCGCCATTCTCCTCGGAGCCCTGGGCGACCCCAGGATCCCCGACATGGCACATGGTCGCGACATTTTGCTGGGCCTTCGTCGAGGCCTCGACCTGTACGTCAACTACCGACCCTTCACCCCTCGCGGCGGCGACCGGACAATCGCCCTGTTCCGGGAGAACACCCAGGGCCTGTACGCCGGAGTCGGCGGCACCGTCTCACACGGCAGGCACCCGGCCGTGGCCATCGACGAATGCGTATACACCCGGGAGACCGTGGAGAAGTTTCTGCGCTACTGCCTGCGCACCCTGAGCGAGAGCGGTCGCGAACGGGTCACCCTGGTGCACAAGAGCAACGCCGTCCCCCACACGGGTCGCCTCTGGCAAGGGGTCTTCCGTGCCGAACTCGCCGGTTTTCCCGGGCTGGTGGGCAGTGAGGAGTACGTCGACTCCTTCTGCTACCACCTGGTGCGCGACCCCTCGCCCTACGAGGGCATCGTCGCCTCCAATCTCTTCGGCGACATCGTCAGCGACATCGGCGCGGCCCTGATGGGCGGACTCGGGCTGGCCGCCAGTGCGAGCGTGTGCCCGGAGACCGGCTGCGCCCTGTTCGAGCCGGTACACGGAAGCGCGCCCGACATCGCGGGCCGGGGCATCGCCAATCCGTATGCCGCGGCGACAGCGGTCGCCCTCATGCTCGACCACCTCGGCCATCCCCGGGCAGCGGCCCCGCTGCGCCGGGCGCTGGCCGCCGCGGCGCGAACCGACTCCGCCACCCCGGACCTGGGCGGTCACGGCACCACCGGCACCTTCATGGCGGACGTCATGAAACGGCTGGAAAAGGATCTCGCCGACGACAGGCCCGAACCCCGAACCTGAACCGCGCCCCCGGCGCCGCGACTTCGCGTCGACTCGTCGGCGAGAACCCACGCCCGGTCCTCCTCCGACCACCACACCCCGGCCGGGTATCGGCGCGCCGCGCGGCCATGCGAACCCCGGCGGGTCGCCCAACTCGAATGGCCCAACCAAGTGGTGCGTTGGTTTGCGTCTCCGGTCAAACTGATCCGGGGGGCCCACCGAAGGAGGAGAGTGCGCCATGTCGGACGCCGACCAGAAGATGATCGAAGCACTGATGGCGAAGAACAAGGAACTTCAGGACGAGAACAACCGGCTGAAGCAGCAGCAGGCCACGCAGAACCAGAACAGCCAGAATGGCCAGACGGCTCCCGCGGCCCATCCGCAGCCCACCAACCTCGAACTCTCGCAGGTGCGGGGCAAGCTCGGTCAGCTGATCGCCGGCAAGGCCCGTGCCCACCTCTCGGACGAGTACGGCGAGCCCATCCGAGGTCAAAGGGTCTTCTTCTTCGTCGCCGGCACCGACGTCGGTTCCGGCATCACCGACACCAACGGCGATGTGGTCGTGCAATCCAAGGCGTTCGCCGGGGACCCCCAGTCGTGGATCGGCGGGTTGGCCGACGGCTACACGGCCGACTTCCGAGGCACCAGGGAATGGGCGCCCTCACACGCCGATGCCCCCGCCGGGGTCTCCGCCTGAAACGACCGCCCCGGACCGACCCCCGAACGCAAGGTCCGAACACGCCCCGGGTGGCCTCGACTCCACGAGGCCACCCGGGGGCACCGTCGCATCCACGCCCGCGCCTCGGCTTCGCTCTTTATGCGATTACCGGGTAAATAGCCTATTCGAATGAAATTTCTGTAATACCCCTATGTGATGTCACCGTAACGCGATGTCATATCCATGCCAGATCGCCCCCGTTCGTCTCGTCACGGGAAGGCAGCAACATGGGCAGATTCAGGTACGGAATCGCGGTATCGGCCATCGTGCCGGTCGCCTTGGGTTTGTGTGCGACCGCAGGAGGCACCGCCCACGCGGAAGCGGGTCAGGACAATATCAACATGTACAAACAGGAGAAAACCCAGTGGTGCTGGGTCGCCTCCGGCCTGACCATCGCCAAGTTCCAGGGCCTCGGCTCCACGCAGACCGACTTCTGCGACCGCGCACAGCCCTACTACGGTTGCAACAACCAGCCCGCCACGCTCGACGACATGGCCAGGGGCTGGAACAGCCTGGGCATGAGTCACCCCGGCTCGGGCCTGAACAGCGCCGCCACGTTCAACCAGGTGTACACCGAGGTCAAGGCGGCCCGGCCGGTCGCGGCCCGTATCGGGTGGACCTCCGGTGGCGGCCACATGAACGTGGTCTACGGCTTCGACACGTCGCGCAACACGATCGCCGTGGGCGACCCATGGCCGGACACCGCCACGTACACGTGGTGGAACTACGCCGACTACGTCAGCAACAGTTCGTCGAAGTGGACGCACTCCCGCATCGGCATCTCCCGCTAAGGCAGGCGACATGCGCGACACCAGCGGCACCACAACGTCCCGCAAGCGGACCGGCTTTCGCCTCTCCCGCCTGACCGTCGTCCTCGCATCGAGCGCGTCCGTCCTGTTGTCCGTCGCCGGCCCGACCCGGGCGGCTCCGGCCAAGGACCCGCTCCCGGCCGACATCCCCGACTACCAGGCCGCCCTCGACGTGGTGAAGTCCACCGCCGTCCGCGACTCGGTCTGCCGCTTCCTGAGCACTCCGATCCCCGCCGGCGCCACCGGGACGGTGCAGACGATCCCCGACACACCCGAACCGTGCCAGGGCCTCCCGGCCTTCACGATCAAGGACCCGGTGGCACTGAACGAGATCACCCCCGGGTTCGTCGCGGGCACCGCCCCACCCCTGCCCACCGAGGCCGTCAAGCTGACAAACCTGCTCTCCTCGCTGAGCATCACCGTCAACGGCCGCACCGCCACCGTCATGCTCACCCCCACCCAGGGCGGCGGCTGGCACCTGGCAGCCATCCGCGACGGTGACACCGACGCCACCTACGCCGGCAGGGCAACCGTCGGCACCCTCGTCTTCACCGAACCGCAACTCCGAGCCTGGTACCAACTCAAGCTCACCACCGTCGAACCGCTCAACGACCAGGCCCGGCAGGGGCTGGACGGCCGGGCGTCGATGTCGCTCGGCGACTACCAGAAGCTGGTCAAGGCCCGTTACGCCGACAAACTGCCCGGCTCGGAGTACGACACGAAGGGGTACTCCAGCGGCTACAGCCCCCGGCACACGACGGACGAAGCGTCGACGTCCACCCCGCTGCTCGCCGGTTCCGGCGCGGCACTCGTCCTCGCGGGCGGAGCCGTCGTCTTCCACCGGCGCCGGCGCACGACCACCGGCTGAACCCGACCCCGCTCCCTCCTCCCCCGCTTCCGGCATCCCGGGTAGGGGCCAGGGCGAAAGCCCCGGCCCCGACCGGGCGTCCGCGCCCGGGGCGTGCCCGTACTCCCCGCGGTTCACGGACGGGTCGTCAGGTGGCCGGGCTGTGGAACGTCTTGCCGGCGATCAGCCACCGCCCGTCCGTACGCACCAGGGAGAAGTGGTTGACGAAGTCGGCGCCCCGGTAGCCGTACTCCTCCAGCACCGCGACCGCGACCTCGCCGTTCACCTCGATGGAGCGGATTTCCCAGGAGTACCGCGCCGACCATCGCCGCTCGCCGGACTCGGCGGCCACCACCGCGCAGAACTCCTCGATGGGCGCGGAGACGAACCTTTCGCCGAGATACCCCCACATGCGGGCGTCGGGGTGGAAGACGGCCCGGACGGCGTCGGCGTCCCCGGCGGTCACCGCGCGCACATAGGAGCGGACGGCGGCGTGGACGCCGTCGTGATCGGGGTGGGTGTGGGAGGAGGTCATGTCGGTACCCGGCTTTCGTCGTCGAAGCGGCATGCTCAGCCGTGGTGCACCCAGACGCCCTTGGTTTCGGTGAACGCGTCGAGGGCGTACGAGCCCATCTCCCGCCCCCAGCCACTGCTGCGAAACCCGCCCCAGGGCGCCGCCGGATCGGGGACGGGGGGCATGTTCACGAACAGCGCGCCGGCCCGGATGCCGGCCGTCAGCCGGTGCGCGGTGCGCAGGTCCGCGGTCCACACCGCGGCGGCCAGCCCGTAGTCGGTGTCGTTGGCGCGGGCGATCAGTTCGTCCTCGTCGTCGTACGTGAGTATCGGCAACACCGGGCCGAACACCTCGTCGCGGGCGATGGACATGGCGTCGCCGACGCCCGCCAGTACGGTGGGCCGGTAGAAATTGCCCCGCGCCAGGTCGCCGCCCGCCCGAGCGCCACCGGTGACGACCTCGGCGCCCTCGGCGACGCCCGCGGCGACCATGGACTCCACCCGGTTCAGGTGCTCCTCGCTGACCAGGGGGCCGAGGTCGGTTCCGGCGGCCAGCCCCGGACCCAGCCGGAGCGCGGTGACGGCCGCGGCGAGCTTCTCGGTGAACTCCGCGGCGCGGGCGCGGTCCACGTAGAACCGGGAGTACGCCGCGCACACCTGGCCGCTGTTCAGCAGCGCGCCCCGGACGTTGCCCGCCACCGCGGCGTCGATGTCCGCGTCGCGGGCGATGATGCTGGGGGCTTTGCCGCCCAGTTCGAGCGTGACCCGCTTCAGGTCGTCGGCGCTCGTCCGGGCTATCTCCCGGCCCACCTCGGTGGAGCCGGTGAACGAGACCTTGTCCACTCCCCGGTGGGCGACCAGCGCCTGTCCGGTCCGCGGGCCGCCGGTGAGCAGGTTGACCACCCCGGCGGGCAGTCCCGCCTCCTGGCAGAGCCGGATCAGGTGCACCGAGGTGAGCGAGGTCTGCTCGGCGGGCTTCAGGATCACCGTATTGCCGCAGGCCAGCGCGGGGGCGATCTTCCAGGCCGCGATCATCAGCGGGAAGTTCCACGGGGTGATCAGCGCGCAGACGCCGACCGGTTCGCGCCGGGTGTAGTGCAGGGTGTCGGGGAAGGACACCGGGGCCACCGACCCCTCGATCTTGGTCACCCACCCCGCGTAGTAGCGGAAGTGCTCGGCGGCTCCCGCCACGCTCACCGCGCGCGCCACGCCCAGCGGCTGACCCTGGTCACGGGTCTCCAGTTCGGCCAACTCGGCGGCGTCGCGCTCGATCAGGTCGGCTATCCGCCACAGGAGGCGGGCCCGCTCGGCCGCGGTGATCCGCGTCCAGGCCGGATCGCCGAGGGCGGCCCTCGCCGCATCGACCGCGGCGTCCACGTCCGGCCGACCGGCCGCGGCGAGCCGGCCGAGCGGCGCACCGCTCGCCGGGTCGTGCGCGGGGAACTCCGCACCGTCCGCCGCCGCCGTCCACGCTCCGCCGATGAGAAGCCGGCCCTTCGGCATGCCGCCGCCCTGGTGTCACGGCGCGTCCGACGCGCGCCTCCCGGAGCGAGGATCCCCCTCCGGGGGCCCGGACTTCTTGTCTTTGGGCGCCCGGCACTTGTCCATGGGCGCCGGCCCGATCCCCGTTCCGGCCGCCCATGCGACGCCTCATCCGAGTGCCGCCGCGCGATACTCGCGCGGGCTGCATCCGTACGCGTGGCGGAACGTGCGGCTGAACCGGGCCGCGTCCGTCAGGCCCCAGCGGGCGGCGACGGCCCCGACCGGGCGTTCCCGGAGCGTGGGATCGCCCAGCTCGCGACGACAGCGCTCCAGTCGGCGATGCCGTATCCAGCCGGACACGGTCGTCCCCTGCTCCTGGAAGAGCCGATGCAGGTGGCGGGTGGAGACGTAGTGCGCGGCGGCCACTCGTTCCGGGCCCAGGCCGGGATCGCCGAGCCGGTCCTCGATATAGGCCTTGATCGTGGTGATCGACACCCCTCGGCCCGACCCGCCGCCGGACGCGACCGGGGCGAGCCGGGCCGTGACCAGACCGGCCACCAGATCGCTCACCGTGTCGGCCAGCCGGTGCCGCTCGGCCCCCTGGAACTCCGCCTGGTGCTGCGGGAGTTGCCGCAACACGCTCACCGCGAGGGCACCGAAGCCGCGCTGCCCGGACAGCCGCCGGGCGGTGGCCCGGTCCATCTCTCGCAACGGGACACGCAGCAGGGACCGCGGCAACATCACCACCAGTTGACGGTATTCGGCCTCGAAGGACAGGCGGTACGGGCGGGTGGTGTCGTATATCGCGAAGTCGCCGGCCGCGAGCGCCACTTCCCGGCCGTCCTGGCTCAGCACGCATCCCCCGGAGAGCTGGAGGCCCAGCTTGAAGTACTCGCCACCGGACGCCGTGATCAGGCGAGGGGTCCGGTATACGGCGTGAGCATCCGCCGAGACCTCGGTGATCTGTAGCGCGCCCAGCGCCATGGACCGCATCCGGCCCCGGAACGGCCGCCCGGCGCCGCGCGCCGGCTCGGCGCGCAGCGGGACGAAGGTGTCGGAGACGGCCGATCGCCAGTATTCGAAGCGCTCGGCGCCGCGCAGGCCGTCCGTCGTGAGCACGAATTCCATGTCACGCCAAGCCTTCCGGGATCTCGGTAGGCGGTCATTGTGTCCTCCGGCGGGTGTCGCGCGCCAGATCGGAGGAACATCGCCGGCCGAGGGCGGAGCGGCGTCGTGCCGGGCGGGGCGGCGGCGTACCGGGGGCACACCGGACACGGGGAAGTGGCCGCCCCGTACCGCACGGTGGTGCTCGTCCGACCCGCGACCGACGCGCGGGTCGGACGTTGCGATCGGCGGATGCGTTCGTTGTCGGATCTCAGGACACGTCGACCATCACCCGGCCGTCGGCCGGGATGTGCGCGGCGGCACGGCCGCCGTAGTTGTACTCGACCCGCGATCGCTCGGCCGCGTCGGGAACGGGGTTCCTACAGCCGACTCCCGCGCTGGAGCCCGACATCAGCTTGGAGCACGGACCCGGCTTGTTGTCGGGCAGGCCCAGGTTGTGGCCGATCTCATGGGCGGCTATCCGGGTCTTGTCGTAGCCCTGGTCGACCGCCTGGCTGCCGAGTTCCACCCACGACTGTCCACCCGGGCGGACCGGACCCAGGCTTGCCTGGGGCCAACCGTTGGTGGCGGTGATCCGAATCTGGGCCCGGGTGCCGGGCGGCGCCTTCATCAGCTTCACGCTGGTGACGTTCGCGTTCCAGGTGGCGACGCCGGCTGTGATGGCCGCCTCCCAGCCGGCGGCTCGGGAGTCGTCGTAGTAGAGGGTCGTCGCCGCCGAAACGCTGTCCGGAGCGGCGTTGGACGGCGCGGCCGCGGCTTGCTCCGCAGGCGCCATGACCATGGTGACGACCGCGGCGGTCCCGAGTGCCGCGAACCATTTGGGCTGGGGCATGAGCGTCCTTCCTCGACGTGTGCATGGCGGGGAAAGCACAGGTCCCTCGGATGTCGGCGACCTGTCGACTCGTTTCATCGTTGGGAGTATGTGCGTGCTCGTCGGTTCCCAGACATACCAGCCGGCCATAACATCCGCGCAGGCGTCGACATGAGAAGGAACCGCCCACCGCACAGCCGAGCGCCGGCCCCCGAATCGGGGGCCGGCGGGTTCCTGCGGGTCGTGCGGGTCAGCCGCCCTGGCCGGCGCTGCCGATGGGGCCGACGTCGACCGGGGAGCCGGCGCCGTCGATGACCGGCAGGGTGGGCGTGCCGGGCCAGTTCAGCGTGATGGTCTTGGTCTCCCCGGGCGGGGTGACCTCGAGGCCGGTGATCTTGACGCCGTAGGGGCCGGTGGCGCCGCTGGGGTAGGTGACCCCGAAGGACACCGACGTGCCGCTCTTCAGGGTGAACGGGGCGGCCGGGTCGCCGACGCGCTTCGCGGACAGGGGGCCCTTCGCCGTCTGGAGGTCCACGCCCGCGAACCCGGACATCGTGCAGTTGTGGCCGATGTTCTCGAACGTCACCGCGACGGTGAGTGCGTCGTCGCCGCCGATCGTGGCGTCCTGTGCGGTGGCCCGCAGATCGTCGGTGCGGCACTTGCCGATCGAGCCGTCGCCACCGGCGCCACCGCCTCCGCCGCCGGTGGTCGCGCCCTGCCCGCCGGCGCTCTTCCCGGCGGAGTCCTTCCCGGAGGAGACCTTCCCGGCGGGTTCGGTCGCGCCGGCGCTCCCGCTGCCTCCCGCGCTACCTCCCGCGCTGCCGCCTGTGTTGCCGCCGGGGGCCGCCGCAGCGGGCGGTGCGGCCGGCGGCGCGACGGGTGAGGAGCCCTGTGCGGCCCCCGACTTCGAGTTCGAGTCCGATCCCTGGCACGCCGTCATCGACATCGCGCCGCCGAGGACGGCTGCGGAGACGAGGAGGGCGGTGCGACGGTTGCGGAACATGAACGACCCCTTGATAGCTGGTGGTTGGAGCCGAAACCCGCTCGGCTCCCCGGTGCCTGCCCAACCACCATGGCGGGTCCGCCGCCTCTGGCGATACCCGAGTCGTCGCACCACGACACCGTCGTCACCGACCGGTGACAAGGTCACGAGAGGGAACGACGGCCACCTCGATCCACCCGCCCGACACCCCGGCAATACCACGTTCGCCCAGGTCACAGCCGACACGCCGCGACCCGACGGATGGTGTTACACGCGTCCCGCGGCCTGCGGCGCAGTGGCCGCCCCCATCGTCGGCGCGGTAACACACGCCGCCGGTCACTCGCGTCCCCCCGACCGTCGGCCCGACGGCGCCGCTTCGATACGAGATCACCGGGCGTCCGGGGTGTCGGGGCCACCGGCAGGCTCATGCCCGCAGTTCGGTCCAGGTCCAGGTGCCGCCGACGCGTACGTACAGGCGCTTGTCGGTGGTGTCGACGGCCATCGTGCCGTCGAGCGGGGGGTATTGGAACGACGCGTCGGAGACCGGGCCCGCGACCAGGCGCAGCGGTGGGTTGGGCTGGTTGCGGGTGGGGATGGCGCCACTGGCCTGTCCGCCGGTGTTGCCGTAGGAGTTCTCGACGCGGAAGTCGCCGGTCGAACTCTGTTCGTAGTAGATGTGCGTGCCGGCGGGCTTGGTGCCGTACAGGCCGTTGACGTTGCGCAGGACGCCGGTCTGGCCCTTGGCCGAGTACAGGATGACGCCGGAGTTGACGGTCGTCGTCGTGCCGCACGCGATGAGGGTGTCCTCCAGCGCGCTCGCGGAGGGGGCCCAGTCGATGATGTTCTGCGGAGTGCCGTATCCGGTGGCGAAGTTGCCCGCGTACGCGTAGATGTTGCGGGCGAACACGTGTCGGCAGGACGCGTCGACCCTGAAGTGTGGTCCACCCTTCATCGCGGACGTCTCGAACTTGCAGTCGGTGATGTGGATTCCGTTGGGGTTGCTGGTTCCCGCGGTGCCCTGGGTGACCCACAGTGCGCCGGTGCCGAAGTTCTCCAGGCGGCAGCCGGTCAGGTGGACCTGATTGACGTTGTCGGTGCCGTAGCCCCATTCCCGGGGGTTCGCGGTGGAGGAGTTCCGCAGCCAGACGTTGGGGTGTCGACTGCTGTCCGCGGGACCCGTGCAGGATTCCACGACCATGTCGTGGAATCGCGAGTCCCACAGTTCGACGGCGTCGACGGCGATGTCCGCGTTGCTCGTCAGGTAGACGTCGCGGATGTGGGTGTTGTTGTTGTAGTAGAGCTCGAGCAGCAGGCCCGTCCTGCCGTTTCCGTTGAGGCCGAGGTTCTCGATCGCGCAGTAGCGGCGGTGTGTGGTGCCTTTCGCGTCGAGTGAGGGGCCGGTGCCGGAGATCCGCAGGAGGATGCCGTCGGTTTTCTTGACGAGCATGGCGGCCTTGCTGCCGGCGCCGACCAGGCGTACGCCGTCGCCGTTCACGGACAGCGCGGCGGCGGGTTTGCCGGCAACGGGCACCGGGGCCACGAGGTATCGGCCGGCGGGGAAGTAGACCGTGCCGCCCGCTCGCGCCGCGGCGTCGATCGCGGACTGGACGGCTGCGGTGTCGTCCGCGACGCCGTCGCCGATCGCGCCGTGTGCCTTGACGTCGTACCAGTCCGCGGCGTTGCCCGCCGCGGTCGCCGGGGCCGATGTCGTCGCCACGAGCCCGACCCCCACCGCTGTCGCCGTCACCGCACCGGTCAGGAACGCCCGACGGCCTCCGGCTCCCCGCCGCCCTGTCATGTCCTTGCCATCCCGCTGTCGCGCTCTTTCGTCGGACGAGTGCTCGCCGTTCATTGCCGTCCCCCCGTGGAAGCGCCGGACGGGAGATCGCCCGGCTTCGGTGGATGATGCCAGGGCGCGTTCTCTCCCGTCGGCTTCGCGTGAATCGACCACGCGGCGCCCGCGCGTATCGGACACATCGCCGTCGGGTCGACGTCGTCCCGGCGTCGGGGAACGAGACGCCGGGTCTTCACCGGGGCGGAGCAGGTGGGGTCCGTCGATAAATGCCTCGACAGCGGGCGCGGTGTTGGGGATGCTTCGCACGATGACCACAATCAACGACACGCCGCCCGCATGGGACGAGCGCACCCAGCTCACCACGTTCCTCGACTACGCACGGGGCACCGCCCGCGCCAAGTGCGACGGCATCTCCGCGGAGAACGCCCGCAAAGCGCTCCTGCCGGGATCGCCGCTGATGACCGTGAGCGGGTTGGTCAACCACCTCCGCTGGACCGAGTACTACTGGTTCCAGGTGGTCTTCCTCGGCGAGGAGGACCGGGCCCCGATGACGGACGAGGACCCCGACCGCGAGATGCGTATCGCCGTCGACTTCCCGCTCACGGAGTTGCTCGACACGTATGCCGAACAGAGCGCCCGCTACCGCGAACTGGTCGCCGCGAACGAGCTGGACACTCGGGCGGTGGGAACCATCCGCGACGGCCTCCACGTCGACCTGCGCTGGATCCTCCTCCATCTCACCGAAGAGACGGCCCGCCACAACGGTCATCTGGACATCCTGCGCGAGATGCTCGACGGCAGGACCGGCAAGTAGAGCGGCCCACGACACGGCAGTGCGCAGGACGGCTGGAGACACCTTTGCGGGACGGCTTTTCCGATGGGTTCCTGACGCGCCTGGCCCACGAGACACATCCGGTGGACCTGATGTGTCTGTATCTGTTCCATGGTTCGCTCGATCGTATCCCCGGTCTGTTGGTCGATCGCGAGGTGCTGTCGTTCGAGCATCTGAGTCGGCATGTGCGTGCGGTGGACCGCGCCGGGCATGACGACGCGGACATGTTCTCGCTCTCCGTCAGGAGGAAGGTCCGCGGGCGGCTGTACGGCTTGGAGTTCAGAATCTACTTCGTCGCCGGTGAGCCCTATGCCGACGCGGTGGTTCCGTTCGGGGCGTCCGTCGAGTTGCCCCGGTTCGTGCACCACCTTCGCGGCCGCTACGGCGCGGGGGCGGCGCCTGGCGACTGGGACTTCGACGTGTACACCGACGTGCGTGATCTCCGGGAGAGTGTCGTGCTGTTCGGCAACGGGCGCGAGGTCTGGTTCCAGGTCAACCGCGGCCCGGTGGTGGCCGGCGGGTCCAGGTCGACCCCTTGGCACCGGGGCCGGTTGGTGACCGGCCGTCTGCACGGCAACCGGTTCGGAACGAGTACCCGACCGCACGCGGGCGGAGTGTTGTTCCCCGACCGCCTCGCCGCCGTCGACGACGCCTCGGCCGAGGCGAGGGCCTATCGGCGGTACCTGGCCGGGTTGCGCGATCCGCTCCCCTCGCGGCCGCCGTCCACTCGGCCATTCGGCGAATAGGCGGCGGCCGTTCGACGTACGCATCCGGCCCCGTCACGGACCCCGGGGCGTGTTCGGCGGGCTCAGCGCGGCATCGCCGCCATCAGATCCGTGCCGAGAGCCGCCGTCGCGGAGGTGTCGAGGTCGTACAGCACGTACCGGCCGCGCCGTCGCGTGCTCAGCAGGCCCGCCTCGCGCAGGACCGCCAGGCGCCGGGAGACCTCGGGCGCGCTCAGGTCCCAGGCCGAGGCCAACTCGCCCGTGGTGTGCGAACCCCGCGCGAGCGTCCGTACCAGGCGCAGCCGGACCGGATGCGACAGGGCTTCGAGCCGCAGTCGCACCAGTTCCATCGCCACCGGCTCGGGGAACGCCCGGTCGCCGCCCACGACCGGGTACTGCACGACGGGACGCCATCCCCGCGCGTGCACCACGACCAGGTGCGGATCGCCGAACACCGTGGGCAGGAAGGTCACCCCGTCGCCGCGCGCGCCGGTCGTGTTGTCCTGGAGCTTGTCGATCACGATGCGCTGTCGCCGCTCGTCCAGTGCCACCGCCCCGGAGATCGAGGCCAACGTTTCGGCCACGCCGCGCCGGGCCATGAGGTCGGCCCGCAGGCACAGATCCGCGGCGAGCCGAGGGGCCACCCGCTGTCACTCCGCGCCGAAGAACGACGCCTCGCACTCCTCGAGCATGCGCCGCACGCGGGTCCGCAGCAACATGCGGTCGGTACCGCAGGTCGCGACCAACGCCGTCGACATGTAGGTGTCCTGGTCGAGCCGGTCGACCCGGTCCAACTCGTCCGCCAGGGTCGCGCCCGGGCGGCCCGGCAGCAGGAAGTCCGCGCGCGAGGAGCGCCACAGGAACTCCGCCTCGAGCAGTTGCCCGGCCGGCTCCGGCCGCAGCGCCGACCGGGTCTCGGCCGCCCGGACGCGGTGTGCCGGGTGGTGCGCGGGCTCGGCGAGCACGTGCAACGTCGCGGTCGGCTCCGCGAGGGGCGAGAGCGCGAACAGCAGGCGCTCGGGCGGCACTCCGGCGATGTCGATGGTCAGACTCACAGCGGGATCATCGCAGGTTCCCGGCCCGGGGCCCGCGTCGATGGACGACGACCGTCAATCGCGACGACCGCCCGCGGCGGGCGGACCGGCGGACGCTCGGGTGTCGAACCGGGGCGGCTCGGGGCCCGGGGCGGCGCGGCGTGTGCCGCGCAGCCCCGGACGCCGGTGCGGCCGGCGGTCGCGACTACTCGGCGTAGGGCTGGTCGGTTCCCTGGGCGCTGTAGCCGAGACTCCAGATGTAGCCGTCCGGGTCGGCGAAGGTGCCGCCGTAGCCGCCCCACGGGAGAGCACCGGCGGGGTTGAGGATCGTGGCGCCGGCCTTGCGGGCCTCCGCCATGATCTCGTCGACGCGTGCCTCGCTGCGGACGACGTAGGTCAGAACCAGCCCGCTGAAGCCGCTGCCCTCCGGGTCCGTGCCCACCTGGCCGGCCAGGCCCTCGCGAGCGTAGAACCCGACCGGCGACGCGCCGTCCGATGCGAAGAACACCGAGATGCCGTAGTCGTTCTCGATCTTCCAACCGAGCCCTTCGGTGTAGAACTCCTTGGCCCGGTCCATGTCACGGACACCGAGAAGAATCGAGCTGACGTGCGCCTTCATGACTTGCCCCTTGCACAGTGGATGTGTACCCGCGGGGCATCCGGACTGTGGCCCGGATGCCCCGCGGTTGCCATGACCATCACGCTAGGGGCAGCACGGCGGCCGGGGCTTCTCGAATCCTGCTCGGTACCGACGTCGCTCTTCGGCTGCCGTCCCTCGCTCCGCCTCGCGTGGCGGGCGCTGTCGTCGAGCACGGGACGGTGCTCGTCGACGGGTCGCGGGCGGGTCAGTCCTCCGACCGGTTCGCCGGTTCCTTCCTGTGCCGCGGGAGGCGATGCGTCGTGATCGGCCGGCCGCCGATCAGGTGGTCGGCCACGATCGCGCCGATCGTCGCCGGGTCCACGTGCCCGTACCAGACGTCGTCGGGCTGCACGCTGATCACGGGGGCCTGGTTGCAGGGGAACTGGCACCCCGTCTGCGTGACGAGGACGTCGTCGTCGCCGAGCCCGTGCTCCGTGAGTCGGCGGATCAGCGCAACCTGGGTGTCGTCCGCGCCCTTGGCCGTGCAGCGCGGTCCGCGGCACACCATCACCTGGTGCCGGTGGGTGGTGACCTCCTCCCAGGCCGGAGAGGTGAGACCGGGTTCCTCCCCGGTGATCGGTTTGACGGTCGTCGCAACCTCGGCCACCGCGTCCGCGGATTCGGCGAGCCGCGTGGCAACCAGCAGCGCGGGACGATGGCCGGTGCGCTCGCGCCACCAGTACGCCGCGATCCGCCGCAGCCAGGAGTGTCCGGGGCCGGATGCCCCCAGGCGGACCCCGATCAGGACGACGGCCTGCGCGCCCGCGTCGGCCAGCCTGGTCAACTCGGCCGACAGGGACGGCTCGCCCTGCTGCAGGAACGCCGTCGTGGCGCCCGACGGCACGGCGGCCGCGAGCAGTTCGGCCCGCCGATCGGCCTCCGTGACGGACATCCCGACCAGGACCGTCACACCGCCCGCGACAGGCCCGTCGAGGGCTCGCGCACCTTCTCCACTCATGACTCGACCCCTTCGGTAAGCAAGCCGTTCCATCGAATGTGCGGTCGGGAATGCAGGGGATGGCGCTCCACGGTCGCGTCGACGCCGTAGACGCGCGCGATCGTGGCGGAGGTGAGCACTTCGGCGACGGGCCCATGCGCCACCAGTCGGCCGTCGAGCAGCACGGCGACGTCGTCGCAGTAGGCGGCGGCGAGTTCGAGGTCGTGCAGGGCCGCGACGGTGGTGATGCCGAGCCCGCGCACGGTTTCGAGGAAGCCGAGTTGGTAGCGCAGGTCGAGGTGGTTGGTGGGCTCGTCCAGCAGCAGCACCTCCGGTTCCTGGACCAGGGCGCGCGCGAGTTGCACGCGCTGGCGCTCGCCGCCGGACAGGGACGACCAGGTCCTGTCGAGCAGCGCGCCGACATCGGTGGCGGAGGCGGCCTCGGCGAGCACGGCATCCTCGTGGGCGCTCGCGAGGCCCGGCAGCACGGGCCACCGGCCGCGGTGCGGCGTGCGCCCCAGATCGATGACCTGGCGGGCCGTCAGCGGCAGCGCGGTGTCGGCCTGCTGCTCCATGAAGGCCACCCTGCGCGCGCGTCGGCGGGCCGTGAGGCCGTACAGGTCGTCGCCGTCGAGGAGGACTCGGCCCGTCTGCGGCCGGCGCAGACCGGCCAGGACCCGTAGCAGCGTCGTCTTGCCGGCACCGTTCGGCCCGAGCAGGCCCGTCACCCGGCCGAGGGCGAAGCCGACCGTCACGTCCGTCAACAATGTGGCGCCGTCGACGCGCACGCCTACGTTCTCGGCGGCCGGCCCCGCCCGGTTCGCGTTGATCACGACCGACTCCCCCCGGCCGACCTGCCTGCCGCCTGGCGCCACAACAACCATGCGAAGAACGGCGCTCCGAGCCCGGCGGTGACGACGCCGACGGGGATCTCCTGCTCCGGGAGCACCGAGCGCGCCACGATGTCGCTGCCCACGAGCAGCGACGCGCCCACGAGTGCGGACATCGGCAGCAGGAGGGCGTGGCGCGGACCGCACACCAGGCGGACCACGTGCGGCACGACCAGACCCACGAACCCGATGACGCCGGTATTGGCCACCAGACACGCGGTCACCAGCGCCGCCGCGGCGATCAGGGCCCAGCGGGTCCGTTCGACGTGCACGCCGACGGAACGGGCCGCGGTCTCGCCGAACGCGAACGCGTCGAGGTCCCGGGCGGCCGCGCCCATCGCCACCGTGCCGAGGACGGCCACCGCGACCAGGAAGACGGCCGTGTTCCACCGCACCCCGGCCACCGAACCCAGCGTCCACTCCATGACGCCGCGAGCGGCGTTGCGGTCGCCGAGGACGAGCACGACGAACGAGGTGTACGCGCCGCACAACTGCCCCACCGCGATGCCGGCCAGCACGGTTCGCGAGGCCGGCAGGGTCCGGCTGTGCGCCCCGGCCAGGGTCAGCACGACGAGGACGGCGAGCAGGGCACCGACGAAGGCGGCGGCCGGGAGCGCGCCGATTCCCGCGGTGCCGGAGACCCCTACACCGAGGACGATCACGGTGACCGCGCCGACGGCGGCGCCGTTGGAGATCCCGAGCAGGTAGGGGTCGGCCAGGTCGTTGCCGGTCAGGGTCTGCAACACGGCCCCGCACACCGCGAGTCCCGCGCCGGTCGCGGCGGCCCCCAGGACGCGCGGCAGCCGAAGTTGCCAGACGATCTGATCGTCCAACGGCGTGACGTCGGAGCCACCGAGGCCCAGTCGGCGCAGCACCACGTCGGCCACGACGTGCGGCGGCTCGTGCACCGATCCCACGGCGAGGCCGAGCACAACGGTGGACAGCAGCAGCACTGCGGCGACGGCCAGGGCCACCGCCGCACGACTCGCGCCGGCGAGTCGTGCGGCGGGACGAGCGGTCACGGACGCGGAGTCAGGTTGCCCAGGCCGGCCGAGACCCGGACGGCACCGTCGGCGAGTTGCACGCCGGGGGTCGACTCGGAGAACGGCACGACCACGTACGCACGGCGTTGGACGGCCTTGAGCTTGCTCAGCACGGGGTCGTGTTCGAGATAGTCGATCTTGGATTGTGCGGTGTCCCACCCGGCGTCCGCGAGCACGATGGCGTCCGGGTCCGCCGCGACCACCTGCTCCCAACTCGTGCTCTTCCAGCCACCGGGCAGCGTGTCGAAGACGTTGCGGGCGCCGACGGCGTCGAGCACGAGCTGGGGTCCGCCGTGGCCCGCGCCGACGTAGGGGGTCTTGGTATCCGAGTCGTACCAGAGCACCTTCAGGCCCTTGCCCGTCGACTTGGCGGTGACTTCGGCCAGTTGCCGCTGCTGCGTGTCCCGGATGGCGGCGGCACGCGGTGCGACGCCGAACAGCTCGGCGACATCGCCCAGTTCGTCCCATACCGCCTGGAAGGAGGGCGACGCCGACTGCTTGCCGTCGGCGCAACCCAGCGGCGACAGGTAGGTGGTGATGCCCTGGGAACCCAGTTCGTCCCGCGTGCCCGCCACCTTGTCGGTGAACGCGCTGGAGTAGGAGGCGTAGAGGAAGTCCGGGCGCGCCGCGAGGAGTTTCTCCTTGGACGGGTACTTCTCGGAGAGCACCGGGACGGTGTCGTAGGCCGTCTTCCATCGCGCCGGGACCGCGTCGTCGAGGTACGCCGTTCCGGCCATCCGGGTCTGCAGGTCGAGGGCCAGGGCGACTTCGGTGGCGCCCTGGTTGAGGGTGACCAGCCGGGCCGGCGGTGCCGTCACGGTGGTGGTGACGCCGCACCTGTTCACGCTCACCGGTGTCGGGTGGCTGCTCCCCGCCGCCGCGACGGGCTTGTCGGCCTCGGGCGCGCCCGTGCAGGCGCCGAGCGCGCCGACGAGCAGGAGCGCCACGGCGGCGAGACCGGAGCGGGTGGAGCGTATGGGGCGCACGGAGTGCGGGGCGCCCGCCGGAGGTATGGAACGTTCGGCTCGAAACGGGCGCAGGGCAGCGCGGGGCATGTGTTCTCCAACCCTCGTGGAACATGTCGCGCCGTGGCCGGTCTCCTGGCTTCCGCATCGACGCTCCGCGGCCGGCCTTCCCGGTTGGCTCGTTCCCGATCCATCCAGTGACCCCGACCGCCTGGGGAGCGGTCGGCGAGGGCTGCGGAACTCCGCGGCTACAGTGGCGAGGGCCGCGCCGGCATTCGACCGGCTTCCCGTACACCACGGCGGCCACAGGCTACCAAACCGCTCGTCGCGTCTCGCCGGCGCTCGACGCGGCGGCCGGAGCCGGAACCGCGTTACAGACCCGCCGCGATGGCTCGGCGCACCGCGTCGGCGCGGTCGCGAATGCCGGCTTTGGCGAAAAGGTTGTTGATGTGGGTCTTGACGGTGGCCTCGCTGATGAAGAGTTTCTCGGCGATGGCCCGGTTGGGCAGGCCTTGGCCGATGAGCGCGAGGACTTCGCGTTCACGGGGTGTTATGTCGTCGGGGAGGTTGTCTTTCGGCGTCGTGGCCCGGGTGCGGACGGTGGCGAGCAGCCGGTCCTGGACCTCGCGGTCGAGCACGGACTGGCCCGCGGCGGCGGCCCGGATCGCGCGGACGATGTCCTGGCGGCCCGCGTTCTTGGTCAGGTAGCCGCGCGCACCCGCGCTCAGCGCGGCCAGGATCGAGTCGTCGTCGGCGAAGGTGGTCAGGACGACGACGGCCACCCCGGGGTGTTCCTCGGTCAGTCGCCGGGTCGCCTCGATGCCGTCGGTCCGGGGCATGCGCAGGTCCATGAGCACCACGTCCACCGGGCCCGCGGCCGCGGCGGCGAGCACCTCGTCCCCGTCCGCGGCGGCCGCGACGACGTCTATGTCCTCGGCGAGCGCGAGCACGGCCGCCAGCGGTTCGCGGATGGCGGCCTGGTCGTCGGCCACCACCACCCGCAGCCGCCGGGTCGCGTCGGCCGATCGCGGGTCGTGCCCTGTGGTGTCGTTCATTCCGGGATCACCGCCTCCACCTGCCAGCCGCCTCGTTCCGGTCCTTCGGTGATCGGTCCGGCCGTGAGGGTTCCGTCCACCATGGCGATGCGTTCGCGCATGCCGATCAGTCCCATGCCGCCGCCGGGCCCGGCCGCCTCCAAGGTGGCGGGGCCGTTGCGGATCCGCAGTGTGATCGACGCGGCTGCGAACGTCACCTCCACCCGCACATCGCCGCCGGGGGCGTGCCGGGCGGCGTTGGTCAGCGCCTCCTGGGCGATCCGCAGCAGGTGCTGGACCGTCCGGGCGGGTGGTTCGCGTACGGTGCCGCCGACGGTGAGCGCGTCCCGGTGGCCCGACGACTCGACCATGGCGGTCAGGCTCGCCATGAGCGGCAGCGCGTCCTCGCGCAGCGCGTGGACGGTCCATTGGGCCTGCTTCAGGCTCTCTTTCACCAGACTGTGCGCCTTGTCGTTGGCTTCGCGAACCTTGGCCAGGTCGCCCGTGTCGAGGAGGGCGTCGACGAGTTCGAGTTGCATGTTGATGCCGGCCAGCGAGTGTGCGAGGACGTCGTGCACGTCCCGGGCGATCCGGCTGCGCTCGGCCAGTGCGGCCGTGCGGGCCTCGGCGCGGGCGGCGCGCTCGGCGGATTCGGCGGATTCGATCACGGCCTCCACCGCCCGCTGTCGACTGCGGCTGATGATCCCCATCACCACCGGCAGGGTGGTGGACAATCCCAGGCCCCAGGGCAACGCCTCGTGGCCCGGGCCGAGATGCAGGTACAGCACGCCACCGCAGAGCAGCCCGCCCAGCACCGCGAGCGGGGCCGCCTGCGCAAGCGGCAGGCGGTAGCCGATGTGGCCGACGAGGAAGTACGCGAACAGATAGCTCGTACCGCCGCGGGCGGTGCCGACCAGGGCGGCCGCCGCCACGAGGCCCAGCACCATCCATACCACGCCCACGCGTGGGGGGACCCTGTCCTCGGGGACGTTGCGGCCCAGCAGGAACAGGGAGTTGAGCGCGATGAGGACGACGACGGCCAGACCGCGACCGCTGGAGCCCACCGGGCGGATCGTCGCGATGCCCACGGCGATGACGCCGAGGCTGACGACCCACTGCACCCGGGGATCGTGGCGTGCCGTCGCTCGCGGGCCGGACTCCCGTCCCCGGGCCGACCCGGGGACGGGAACACTCTCGGATACGGGCACGGCGCGACCATATCCCATGGTCAGAGCGCGTGGTCGAGGGACGACACGGGACGCGCCACCGCGGTCACCGGTTGCCGGGCGGCCACCATCCGGCTCCGTACGAAGATCGTGGCCACCCGCGTGACGACCTCGGTCACCGCCATCAGCACGAACGCCGCGACCCATGCCCGACCCGAGGTGATGTCGTGGTCGAGGCTGAAGCGGGCGACGTGGTCGGCACCGCCGTGGTCGACCCATACCTGGAAGCCCATCCGCGCCCCCATGCCCAGCACCCACAACACCGCCGAGACGGCGCCGGCCTTGATCAGCAGATGCCCGCCGGCGGAGCGGATCCGGGTGAAGACGCCACCCGCCACGCCGAGCGCCGCGCCGATCGCCACCAACGTGCCGATGAGCACCGTGTCGTTGCCTGCGGTGGGGATCGTGTGGAGGTACTTGAACCCTACGAAGGCCACGATCCCCAGGGGGATGAGGAAGGTCTTGCGGTCCAGTCGCTCTTCCCGCATCTGCCGGAAGACGATGAGAACGAGGATGATGTCGGTGATCCAGTCCGTGGTGTTCATGTCCCCAGACTGTCGCCGTCGCCTTTCCCGCACCTGGACCCACGGGTGGAACATCGGGTGGAGCCGCGGGTGGAGCCGAGGAGGAGCCCCCGTGAAGGCCGACTACGGAGCGTGTTCGCCCGGCGTCGGACCGGCGTGGTCGCGGGGCGTCGTCCGCGTCGTCGCTCCGTCGACGGCGAACGGCGTCGGGCGGGTGACGCGGGCCTGGTCCCGCGGTCGCGGCCGGCCCCGATCGATCCGGCCGCGACCTTGCTCGGGCGGGGTGGGCTATCCCAGTCCGCCGTTGAGGGCTGCGGCGAGTTCGCCGTTCTCGGTGTCGCCGCTCAGTTCCCAGAAGAAGGCACCGCCCAGCTTCTGTTCCTTGGCCCACTTCGTCTTGACCGCGAGGCTGGCCGGGGTGTCGTAGCCCCACCATTCGTCGCCGCAGTGACCGTACGAGGTGCCGCCGGCCAGGCCGGTGGCGGGACAACGCACCTTGAGCGCGCGGTAGCTGCCGTCACCCGACGCGGGCGCGGTCGCGGTGCCGCCCGGTTCGTTCCGGGTCACGCCCGTCCAGCCGTGGCCGTAGAAGGGAATGCCGAGCAGCAGCTTCTTCGCGGGTACGCCCTTCGTCCGGAGCTTGGCGATCGCGTCGGCCGAGTTGAAGTTCGGCACGGGGATGCCCGGGTACGACGTCAGCGGCGAGTGCGGGGCGGTCGGGCCCTGCGCCATCCACGGACCGAAGAAGTCGTACGTCATCACGTTGTACCAGTCCACGGCCCCCGAGGCGCCGCCGTAGTCGGCGACGTCGAGCTTGCCGCCCGGGGCGGCGTCGGCCGTGATGGCGGCGGTGACCAGGTTGCCGGCGCCGAAGCGGGCGCGGGTGGCGTCCAGCAGGGTCTTGATCGACCCGAAGCCGCTCGCGTCACAGGTCAGGCCGCACGCGTTCGGGTATTCCCAGTCCAGGTCGATGCCGTCGAACACGTCGGCCCAGCGCGGGTCTTCGACCACGCTGTGGCACGACTCGGCGAACGCGGCCGGGTTCTGCACGGCCTCGGTGAAGCCTCCGGACCAGGTCCAGCCGCCGAACGAGTAGAGGATCTTGAGGTTCGGGTACTTCTTCTTCAGCTCGCGCAACTGGTTGAAGTGGCCCTTCAGCGGCTGCTCCGCGGTGTCGGCGACACCGTCGACGCTGTCGGCGGCGGAGTAGGGCTTCTGGTAGTCGGCCCAGGGATCGCCGACCACGCACTTGCCGCCCACGACGTTGCCGAACGCGTAGTTGATGTGGGTGATGTTGCGGGCCGTGCCGGACGTGTCGATGTTCTTGGCCAGGTAGGGGCCCCAGTTGGTGAAGTAGCCCAGTTTGACCTTCGCTTCTCCGCTGGTGCGCACCTTCGCGGGGAGCTTGCGGGACCGACCTGATCCCTCGTGTCGCGCGCGACGACGGTGTAGGTGTAGCCGGTTCCGGTGTTGAGGCCGCGGTCGACGTAGGACGTGTGCCGAACGGTGGCGACCTTGACGCCGTCGCGCAGCACGTCGTAGTTCCGCACGCCCCGGTCGTCCCTGGCCGCGCGCCAGGACAGTTTGACCGAGGTATCGGTGACGTGGCTCGCGTGCGGCCTGCCCGGGGCGGTCGGCGGTCGGTCCCGGCTCCAACCGGAGGTCTGGTCGGACGTCTCCGCGCCGCCGGTGCCCTCGGCATGGGCCGGCCCGGTCAGGCCGACCAGTGCGCCCAGGGGCAACAGCAGGGCCGCGAGCAGAGCGACGAGCATACGACCGCGCCTGGTGCCCGGCCGATCGGGGTCTCGCGTGTGCGTGACGGGTCGTGCGGTGCCTGTGCTCAAGGGAACTCCTCGAACTCGGTCCGAACGTACGGGGAGACTGCGTCGCCACGCAGGCGTGTCGAAAGCTGCGACACACCCCGTCGCGGCTGCATGAGCCTAGGAAGGGTCCGAACCGCCGGTCAATGGTCTGTACCAGATTGGTCTGGACCAGACTTTCGCGACTCCGATCGTGAACTCCGGCCGCGGGCCGCGGAATCGCCCGATCGCACCATGCTCGATTCGAGGGCTTCGGGGGCTGTCGTGATGGCCTGCGGTTCCCTATGGTCTAGACCATGCTGAAACGTTCGGGCACGATGCTGTGTGCGGCGGTGGTGCTTGCCTTGGCGTCCACTCTCGTGTCGGCGGTCCCCGCCGGCGCGGCCATGTCGGTGCCGGCTCCGGTCTGGGGAGACTGTCCGCCCTCGGCCTTCGGCCCCGCGGATCCACGATTGAGATGCACGACCGTACAGGTCCCCCTCGACTACCGGGCGCCGTCGGGGCGCAGGATCGACATCGCCGTCTCCCGACTGTCGACGGCGAAGCCGGGACTGCGCCGCGGCGTGCTGGTACACAACGGCGGCGGTCCCGGTGTGCCGAGTCTGCATCTGCCCGAACTGTGGTCGAACTACTACCCCCGGGAGGTTCTGGATCGATACGACCTGGTCGGTTTCGACCCCCGCGGGCTCGGCCGCAGTACGCCCATCACGTGCGGACGCACCGCCGACCGGGTCCCCCACGAACGGGTGATCCCGTTCCCCGGCCCGGACGGGGCGATCACGGCCAATGTACGGTTCGCCCGCGAGTTGGCGCGCGACTGCCTGGCCAACGGCGGCGAGGTGTTGCGGCACGTGACCACCGCGAATACCGCGCGGGACCTGGACCGCATCAGGATCGCCCTCGGCGAGCGCAAGATCTCGTATCGAAGCGCGTCGTACGGCAGTTACCTGGGAGCGGTCTACTCCGAGCTGTTTCCCGAGCGCACCGATCGCATCGTGCTGGACGCGAGTTCGGACCCCAACAGCACCTGGCACGAGCGATGGGCCGACTGGGATCGCGGATTCGACGTGCGGTTCGGGGACTTCGCCTCCTGGGCCGCCGAACGCGCGGCCGTCCTGGGCCTCGGTGACGACCCGGCCGCGGTGCGTGCGAACTATCTCGAACTGGCCGAGCGCCTGGACCGATCGCCGGTGACACACCCGGTCGCCGGCCCCGTCGACGGCGCGTTCTTCCGCTCCGTCTGGCAGCTGAACGCCTATCACACGCTGCAATTCCCGGAATTCGCCGCGTGGTTCAGGTTCCTCCGCCAGGGCGGGCCCGCGCCCCGATGGGCTCCGCCCCCGACCACGCCGGGCGTACCCGAGGACAACGAAGTCGCGGTGCTGTTGGCGGTGACCTGCGGCGACACCCGCGTGCCCCGCGACGTCGCCCGCTATCGGCGCGAAGTCACGGCGAGCCGCGCCCGGTTCCCCATCCTGGGCGGTGCGGGCGCGAACATCCAACCCTGCGCGTTCTGGCCGGACCCGGTCGGGAAAGCGGTGCGGGTGACCGACCGGGGGCCGGCGAACATCCTGCTGTTGCAGACGCTTCGCGATCCGGCCACGCCCTACGCGGGTGCGCTGGGCATGCGCAGGGCCCTGGGCGACCGGGCCCGCATGATCACGGTGGACGGCGGCAACCACGGCGGCTACGACCCGGAGGCCCCGTCGTGCGCGCTGCGCGAGGCCGATCGATTCCTGGCCACGGGGACCCGACCTTCGCGCGACCTGTTCTGTCGCCCGGATCCCCCCACCGCCTCGAGCCCGACGGCCCACGATCCTCGACGGCTCGAACGGCTCTGATCCGGACCCGGTCAACCGCTGCCGGGCCGGCAGGGGCGAACGCCGATCACGGGCCCGGTCCTCCCGACGAGGTGCGCCGCGTGCCCGCATGTGTGCGTGGCTTCGCCTTTCGGCACGCGCGCCGGTCGAGAAGGGTGACGGGGCCGCGGGAAACGCGCGACCCCGTTCCCTTCGGTGACGCGTCATCGGGCGGGAACGTGGCGTTCCCCGGGGGCAGGCGTCAGGGTTTGGGCAGGGTGCAGCCCGGCAGGTTCAGGTCGACCTTGTTGCCGATACCTATGCAGGGCACGACGATGTACGTCTCCTGGGCGTAGTTGATGCCCTGACGGATGGTCACGTTGCCGTTCTCGTCGACCTCACACGGGTTGTTCTCCGTGCAGCGGGCGCCATCCTCGTTACCCGTGTTGTTGACGGCGACCACCTTGCCTGTCGTCGTGTCGATCACCGGAGAGCCTGACGTACCGCCGATGGTGTTGCAGGACGACGTGTAGCGCACCGAGTCCCGCCAGGTCCAGTCGGCCTCCTTGAGGCGATAGACGAAGCCGTCCACGTTGCAGCTGTAGATCCGCTTCCAATACCCGGAGACCACCTTGATCGCCGAACCGGCCACGGGGTGGCGGTCGTTGAGGGTCAGCGCACTGATCCCGTACGACCTCTGGATCTGCGCGTAGGTCTGGGTGAGTTCGTAGATCGAGATGTCCGTGTCGGTCATCGTGGCGTACGAGACCTTGTGGGCCCGCAGGGTGGCGACCCTGGAACCGGAGGCGCCGAGCAGCGAGAAGGTGCGGGACGACGGCTGGTCGGTGATGACCTCACCGGCACCGGGGAATCCGGTCTCGAGGCAGTGGCCGTTGGAGAGGACGAGCGCGGGGTCGCCCGGCTGCGAGCCGGGCATCCGGATCACGGACCCCGAACAGTTGCTCAGCGCTACCGTACCGGCGAAGTTGACCGCCTTGACGGTGGCCGGCGGGGCGCCGACGGCGGATGTCGTGCCCACGGCCGTGAACAGCAGGGCACAGACGGCGCCGAGTGCGCCGACGAGGGACTTCTTCATGTGAGGTTCCCCTTTTGAGGGTGGGGACGATGAAGGAGCACAATTGTGTGGTGCATGCGCATTGTTGAGGCTCCGGCACCCAGGAGACAAGTAAACAAAGTGAGTTGGGTGTTTCTTTGCGCGCACCGACCATCGGCGCGCTCGACGCCGCATTTGGTCGCTGTGCCGAAATGGCGGGTGGGCAGCGGGCGTTCGTGGGTCGGTTGGGGTGGACTGGCTCATCCGGCCGGTATCCGGTGGCGGTTGGGGCGGAGGGCCATCCACGCGGGGCCGACGGAGGCGGTGAGGGCGGCCGTGAGGCATGTGGCGATGACGCCGCCGACGAGCGGCCACGGCACGACCAAGGGGACCGAGGCGCCGGCGAGATCGCTCAGCGCCGAACGCAGGCTCAGCAGCGACGGCACGGCGACGATCGCGCCGAGCGCCGTGCCGATGGTCACGACGATGGCCGACTCGGCGGCGATGGCGCACAGCGCCTGCCGGACGGTCGCGCCGGAAAGGCGCAGGACGCGCAGGTCGGGCAGCCGATCGGCGGTGGCCATCATCAGGGTGTTCGCTATCGCGATGGCCGTGTAGCCGACGGAGACCACCACGAGCAGCACGGTGAAGATCCACACGAGGCGTTGCTCCTCGGCGTCGGCCGACGAGGCGTAGGCGGCGACGCTCACCTCCTTGCCGCCCAGCGGCGCCGGCGCGGAATCGGCGCCGGTGCGAAAGACGGCCGCCGTCAGGGCCGAGGGATCATGCGCGCGGACGGTCCCGCGCGGAAACAGGACGTCGTAGGGCGTCGATCGGTCGGCCAGCACGGCGACCACGCGCATCGTCTCGGTGGCGCCGTCGCGGAAGGTCACCCGCGCGTCGCCGCCCTGTCGCCAGCCCAGGCGCGCGGCGACGCTTTCGGACACCGCCATCGTGGTGGGGCCGCGCAACTCGGCGAAGGAGCCCTGTCGGGTCTCGACCCGGTCGCCGATGGCGGCGAACGCGTCGGTGACCACTCCCGCCGCCTCGACGACCGCGCCCTTGTCGTCGTAGACCGTCGTGGGTGTCAGAGGGGTGCCCGCCACCTCGGCCACCGCGGCGTCCGTCAGGCCCGGGGTGTCTTCCGGCACGATCACGCGCTCGGCTCGCACCGACGCCGCGCGCCGAGCCTCATAGGACTGCGCGGTGGTCGCGACCATGCCCGTGATCAGCACCGCGAGGCCGACCGTCGCGAGCACGGGGGCGGCGGTGGCGGCGGTGCGGCGCACGGCCGTGAGCATGCCCTCGCGCACGAGCAACCCGATCGCCCCGGCGCCTCGCGACAACGGCCACGTCAGCACCCGCACCACGGGAGGCACGACCGCGGGAGCGAGCATGGTCAGCCCGACAATGAGGGCCATCGGCGGATACAGCCCGAAATCCGCGAGCGCCCGGGGGTCGGCCGTCGCCGTGATCGCCGCCGAGACGACGCCGAGCGCCACGAACAACAGCCCCCCGACGACGCGCCCGCGCGACATCGGCCGGTTGTCCACGTCGGCTTCGCGCAGGGCCTCCAAAGGTGCGATCCGCGCGGCGCGACGGGACGCCGACCACACTCCCGCCATGGCCACGACCATGCCCGACACAAACGCGCCGGCCAGGGGGAGCACGCCGACCTCGACCGTGAAGCCCTCGGGCTCGAACCCGAGATCGACCAGGACGGCGCCGAGCGTGGGGGAAAGCACTCCACCGAGCCCGGCGCCGAGCCCGGCCGCGAGCGCGGCGACGACGCCCGCCTCCGCGAACAGCGCGCGCCGAACCTGCCTCGGAGTGGCGCCGATGGTGCGCAGCAGACCGAACTCGCGCCGGCGCCCCGCGACGGAGAGGGCGAACGTGGACGCCACGACGAACACGGTCGTGAACGCGGCCAGAGCCGCCATGGCGGACAGCACCTGAAGGCCCACCCACCGGGTGAACGCGGCGTGGCCCGGTTCCAGTTCGGCACGGTCGGAGCCGGTGAGCACCCGCCCCTCCGCACCCACCACCGCCCGCACCGCCGCCGGGTCGAGCGTCGCGCCGGCGCCGGCGAGCAGGCCCAACACGCGTACGCTGCCCGCGAGTCGATCCGCCTGGCCGTCCGTCAGATAGATGCCGGGGCCGTCGACGAGACCCGACACCGTGTAGGTCGCGGGTCCGGACGCGGTGAGCACGGTGACCGTGTCGCCAGGGCGCGGCCCGAGCCGGCGGTCGAGCACCACCTCGTGGTCGGCGCCGGGTGGCCGCCCCGCGACCGGCGCGCGGGCCGCGAGCGCGGCGCTCGACCAACCGTGCCCCAACGGATCGTCGAGGCGGGGATCGTCCGCGGGGCGCCCGCCGATCACCACCTGGGCGTAGAACGAGCGGTCCGTGACGACGCGCCCGACTCCGGGCACGGCCGCGAGACGATCCGCGAGCCGCCGCGCCCGTTGCGCCGTCCACGGGGGCCGTCGTCGAACGGAGGCGCCGGCCGCCGGGCCTCGCCGCTGCGCACGAGCACCGACGCGGCCGCGAACCGCTCCGGGGTCTCGGGGCCCGAGGAGAGCAGCACCACGCCCGTCGTCGCGAGGATCGTCACGCCCAGCCCGAGGCCCACGAAGGAGCTCAGGAACGAGACCCACCGGGCCCGCATGCCGGCGAGGGTCAGCACAACTCCTCCAGCCACGCCATGCGCGCCGCGATGATCTCGGCGCAGACGCCGGCCCCGTCCGCGCCGCGATGGATCTCGTCGGCCACGCGGCCGTCGGTGAGCAGCACCACTCGATCCGCGAAGGCCGCGGCGGTCGGGTCGTGCGTGACCATCACCACCGTCTGGCCGCGCGCGTCGACGACGTCGCGCAGCAGGCGCAGGACGTCGCGCGATGCCTTCGAGTCGAGCGCGCCGGTCGGCTCGTCGGCGAACACCACCGCGGGCCGGGTGATCAACGCGCGGGCGATGGCGACGCGTTGTCGCTGCCCGCCGGACAACTCGGCCGGTCGATGGCGGGCCCGATCCGCGAGCCCCACCTCGGCCAGGGCCGCCGCGACGTGCGCCGGGTCCGGACGGCGCCCGGCGAGGCGCAGCGGCAGGGCGACGTTCTGCTCGGCGGTGAGCGCGGAGACCAGATTGAAGGACTGGAAGACGAAGCCGACGCGGGAGCGGCGAAACAGCGTCGACCCGTGCTCGTCGAGGGCGCGGACGTCGACGCCGTCGACCCGGATCTCGCCGCCGTCGGCGCGGTCGATGCCGGCCGCGCATTGCAACAACGTGGACTTGCCCGAGCCGGAGGCGCCCATCACCGCCGTCAGCGTGCCGCGCGGGAAGTCGAGGGTGACGCCGTCGAGCGCGGTGACCCGCTGGGCTCCCGCGTGGTGCGTCTTCGTCACGCGGAGCAGGCGCACGGCCGGGCCCGCCGGTGTGGATGTCGCTGTGGTCATGCCCTCCAGGAAACCGTCGGCGAACGCCCGGCACATTGGTGCCAGGGCGAGAGCGGGACTAGCCCTGGCACTACCGACGCGGCCGTCGCGCGCCGGTTAACGTCGTCGCATGTTCGCGCAAGCCTCGTGGGACTCGATCGGTCGGCGACCGGTGCGTTTCCTGTCGTCTCCGGCGCCATGGCGGGCCCTGTCCTATCTCGGGGCGAGTTGGGTCGTCGGGGCGGTCGTGGTGGTGACCGTGACGTCGGTCGTGGCCGTCGGCGTCGCGACGTGGGAGACGTCGGTCGGCCCGGCGTTCACCGCGTCGCTCGGGCTCGTGGCGCTCGCGTGCATGGCGATCGCCGCCGCGCCGTTCGAGCGGTGGCGGCTGCGGCTCATCGGCGCTCCCCTCGCGGCGCCGGAGCGGTCGGGCGGTGTGCGGGCGCGGCTGCGCGAGCCCGCCGGTCGGCGCGAGTTCGGCTACGCGCTGGTCTCGTTGCTGGCGCTGTGGTGGGTGGACCTGGGCATCGCGTCGGTGGCGTTGGTGATCCCGGGGCTGTTGATCTCGGCGCCGTTGCAGCCCACGGCGCCGCTGTGGATGGCGGTGGTGCTGCCGTTGGTGGGGGTCGTGCTGCTGCCCGTGGCGCTGTTCCTGATCGCGGCATGGGCGGGCGTGCGGGCGACGATGACGCGCGCCGTGCTCTCGCCTCGCGAGGCGGAGTTGATCGAGGTGGTCCGCTCCAGGGCGCGTCTGGTCGACGCGTTCGAAACGGAGCGCCGGCGGATCGAGCGCGATCTGCACGACGGCGCGCAGCAACGCCTGGTCGCGTTGAGCATGAAGCTGGGCCTGGCCTCGCTCGACCTGCCGCCCGGGTCGCCCGCCGCCCGTCAGGTCCGCGAGGCACACGAGATGGCTCGGGCCGCGCTGTCCGACCTGCGTGAGCTGATTCGCGGTGTGCACCCCCACGTGCTCACCGAACGGGGACTGCCGGCCGCCGTCCGCGACATCGCGGGGCGCTCGCCGATCCCGGTCGACGTCGATGTCGAACTGGCCGGGCGGTTGCCCACGGCGGTGGAGGTGACCGCCTATTTCGTGGTGTGCGAGGCGTTGACGAACGTGGCCAAGCACAGCGGCGCGCAGCGGTGTGCGGTCCGCGGGCGGGTGGCCGACGGGCTGCTGGCGTTGGAGGTGCGCGACGGCGGTGCGGGCGGCGCCGACCCGGAGGCGGGCACCGGGCTGACGGGTCTGGTCGATCGACTCGCGGTTCTCGACGGCAGAATGTTGTTGTCCAGCCCGATCGGTGGCCCGACCCTGTTGCGAGTGGAGATCCCGTGTCCGGCCTCAGAGTAGTACTCGCGGAGGACGCCGTGCTGTTGCGCGAGGGGCTGGTGGGCCTGCTCGAGCGTTTCGGCCACGAAGTGGCCGCCGCGGTGGGCGACGGTCCTTCGCTGATCGCGGCCACGCGGGAGCATCGCCCCGATGTCGTGATCGCCGACGTGCGCATGCCGCCCGACTTCACCGACGAAGGGTTGCGCGCCGCGCGCGAACTCCAGGCGGCACTACCGTCGTTGGCCGTCCTGGTGCTCAGCCAGTATGTCGAGCAGACCTTCGCGGAGGAGCTTTTCGACGCTCGGGGCGCCTCGGGCATGGGATATCTGCTGAAGGAACGCATCGGCGACGTGGAGGAGTTCGCCGACGCCCTGACCCGCGTCGCCGGGGGCGGAACCGTCGTCGACCCCGAGGTCGTCCGCCAACTCCTGGCGCGCCGGCGCGATCCGCTGCGGCGCCTGACTCCGCGCGAACGCGAGGTTCTCGCCCACATGGCCGAGGGGCGCTCCAACGCCGCCATCGCGCGTGCGTTGGTGGTGACGGAGGCCGCCGTGGCCAAACACATCGCGAGCATCCTGACCAAACTCGACCTCCCGCCGGCCCCCGACGACCACCGCCGAGTCCTGGCCGTCCTGGCCTACCTCCGCGGCTGAAGCCATCACCCGCGTGCCGGACCCCGCGACGGCCGGGCCGCAGGTGCTCGCGTGCTCAGTGGCGGTACGCGGCCATCGCGATCTCGACGAAGGAGCGGATCACGGGGTTGGTGTCGCCGTCGTTCCACACCGCGACCACCCGGCTCGGCGCCATGTCGGCCAGCGGAACCACGGCCAGGTTCTCGGGTGGCACGTTCTTCGCCGGACCGTGTCCGAGCGGAGCCAGACCGACGGTGCTGTTCCAGAGCACCGCCTGCACACATTCCTGGACGACACGTACCACCGGGCCCTCGCGCGGCTCGCCGCCGTTCCAGTACGACTGCCAGATCGGGTCGGTGCCCGGTGGGAACCGGAACCAGCGGCGGTCGGCCAGATCGGCGATCTCCAGACGATCGCGACGGGTCAGCGGATCGTCGGCGCGCAGTAGCGCGCCGACCGGATCCGCGCGCAGTTCGCGCAGCGCCAGGGCCGTCTCGTCGAAGGGTGCGCGCGTCAGGGCCACATCGACCAGTCCGGCGCGCAGCCCACAGGTCGGGTCGGTCAGGTCCGCGTCGCGGATGCGGATGTCGACCCCGGGATGGCCGCGACGGAAGGCGGTGGCCAGCCTGGTGATGCCGGGATCGCCGGTGTCCCCCAGGATGCCCACGGTGATGCCGGCCGGGCCGGCCGCCGCCGCCACACGCGCGCGAAGAAGGTCGGCCTGCCCGAGCAGGGCCCGCGCCTCGTCGAGCAGGATCGCCCCCACCGGCGTGGGGGTGACACCGCCGGGCGAGCGGGCGAACAGCGCGGCCCCGACCTCGCTCTCCAACCGCTTGATCGCCCGGCTCAGCGGCGGCTGACTCATGTGCAGCCGAGCCGCGGCCCGGCCGAAGTGGAGTTCCTCGGCGACCGCCACGAAGTAGCGCAGGGTACGTAGCTCCACGCTGCAACGATACCCGTGCGGTATCGGCGTGCCGGAACGGGTCTTGGACAGCGGCCGAGCCCCGGCGGTGCACTTGGAGCATGACTTGCGAGAGCACATCCGCCGAAGCGATGTCCGGTGAACCGCAGGCCGCCCACCCCGGCGTCTCGGTGGTCGGCCCCGACGACGGCGAGGTGATCCTCATGGCCACCACGCGCATGCGAGTCCTCGAGGACGGCAGCCACACGGAGCACCGTCTCGGGGTCACCGAGTCCATTCTCGCCCCGCACACCTCGGGGCCGCCGCAACACCGCCATGCCCTGCACGACGAGGGTTTCTACATCGTCTCGGGCACGCTGGTATTCACCATCGGGGACAGTCGGCACGACGCGGCCGCGGGCACACTCGTGGTCGTCCCGCGCGGAGCCCCGCACACCTTCGCCAACGAAACCGACCAACCCGCCATCCTGCTCAGCATGTTCACCCCCGACCTGTACGTGCAGTACTTCCGAGACCTCCAGGCCATGACCGCGGACGGCGGACCGCCGGCGCCACGGGCCGGCCTCGAGACGATGAGCCGCTACGCCACCGAGGCCACCACCGACTTCGCCTGAAGACGCTGGTGTGGACCGAATCGCTCCCACACGCCCGTCCACGGCTCCGGGCCGCCCGGACCCGGCGGGTCACCCGTATGCGGTGACCCCGAACGGAGATCATGAACATCGCCTATTGGATCGTCGCCGGCCTGCTCGCCTCCTTCTACCTCTACGCGGGTGGGCTCAAGATGGTCCGCAGCCCCGAACAACTCCGGCCGATGATGGCTTGGGTGGACCGGATACCGCTGCCGGCCGTCAGGGCGCTGGGAACGGTCGAAGTATTGGGCGCCGTCGGCCTGCTCCTCCCGCCGGCGACCGGCATCGCCCCCTGGCCGGCCCTGGCCGCGGCCATCGGTTTCACCGTGCTGCAGACAGGTGCGATCGTCGTCCACCTGACCGGCCAAGACCGCCGAATCATCCTCAACATCGGACTGGTCACCGCCGCTGCCGTGACGATCTGGCTCGCCACGGCTCGGCTGTGATGCAACGCGGTCCCCCGCCCGGGCGAACGCGACCGCCACTCCGGACACGCCGGCCGCCGTCGGTGGGGGCTGCGACCATCGGGGACATGACCGTGACCGAACGTGATCATGCGGATGACTGGCCCGACTTCCTCGCGCGTTGGAGCGCCGAGTGGGCGGACGCCGAAGACCCCGCCCACCTCGAGGGCGACGACCTGGCGGCGTGGCGGCGCCGGTGGTTGGGCTTCCCCGGTGCCGACGAGGAGCGGTTGGCCGCCCTGGAGACGCGGATCGGCCGCCGCCTGCCGCCCTCGTACCGCTCGTTCCTGGCGCTCACCGACGGCTGGTTGCACGCGGGGAACTTCGTGAGGCGCCTGGCCGGCACAGCCGAGGTGGCACCGCTGAGCGAGACGGACGCCGAACTGTACACGGAATACGACGGCTTCCTCTGGGAGGACGACGACCCCACCGAGGAGATGATCCACCGGTCCCGGATGTGGCACCGGGCCCTGCGGATCGACGCCGAGGCGGACGCGGGCATCCTGATGCTGGATCCGGGCGACGTCGGCCCGGACGGCGAGTGGGCGGTCTATTCCTGGCACAGTTGGCGGGCCGAATCGGCGCGGCGTTTCGAGACCTTCCGCGCCTTCATGCAGGACAAATACCGGGAGTTCCACGCACTTGCCGCCGACAGCGGCATGGTCAACGACACCACGCGAGCACTGGACGCGGAAGTGGAACAGGCCCGCGAGGACGTGCTCGCCGGGCGATGGGAACAAGCGGCCGAGGTCTTCGCCCGCGCCGGGCAGTTCGGTCGCCCCGGCGCGGGCGAACTCGGTCGCCAACTGCACGCGTTCCTGGGGAAGCCCGACGCCTTGCCGGGGGTGGCTTACCTGCCCGGGAACCCGACCGATCCCACCGAGATCCTGCCGGCGTGCGTAGCCCGGGAGATTCGCGGCTCGTGGCGGCGGCCGCATGAGGTGGTCGGTGAACTTCCCGACAACGTACGCGAGTTGGCCCAAAGCATCGTCGACGCCACCTTCGTCTACGAACCCCCCGGCCCCTTCGGGGCCGGAGTACTGCGGGCACGTGAGGCCGCTCGGTGGGGCGATACCGACGAAGCGTGGCGGATTCTGCGCGACGGCCTCGCACAGTGGACCCCGCCCGCCGGGGACGTCGTGGCCCCGGTCGGTCTGCTCGCGGATCCGCTGCTCGCCCCGGTGATCACGCCGGAGCGCGGCCGGGAGCTTCTGGCCATACCCCGCGCGGGTCGCACCGGCGTACTGCCCGAGCCGGGGCCCGACTTGGACCCCGGGGGCCTGGATTGGCTCGCCGGGCAGACCTGGCCCTTCCGCGGCGGCTACCGCTTCGTACTGGTCGAGGATGTCGAACCGGCGCACCTGGTGGCCTTGTTCGGCCATGAGGAGCAGAACGGGCTGTCCGCTCCGGCCACTTCGAACGAGTTGATCGAACGTCACATGGCGTCGGCACAGCTGCGCTCCGCCGATCCGTGGGACGACCGCGCCGTCATGGTGGTGGGCCGGGCCGGGTCGTCCGGATGGGCCTTCGCGTTCGCTCCCGAGTCCGCCGGTCCCAACGCGGACCGGCTGCGCAGCCCGGCCGCCCGGGCATCACGATCCGCTTCGGGCGCGCGGGCCGTGGCAGTGTGGTGCGTCCCCGGATCCCGCCGAGGGGCGGACGGGCCCTGGGAACCGCCTGCGTTCCACCTTTCCGTGGCCCGGCACGGCGAGATCGAGTACGCCCTCACCGTGACCATGCCGCCTGTTTTCGCGGCGACCGAGGACGGGCCGGCACGCACACCGGTGGTGACCCGCGTCGGCACGCTGCCCCGCGCGTTCGACCCGGACACGATGCTCGCCGAGGTCGCGGCCGCCGGATCGGAGGAGCGCGAACGCCGCCCCGGCGAGGACCACATGCTCCGGGCGACGGCCGACGAGTTCGGGGTCACGCTGCCCCGCCACGCGCTCTTGCACGGCCGACTGCACTCGTTCGAGACCGTCAGTTGGTCCCGCGAGGCCCGACCGGGCGACACATGGCTGAGCATCAGGACCGTTCGATGACACGAGGGCACACACATCTTCGCGGTCACCGGTGGCACCGGCACCTACATCGCCGCCACCGGCATGATCACGATCGAACACCCGACCGGGGACGACGACCGACTGACGATCGACCCGACCCGACCCGTCCGAGGCGGCCGGCCGGCCGCCTCGGACGGGTCACGGCAGCCGCGAACTCCGGCGGTCCGGGCACGACCGTCACCGGTCTCGCGAACCGCCGAAGCTTCGGCGTGGCCGTCGGGGCTTCGGCGGCTACGCGATGGGGAAATCGAAATAGGTGTCCGGGTAGGGCTCGTCCGTCAGCGTGTAGTGCCACCACTCGCGGTCGTACGCGCTGAACCCGGCGGCCTCCATAATGGAGCGGAGGTATTGCCGGTTGGTCGTTTCGACCCGCGTGATCCCCCGTGCTCCGTGGTGCGAGATCGGGTCCATCAGGTCGTGGTGACCTCCCATGGGAGCCAGGTCGCCGGTATCGAGGTGATACAGCGTCAGGTCGACGGTACTGCCCCGGCTGTGGCCCGACTTGGCGGCCACATACCCCTTTTCGAACATCTCGGCTCTGTCGATATTCGGATAGTGTCGCGGCTTCGTGCGTCCGTCCTCCGCCTGGGTCGACCAGGCCACGAACCGGTCGACGGCCCGCTGTGGGCGATAGCCGTCCCAGAGAACCAGGTCGAACCCGACGGACGCGGCCTCCTCCCGCGCTCGTTTCAGGGCCGCGCACAAGGCCCTCGTACCGACGATCCGATTGGCCGGATACCCGTCCACGGGCTTGCCGGTGAAGTTGTCCCAGGTGGCGTACTTGGCGTCCCACCGCACCCCGGGGATCAGCTCGTCGACGAAGGCGAAGTCGTCGTTCATCGATTCTTTCCTTCGATCGCCAGCGACACCAACCGATCGATCACCTCGGACAACGGGAATCCGGCGGCTGCCATCATGCGCGGATAGCGGCTGTACGAGGTGAGGCCGGGGAGGGTGTTGACCTCGTTGAGGACCACGCTTCCGGCTGCCGTGAGGAACATGTCCACGCGCGCCAGCCCCCTGCACCCGAGGGCGCGATAGATGGCCTTGGCCGTCTCCTGGACGCGAGCGCGCGACGTTGCCGGGATATCGGCCGGCACGATCGGTGTCGAATTGTCGGATCCGTTTTCGGGCGTCGCCTCCTGATGGATCTTGAAGAATCCGTGCGACAGCGCGATGCGATCCACTTCCCCCGTGATCAATTCCGGGTCGTTGCCCAATATCGCGCACCCGACCTCGCTGCCGACGACGGCCTCTTCGATCAGGATCTTCGAGTCGTATCGGCGGGCCGCGGCGATCGCATCGGCCAGTTCTTCCGGCCGGGACACCTTGCCGACCCCGAACGACGATCCGGAACGGGCCGGCTTCACGAACGCGGGATAGACGATCCCGTCGGCGTCGACCTTCTCGTCCGCCGTGACGGTGATGAAGTTCGGTGTGTCGATTCCCGCGCCTGCGGCGACGGCGTAGGCAAGGGATTTGTCCATACACAGCGCGGAGCTTTGGATATCGCAGCCCACATAGGGTATTCCGGAAAGCTCCAGCAGACCCTGCGGCGCGCCGTCTTCGCCGAGCTTGCCGTGCAGCACGGGCAACACCACGTCCAGGCGGATCGTCTCGTAGCGACCTGCCTCCAGGACGAGCAGTCCGTGCACGCCGGGATCCGGTGCCAGTACGACCGGACGGCAATCGCCGTCCTCCCAGTCCGCGTCGGGGCCGTCACACAGTTTCCAACCGCCGCTCTTCGTGATTCCGATGTAGAAGGGCAGATACTTTTCCGGGTCGAGGTTCTTCGCGACCAGTTGCGCCGATTTGACGGAGATGGGGTGCTCTTCGGAGCTGCCCCCGAATATGATGCCGATTCTCGTCTCAGTCACGCTGATCCCCGCTCTCGAACTTCAGGCAGTTGACGATGGAGTTTTCGACCGTGTCACGGAGGGCGTGATCCGTGTAATAGGCGGTGTGCGGGCTGATCAGGGCGTTGGGAAGCGCGTGCAGCCGAAGCAGCGACTTGCTCTCGACGGGCTTGTCCCGGCGGTCGGCATAGAAGATTCCTTCCTCGCCTTCGAGCACGTCCAGCGCCGCGCCGCCCAATCCGCCGCGCTCCAGCGCCGCGATCAGGGCCTCGGTTTCGATCAGTGCGCCGCGTCCGGTGTTGACGATGAGGGCGCCGTTCTTCATCCGCTCGATGCGTCGGGCGTCGATGAGGTGGTGGGTGTCCGCAGTGAGCGGTGTGTGCAGCGTGACGATGTCGCTCACGCGGAGCAGTTCGTCGAGGTCGACGTAATCCGCCGCGATTTTGGGGGTGGTGTCGTGGGCCACGATGCGGCAGCCGAAGCCCCGGAGCCTGTCCACGACGGCCGCGCCGATGCGCCCCGTTCCCACCACCCCGACGGTCAGGTCGCGCAACTCTTTTCCGCGCACGTCGTTCGGTGAGTAGTCGTGCGCGTCCGCACGGCGGATGATGGACCTCGCATTTCGCAGTGCCATCAGGATGAGCATCAGCGTGTAGTCGGCCACGCTGTCGGGGGAATAGCGGACGTTGCCGACGGAGATCCCGACGCTCTCCGCGTATTTCACATCGATGTGGTTGTATCCGATGCTTCGTGTGGAGATATACGCCACGCCGGCCCGACCGAGTGCGAGGAGCGTGGCGTCGGCGATGCGCGTCTTGTGGCCGACACTGATGCAGCGGTTTCCCGACGCCAACTCGATATTGGCCTCGGACGGCGCTGCCGCGGTAATGGTCGGCACGACGTCGAAGCGGGGTGACATCTCTCGGAACAGAGCGGCCTCGTCCCGCTCACAGCCATAGATCGTGATTCCCGTGGTTCGGACGGCCGAGGAAGCCGAGGATGCCCCGGACCCGGTGCGGCGGACTTCCGTTCGTATCGGATCGCGATAACTCATGCCACCCAGTCAAGGCGGTGTGGCGTTGTCGGAACGTATCCGCGTTTCGATATGCCGACGCTATGTTACTCGCGGGTATTACCATGGTGGCGACAAACCCGCGAACCGCGCGGTGACACACGGCGTCATCGCCCGCGGCGCCTCATGTACAAGTCGAAGGCCCGGTAGACCATCGGTCGCAGCGGCAGGTCCCACTCGCCGACGTACCGCACCGCCCGACCGCCGGTGCCGACCTTGAACCGGATCAGGCCCACGTGCGGGTCGTCCGCATCGAGGGTGGGGGTGATGCCGCGCAGGTCGTAGACGTCGCAGCCGGCCGCCAGCGAGTCGCGGATCATCGCCCACTGGCACGCGTTGGAGCCGCGCACCTCGCGCTTGTCGGTGGAGGACGCGCCGTACGAGTACCACGCGTGCGCACCCACGCGGACCAGGATGGTCGCGGCGACCGGGTCGCTCCCGTGGCGAGCCACGTAGAGCTTGATCCGCTCCGGATCCTCCGCGCCCATCGCCTCGAACATGCTCTCGAAGTAGCGCAGGGGCCGGGGAATGAAGCGGTCGCGTTCGGCGGTGTGCACGTAGAGGTCGTGGAATGCCGGCAGGTCCGTTTCGATCGCGACCACCACGCCCTCCTTCTCCGCCTTCCTGATGTTGCGACGCCAGAGCTGGTTCATGCCCGCGAGCACGTCGTCCTCGGTCCTGCCGGCCAGCGGAATCTCGTACTTGAACTGCGGCTGACCGAGCCCGAAACCGTCTTCCGGGCTCTGCGGCAGCCATCCGGCGTCCCTGAGTCGGCCGCTCACGTGGGCGCCGACCGGGTCGGGCGAGCGACCGGGGATGTCGGTGAGCCGCCGGATGTCCGGATCGGCGGCACCCTCCTTGACCTGTTCCGCGCTCCACGTGTCCATGCGCACCGGCGGGCACAGCCGGATCGCGAACGCCCCGCGGGCCTCGAGGTGGGCCGCCAGCGGGTCGAGCCAGGCGTCGATCTCACCGGTCCAATCGATGGTCGGCCCTTCCGGCAGATAGGCCAGCGTGTAGCGCTCCAGCCGCGGCACCGGACGGTGCAGTACGAGTCCGGCGCCGACCAGTCGCGGCCCGTCGAACCAGCCGACCGATTCGCCGCGCCACTCGGTCTTGACGCGACCCCACGCCGGCGTCTGGAGGAAGCTGACCGAGCGCTGCGCCCGCACGAACGCCAAGTGCTCGGTCGTGCCGATCGACGCGACGGTCAGACCTGCTCCCGCGGCCGGGGGCGCGGCGGGCGGCCGGGAGGGACGAGGACGCCGGACTGCCGTTCGTTTCGGCTGGCGGGAGGACATTGCGCCAGTGAAGGCGGCGCGCCGTTGCGGGCACGTATGCGCTTTTCGATAGACCGACGATATGCGGCGCCTCGTAGCATCGGGGCATGCGTGTGCTGATCGTCGAGGACGAGCCCTATATGGCCGAAGCCATCCGCGATGGCCTGCGCCTGGAGGCGATCGCGGCCGACATCGCCGGAGACGGCGACACGGCCCTGGAGTTGCTGAGCGTCAACAGCTACCACATCGCCGTCCTCGACCGGGACATCCCCGGCCCGTCGGGCGACGAGGTCGCCACCCGCATCATCGCCTCCGGCAGCGGCATGCCCATCCTCATGCTCACCGCCGCCGACCGCATCGACGACAAGGTCACCGGGTTCGAACTCGGCGCCGACGACTACCTCACCAAGCCGTTCGAGCTGCGCGAACTCGTGCTCAGGCTGCGGGCTTTGGACCGCAGACGCGCACACAGCAGACCTCCGGTGCGCGAACTGGCGGGTGTGCGGCTGGACCCCTTCCGTCGAGAGGTCTACCGCGACGGGCGCTATGTGGCGCTGACGAGGAAGCAGTTCGCGGTGCTCGAAGTCCTCGTCGCCGCCGAAGGCGGTGTCGTCAGCGCCGAGGAACTCCTGGCGCGCGCCTGGGACGAGAACGCCGACCCGTTCACCAACGCGGTACGCATCACCGTCTCGGCCCTGCGCAAACGGCTCGGCGAGCCCTGGATCATCCTCACCGTACCCGGCGTCGGGTACCGCATCGACGCCCAACCGGAGCCCGATCGCGAGGGCGCGGGCCGTGCATAGGGCGTCGGTTCAGCCCCTGGGCAAGGCACCCCCGCAGGCCGTGCACAAGACGCCCGAGCAGCCGGTGGACCGCGCTCCCGGACTGAGCGCCCGCCTCAAACTGACCCTCAGCTACGCCGGCTTCCTCATGTTGGCCGGCTTCCTGCTGCTGATCGTGCTGTGGTGGTCCCTGTGGCGCTATGTGCCCTACAAGCCGATCAGGGACAGCGACGGTTTGGTCCCCCGGCACGGTCGCATGATCTTCCTGCGCTCCTTCATGCCGGTCGCGACCACGATCATGAGCTTCCTGCTGGTGTTCGGTCTGGTGGGCGGATGGATTCTCGCCGGCCGCATGCTCGCCCCGCTCACCCGCATCACGGACGCCACGCGCAAGGCCGCCGACGGGTCGCTCTCCCACCGGATCCGATTGCGGGGCCGCAAGGACGAGTTCCGCGAACTCGCCGACACCTTCGACGCGATGCTCGCCCGCCTCGAGGAACACGTCGCCGAACAACGAAGATTCGCCGCCAACGCCTCGCACGAACTGCGCACCCCGCTGGCGATCTCGCAAACGCTTCTCGACGTGGCCCGCAACAATCCGACCCAGGACCACGGCGAACTCGTCGCCCGCCTGCACGCCGTCAACACCCGGGCGATCGAACTCACCGAGGCGCTGCTCGTCCTCAGCCGCACCGACCAGGGCTCCGTCACCCGAGAACCCGTCGACCTGTCGCTGTTGGCGGAGGAAGCCGCCGAAACACTGCTCCCGCTCGCCGAGAAACGTGGCGTCACCATCGACGCCTCCGGCGAGATCACCCCCACCGTCGGGTCGCCGGCGCTCCTGCTCCAGATGACGACGAACCTCGTACACAACGCCATCGTGCACAACCTGCCCGAACAGGGCGCCGTGTGGGTCGAGACCGGCGTCCGCGCGAACAACGTGGTGCTCACGGTGGAAAACAGCGGCGAGGTGCTGTCCACGCAGCTGGTCTCGACCCTCACCGAACCCTTCCAGCGCGGCACCGAACGCATCCGCAACGACCACGCGGGCGTCGGCCTGGGGCTGGCGATCGTCAAGAGCATCGTCCGGGTACACGACGGATCCCTCGTCATCACCCCACGCCCCTGGGGCGGACTGCGCATCACCGTCGAATTGCCCACCGCGACCCGAACGCCCGCCCCGCGGTCCCGGCGAGCGGACGCGACACCGTAAGCGGGCCCGAGGCGTCCTGGACGTCATGCCCCTCGCCTCGAAGCCGTATCTCGTCGAGATGACGACTGTGGACCGTGACCCCCGTGGTATCGCTGTCCCAGGCCCGTCAGGGGGACTCGGCCCGCCCACCGCGCGTCATCGCGCCACAATGGGCCTCGCGCCACCGCACATCGCCGACACCAGGCCAGGGAGCCCGCCGTGACCGCGACCCGCCGCCTCATCTCGCCCCGCCGCTGGGCCCCTCCCCCGGCCCCGGCCGATCGTGGACGCACACGCGTCACCGGCCGCTTCGTCGTCGACCGCCGCATCGCGACCGGCGGGCACGGCCCCGAGGACGTGATCTTCGACGAGCGGGGCGGACTGCTCACCGGCCTCGGCGACGGCAGCGTCGTGCGCATCGACCCTGCCACCGGTGCCCGTACGGTGCTCGGGAACACCGGAGGCCGTCCGCTGGGGCTCGAACCCTCCGCCGACGGCGGCGTCCTGGTGTGCGACCACGATCGGGGGCTGCTGCGCATGTCCGCCGACGGATCGGTCGAAGTACTCGTCGACACGGTCGAGGACCGGCCGCTCACCTTCGCGAGCAACGTGGTGGAAGGCCCGGGCGGGACCGTCTGGTTCACGGTGTCCACGCGTCGCTGGGACCTGGAACACCACCTCGGCGACTTCCTGGAGCACTCCTGTACCGGCCTGCTGGTCCGTCGTGACCGCGACGGCGCTGTCACCGTGCTGCGCGACGACCTCAAGTTCGCCAACGGCCTCGTCCTCGCACCGGATGCCTCCCACCTGCTCGTGGCCGAGACCAGCGGGTACCGGGTGAGCCGCTACCGTCTCACCGGGCCGAACGCCGGCGGCATGGAGCCCTTCGTCGACAACCTCCCCGGCCTGCCCGACAACATGAGCCTGGGCCGGGACGGGTTGGTGTGGGTGTCCCTCGTGGCGCCCCGAAACGCGCTGCTGGACCGGCTGTTGCCGCTGCCGGGCTTCCTTCGACTGCTGGTGTGGAACCTCCCGGAGGCGATCCGCCCCGAGGCCACCCCCATCGCCTGGGTGATGGCGTTCGACCTCGACGGTCGCCTCGTCCACGACCTGCGCGCGGACGACGGTTCGTACGCCTTCGTCACCAGCGTCGCCGAACACGACGGAACGCTGGTCGCGGGCAGCGTGCGCCAGGACGACATCGTCGTCCTGGCGCACACACCCTCGGCGGGGTGAAGAGCCACCGGAGGATGCGCGCCGAGGCCGTCCCCGTCACCGGCGTCCCGCCGGTCGCGGCGCCGGGGGTGGTCTGCGGGCGGTGGAGGAATCTGTGCACGGAACGGCACGTGTTCTTCCACAGGGCGCGGCCTCCGCGCCGGGTCCGCTCCGTAAGGTTGGGACCGGAAGCCGCGCCCGTCGGTCGAGAGGCCGAGGGCATGCCGAAGCAGGAGTCTCCGTGGACCACGAACCCCAACCCGGACGGGAACCGGTCGTGCTCGAACCCTTGGTGCGCGCGTTCGTGGACGAGCACCGGCGCGTGGCTTCGACCGGCGAGGACGGGGTGCGCTCACCCACTCGGCTCAACGGTTTCCTCCCGGGACGGCACTCGGAGGCGTCCGGCACCCACGCCGCGGACGACCCCGACGTCGAGGAGGAGCGGCTGACGGTGCCCGTCGCGCGCGACGATCGTCAGATCGTCCGCGTCCTGCGCCCCGTCGACGCCGACGAGCCCCTGCCGGTGATCCTGTACCTACCCGCCCCGTCCCGGACCCGGACCGACGCTCCCCCGCAGCAGGCGTTCGAGCGCGACCTCGTGCTCGGCGCGGACGCCGCGGTCGTCGTCCTCGACCCGCCGCACCCGCACGGCGAGGGCCATCCCGCCACGGTGGAGCGCCTCCACGCGGTCGCCTCGTGGCTCCGCGCACACGGCTCGGACGCGGGACTCGACCCGCGTCGCGTCGCCGCCGTCGGCGTGTCCACCGGGGCGAACCTGGTGGCCGGCCTGACCCTGACCACTAAGCGCCACGGCGGTCCGCCGCTGCTTCAACAGGTGCTGATCTGCCCGGCCGCCGATGCCTCGGCCTTTTCGACGTCCTGGTATGCCGAATTCGTGGACGGCTGCGTCCTCGACCCCGGGCTCCTTCGCGAGAGCACCGTGTCGCCGCTGCACGCCGGTGTCGACGAACTGTCGGGCCTGCCTCCCGCGCTGATCCTCGTCGCGGAGGCCGACGTCCTGCGCGACGAGGGGGAAGCGTACGCCGCCAGGCTGCGCACCGCCGGTGTCCCCGTGGTCTCGCTGCGCTACCACGGGACGATCCACGCCTTCGTCGCCCTCGACGCGCTGCGCGAGAGCCACGCCTCCCGGGCGGCGCGCGTCCAGGTCGTCGACACGCTGCACGTCGCGCTGCACACCTGGCGCGGTTGACGGAGTCGACAGCCAAACCGCCTGCTCGGGAGCCGGTCGACGCGCCGTCGGGCGTAAGTCGATCGACCCGGCTTCGCGCGTGAGTCAGTTGACCTAACGTCGCGTGCGGACGCCGCGCAAGGATCATGGAGCGGCCGGTCCAGCGCCGTACGACGGCGACCTGGGTGGAGTGACGATGCGGCCTGTCATGGTGACGGAACCCCCGCGGGCCGAGGCCACGCCCGGATCGTCGGCCCGCGGCACCGGACTGCGGGCCCGGACGGTGCGCCTTCTCGACGGGGACGGACTTCCCGATCTCGCGGGTGCGGCGAACGCGGACGCGCACACGGGCGCGGACCCGCGTACGGACACGGTCGTGGTCGCGATCCCGATCTCCGGATCGATCACCGTGACCACCGACGACGGCGACGACGTTCTCTCGACGGGCGCCCTCCTCGTCGTCGACGGCCGGCGCCCGTCGACGTTCGCCTCCGTCGGAGTCTGCGAACTGGCACTGGTGGCGTTCGCCCGGGGACTGCTGACCGAGCCGGACCCGGCCATTCGGCGGGTGGCCGGACGTGTCCTCGACGCCGAGCGCGGCACCGCCGCCCTCGTCTCGTCGGCCGTGGTGTCCCTGTGCCGAACCCCGGGGCCCGACGTCGTACCGCTCGACCGGATGAGCCATCACGTGGCGGACCTCGTCTCGACGCTGATCGCGGAACTCGACGAGAACCCGCGGCCGGCTCGTGCCGACGAACTGATGGCCGACATCCGCTGGTACGTCAACTGCCGCCTCGGCGACCCGGGACTGAGCCCCGAGAGCATCGCGGCGGCGCACTACATATCCGTCCGCTATCTGCACAAGCTCTTCGAGGGGAAGGCGTCACCCTCGCCCGCTGGATCCAAAGGCGTCGTCTGCACGAGTGCCGTCGGGAACTCGGGCGCACGGGCCGGGACACCGTGAAGGTCGCCACCGTGGCCCAGCGCTGGGGTTTCGCCAATCCGGCGCATTTCAGCCGGGCCTTTCGCGCCGCCTTCGGCGTCTCGCCCCGGGACTGGCGCGAGTCGCGTGCCACGGGGCGCGAGGACTGAGGTGCCCGCAGCCCGGCACCCGTCCCACGGGGGCGCCGGTCACGACCCGCACGCCGGCACGGCGGCGGCACCGCGACGACGCGAAAGCGGACGACCGGCCCCGGTCACCCCACGGAAGGAAGCGATAGGTGAGCGTCACCGACCAGGCGTCGTTGCCACGTGTGGTCCGCACGAACAGGCTCGGCTACCTCCGGGTCGCAACGATCGAGGCGGACCCGGGCGCGCCGCACACGGTGCCCCCGCGCTTCGCGGACAGGTCCGCCCCGTACCTCGGCGTCGGAGTCCAGGATCTCGGCACCTCCCGGGTGGTCCAGAACGGGCACGGATCGCTCGTGCGCCCGGGTGAGCTCTTCGTCGTCGACGCGGACAGGACGTTCACGCTCGAACACGAGAGCCACGTGCGCGTGCACGCGTTCCGGCTGCCCCGTCGGGCCGTGGCCATCGCCGACCGCGACGTGCACGCCGTCACCGCGCGGGCCATCGTCCCGGGCAGCGGTGTCTCCGCCGTGGTCAAGGCCGTGCTGACCTCGCTGGCCTGTTCGCCCGATCCCTTCGCACCGGCGGTGGGCGAAAGACTGGCGGGCAACGTCACGGACCTGCTGGCGAGCCTGATCACCGAGCTCGCCCCGTCGGCGGCGCCCGCGCCGCCCTCGGTGTCGAGCGAGCTCACGCTCCGTATCCGGAAGTACATCGACGCGAACCTCGGCGATCCCGACCTCTCGCCGGAGCGGGTCGCACGCTCGCAGCGCATCTCGCCGCGCTACCTGCACCGGGTGTTCGAGTCCGAGGACATCACCGTGGGCAGACTGATCCAGCGCCGCCGTCTCGAGGAGTGCGCTCGCGAGCTCGCCAGGCGCGGACGCAGCAGCCCCACCGTGGCGGCGGTCGCCCAACGTTGGGGCTTCGTCAGCCCGGCCCACTTCAGCCGGGCCTTCCGCGCGATGTACGGCGTCTCTCCGACGGAGTGGCGCGACCGGGGGCAGGGGCCGCACCCGGCGGTGCCCGGCCCTGGGAAGTCCTGACGGCGGGCACGGGGCCCGGGTCCCGGTGCGCGAAGTGCCACGTCGGCCGCCGGCGCGCGGCGGGTACGGCCGTAACCTGGTGCCGGAGATCCCGACGAGTGGCAACGCGCCGGTCGCTACGCGACGGACGCACCCCGAATGATCGCGGCCTGGTGAGGAGGCGGTGTGGACGTCCTGCTGGAAACCACGTTCGACGACGAACGCGACGCGCGTGAGCGCCTCGAAGGCGCGTTTCGCCGATCCCTCGGGCCGGTCGGGGTCACCGTTCCGCGAGGGCGTCGGGTCGGAGCCGCATTCACCGGCACCCGGATCGGATACGCACGCGTGCTCACCGTCGCGTCGAGCGGCCTGGGGTTCGGCCGCGGCACCCGGATGACGCACCGTCACCCGCTCGGGGCCGTGACCGTCGCCCTCCAGCGCCAGGGCGTCGCGTCCATCGCGCAGGACGGCCGTGACACCGTGCTCAGGGGTGGTCAGGCCGCCCTCATCGACATGCGCCGCCCCTTCGCCGTCCGCCAGTGCGACGACTTCACGATGAACCTCGTGCGCTTGCCCCACGACGTCGTCGCCCGGCTCGGCGGAGCGTTGGAAGACGCCACGGGTCGGGTGATCGCGCCCGGATCCGGTGTCGGCGGGATCTTCGTCGACTTCGTCGCCCGGCTCGCCGACGTCTGCGTCCACGTCTCCGCCGGGATCGGCGAGCGTCTCGCCGGCCACACCGCGGAGCTGCTGGCGACCGTCCTCGAAGAGGAGTACCGGACCGACGGCGCACGAACCGATGCCGCAATCCCCCGGGTACACCTCGTCGACCAGGTCCTGGGCTACATCGACACCCACCTCGGCGACCCCGGACTGTCCCCCGAGGCAATCGCGGCGCAGCAGCGCATCACGGTGGGCCACCTCCACCGGCTCTTCGACGGCGGGCAGGGGGCCTCACTCGGCCGGGTCATCCAGCAGCGTCGTGTCGACGCGTGCGTCCGCGAACTCGACCGGCGTGCCGCCATGCGCCCGCGACTGACCGACGTGGCCCGTCGGTGGGGGTTCGCCGATACGGCGCACTTCACGAAGGCGTTCGCGGCCGTGCACGGCACGCCGTTTCGGTCACGCCGCGCACGGCCGCTCGCGACGGGGTAGCCGCGCGACGCGCGGACGGGACGACTTCGCGACGAGACGGGACGATCGCACGACCATGCTTCGGGCCGCGCCCCCGGAGGCGACCTCACGCGCGGAGGCCGCCCGGCACCGGGAAGCCGACGAGGTCCAGGAGCCGACGCGGTTGCGCGCCGACACCGATCAGGTACAGGGGAGCCCCCACGGCCCGGCATCGCTCGCGGAGCGACCAGAGGAATCCGACGCCGCTCGTGTCCATGAACCCGACGTCGGCCATGTCCACACGGACGGCCACCTCACCGGAGCGAACGCGCGCCACCGCCCACGCCAGTTCCGGACGCGCGCACAGATCGATCTCGCCCCGCAGGTCGATGCGGACGACACCGCCGTGCCTGGACACTCGGCACGAGAAATCGGCCGCCGGCCGTCCGGGGGACGTCGCGCCCTCCCCGGACTCCGCGCCGGTCGTGGGTGGAGCGTCGGCCGGGTCGGTGTCGGGCGGCGGTTTCGGCCGCGGGCACGGCCGCGTCTCGACGTCGACGACCGTCGAGCACACGTGCTCGGGGTCGGGTTGGGGCCGCGTCATCTCGCTTTGCCTTTCACGATCGCCGGCGGGGCCCGTGGGACGCCCGATGTCGGTGTCGACCGTACGGCCGCCGAAAACCGGTGAAGGTCCCCGGAACGCACAAGTAGTTGACCGTTGAAGAACCACGGGAAGGCCACCAGCCTTCGACACCCGGCGCCCCACACCGGGATCGCCGCTCGCGGACGAGACGGTGGGCCGCGGCGGTCACCGCCGGGTCGGATAGGGCGGGGTACTACAGTGGGCGGGCGACGGAGCGGTTGGATTCGGGGTGATCCGATGCTCGTGCCGAGCCTCGGTGCCGCCCCCACGGGTGGTGCGCTCGGGCGGACGCCCGTCGCGGCGACGCGGGCGGACATCGTGCCGCGGGATCGTGGTCCGCCGACCTTCGGCACACACCACCGTCCCGGCCGGCCGGGCGCACGCGTCCCCTCGGCCCCGTGTCGGAGCGGTGCGGGCGCCGTCCCGACCGGATGCCGGCGCTCCGAGGGCACGAAACGACCATGAGGGAGACGGGCAGTGGACGGCGGGGAGCGAAGCGCTTCCGACCTCGTGGGTCGTGAGCGCGAGAAGGCGCTGCTCGCTCGGAGCCTGCACGATGTCCGGGTCGACCGAAGAGGCACCGGAGTCCTGCTGCGTGGCGAAGCCGGCATCGGCAAGACCGCCCTGCTCGCGTGGACGGAGACCCGGGCCCGGCGGATCGGTTTCACCGTGCTGCGTGCCGTGGGTTCCGAGGCGGAGCAGGGACTGGCCTTCGGGGCACTGCACCAGGTTTTGTGGCCCCTCCTCGACGGCGACGACACAGCGGAGCACGCCGACGCCCTCTACCGGGCGCTGGGACTGCGCGAAGGCATGCCGCCCGGCGGTTTCGCGGTGGGCGCGGCGGCCCTGCGGATGCTCGCCGACGCCGCTCGTTCGGGCCCGCTCGTCCTCCTTCTCGACGACCTACAGTGGGTGGACGCGTCCAGCGCGACGGTGTTCGCGTTCCTGCGCCGGCGCATCACGGACCTGCCGGTGCTCATCGTGGGTGCCGTCCGTCCCGAGGCGGACGCGGATGCCGACGCGCACGACGGTTGGCCGGCCGACCCCGTCGAGGTGGGCGCGCTCGCCCACGCGGACGCGGGAGAGCTGTTGCGGCGACGCTTCCCGGCCATGGTCGCCACGGCGGCGAACCGTGTGCTGGACGCCGCCGACGGCAATCCGCTCGCCGTGGTCGAACTGCCGGTACAGCTCGAGGAGGGCCACGTCGAAGGGCTCCTTCCGATGCCCGAGATGCTGCCCCTCGGCCGACGTCTGGAACGCCTGTTCGCCGGTCGGATCAACTCGCTGCCGCCCGACGCCCTGCGTGTCCTGCTGCTCAGCGCGCTGTGCGTCGGCACCGCGGCCGGCAACGCCGGCGCATGGCTGCGCGCCGTATCGGGCGACGACGCGGAACGCACACTCGCGCACATCGAGGCGAGCGGGCTGGCCCGACTCGACGAGTCGAAGGCGCTGGCCTTCCGCCACCCGCTGGTGCGCAGCGCGGTGATCGCCGCCGCCTCGGGCCACGACCTGCGGGCGGCACACCGAACGCTCGCCGAAACACTGCTGCCCGATGATCCGCAGCGCCTGGTGCACGAGGCCGCCGCGGCGATCCTCCCGGACGAGAACCTGGCCGCGCGCCTCGAACGCGCGGGGCGCCGGCTCGCGCGCCGAGGCGGAGACGCCGAAGGCGCGCTGCTCCTGGACCGCGCCGCCGCCCTGAGTCCGACTCCCGACCGGCGGGCCCGACGGTTGACGTGGGCCGCGGTCATGGCCGCGCGCGGCGGCCGACTGTGCTTCGCGGCGCAGCTGGTCGACGCGCTGAAGCGCGGATCGGTCCCCGCCGACATCGCCCCGCTGTTCGGATACGCGGTGGTGTACGTCGATCAAAGTCACCACGTCGACTTCGAGTCGTCGTTCACGCTGCTGCCCGAGGTTTTGCGGGCGTTGGCGCAACCGGGCGCGGACTCGTTCGGGGGCCTGGCCGAGCAGGTGTACTTCAAGCTGCTGCTCGCCACGTCCCTCACGGACGACCCGCGCGGCTGGGACGCCCTCGACCGCCGGCTCGCGATGGCCTCGCCCCTCGGTCGGCTGTGCTACCGCGCGTGGGTGGACCCGCCCCGTACCGCGCACGGCGTGGCCGAGGAACTGCGGACACTGCTGACGGACATGAGCGACGAGCGGGAGGCGGGAGACGGCTGGCTCGCGCTGTGGACGGCGTCGGCGGTCGACGCCGCCGACGCGGACCTGCGGCGTCGATTCACGGGCGGGCACGGCTACGCCATGCAGGGCTCGCTCGCGAAGGCCGAGCGCTATCAGGACTTCCTGCGCGGAAACTGGGACACGGCCGAGCTCTGCCTGCGGGAGGCGCAGGCTGCCGACGACATCGGTTATCGCAGCAACGCGTTGCTGTTCCGCTTCTACTACGCGCATTTCCTGGCGGGCCGAGGCGCCGAGGCGGAGCTGCGCGAGATCGAGCGGTCGATCCGACCCGTCGCGGCGACCGCGCGGATGCGCTTCGTCCTGGACAACCTCACTCGTCTGCGCGGCCTGGCCGCGTTGGGTCACGGCCGGTACGAGGAGGCCTATGCGCATCTGACCGAACTCACCGAGCCGGGCGTGCTGCCGCGCCGCATGCCGTGGTTCCATCTCGCCTTCTTCGACTTCGTCGAGGCGGCGGTGCGTACCGGCCGGCTCGCGGAGGCGCGGGCACACGTGGCGGCCGGCGAAGCCGCGCGGATGGAGAAGATCTCCGACCACCACGCCTTCCTGCTCGCGGCAGCCGCCGCGACGACCGCACCGGACCAGGTCGCGGACGCGCGCTTTCGGGACGCGTACGCGGTGCCCGGCGCCGCGCAGTGGGTATTCGACATGGCACGTCTGCGCCTCGCGCACGGCTCGTGGCTGCGTCGTCGGCACCGCGCCGAGGCCCGGGACGTGCTGCGCGAGGCCCATCACACGTTCCGTCGGCTCCGCGCCGACTCGTGGCGGCAACTGGCCGAACAGGAGCTGCGCGCCGCCGGCGATCCCGTCGGCGCGGTCGGGGGGTCGAACACCTCGCTGAGCGCGCAGGAACTGCGCATCGCACGACTCGCCGCGCAGGGGCTGTCCAACAAGGACATCGGTCAGCGGCTGCAACTCTCGCCGCGCACGGTCTCGGCGCATCTGTACCGGATCTTCCCCAAGCTCGGGATCACCTCCCGGGCGGCCATCGGCCAGGCCCTGGGCAGCGACTCCTGAAGCACCGGCACACCACCCGCGTACCGCAACGTAACAGTGCACGGCGTGCCGTTTGCATGCATTGTGAGGTCAAGACCGGTGCACGGATGGTCAATTTCCGGCGCTTTCGGAGTTCTAGCGTAAGGATCGACGGCCCCGCAGATCGCCGCATCTGTTCCGGAGGGGCCGCAACCTCACACGAGATCCAGGAGATGCACGTGTCCGACATCGTGGAGCCGGTACGGCCGGTGCTGGAGCCGGCGGCCGCCGCGTTCGCCGAAGCGACCGCCAATCCGCCCTACCTGTTCGACCTGCCGCCCGCCGAGGGTCGCAAGGCCGTCGACGAGGTGCAGTCCGGCAGGGCCGACAAGCCGCAGATCGACGAGGAGTGGATCACCGTCTCGGGCGGCCCGACGGGCAGCGTCCGCGCCCGCGTCGTGCGCCCCGCCGGCGTGGAGGGGGCCCTGCCGGTGATCCTCTACATCCACGGCGCGGGCTGGGTGTTCGGCAACGCCCACACCCACGACCGCCTCGTACGCGAACTCGCCGTCGGCGCGAACGCCGCCGTGGTCTTCCCCGAATACGACCTCTCCCCCGAGGCCCGCTACCCGGTCGCCATCGAGCAGAACTACGCGGTCGCGCAGTGGGTCGTCCGGCAGGGCGCGTCCAGGAGCCTGGACGGCTCGCGGCTGGCCGTCGCCGGCGACTCCGTCGGCGGCAACATGACCGCCGCCCTGACCCTGATGGCCAAGGAACGCGGCGACGTCCCGCTCGTGCAGCAGGTGCTGTTCTACCCGGTCACCGACGCGAACTTCGACACTCCCTCCTACCACCAGTTCGCCGAGGGCTACTTCCTGCGCCGCGACGGCATGCGGTGGTTCTGGGACCAGTACACGACCGACGAGTCCGAGCGCGCGCAGATCACCGCCTCCCCGCTGCGGGCCACCACCGAACAGCTCACCGGCCTGCCACCGGCCCTGGTCGTCACCGGCGAGGCCGACGTGCTGCGCGACGAGGGCGAGGCGTACGCGAACAAGCTGCGCGAAGCCGGCGTCCCCGTCACCGCCGTCCGCTTCCAGGGCATCATCCACGACTTCGTCATGCTCAACGCCCTCCGTGAGACCCACGCCGCCCAGGCCGCCATCACGCTGGCCGCCGGCACCCTGCTCACCGCGCTCCACACCGGCTGACGCCGCGCTCCACGTCAACCTCCGAGACCTCCGACAACAGGAAGAACCACCCGAACATGACCACGAATCCCACCCCCACAGCCGTGCTCGTGCACGGGGCCTTCGCGGACGCCGCCAGTTGGACCGGGGTCATCGCGGAACTGCAAAACCATGACATCCCCGTGGTCGCGCCACCGAACCCGCTGCGCGGCCTGGCGTCCGACGCCGCCTACATCGCGTCCGTCGTCGCGCGGATCGACGGTCCGGTGGTGCTCGTCGGCCACTCCTACGGCGGTGCGGTCATCTCCGTGGCGGGCACCGCGGACAACGTCGTCGGGCTGGTCTACGTAGCGGCCTACGTCACCGAAGAGGGCGAGAGCCTGGGCGAGTTGCAGGGCCGCTTCCCGCTGTCGCCGCTCGTCGACAACCTGAACGAGGCGACGTACCCCGCGGAGGGGGCGAAGCCCGCCGTGGAAGTCACCATCAGGGCCGAGGCGTTCCCGGACATCTTCGCCGCCGACGTCCCGGCCGCCACCACCAGGGTCCTCGCGGTGGCGCAGCGTCCGCTGGCCGCCTCGGCGTTCACGGAGACGGCCTCGGCCGCCGCGTGGAAGACCAGGCCCTCCTGGGCGCTCGTGGCCGGCGCGGACCAGGCGATCAACCCCGAGGTCGAACGCTTCGGAGCCAAGCGGGCCGGCGCGACGATCGTCGAGATCGAGGGCGCCTCGCACGCCGTGGCCGTGTCCCGGCCCAAGGAGGTCGCCGAGCTGATCCGCGAAGCGGTACGCGCGGCCGGCTGACGAGGCGACGGTCGCGCGGGGGCACTCGGCACACGGTCGGTGCCCCCCGCGCGGCCCTTCGGTCCCGGCCGCGGGCCGCCGAGTCGGGTCACCGCGCCGCGAGCTCGGCTCGGTGGCACTCGGTCACATAGGGCATCTCCGCCGGGCGCTCCGCGTCGAGCAGCGTGCGGACCCGGGACAGCAACTCCTCCCGCGCGGCGGGCTCCAGCGTGATCACATAGCTGCGGGAGGCGACCATGTCCACGACCTCTCCGGCCGACACCGGATGACTCCAGCGGAAGTCCTGCCGCTCGACGGGCCCGAACGGCGCGCCCACGTGCTCCACTTGCCGGGCATTCGTCGGTGCCGCGGCGCAGTCGCGCAGGATGCGGTCGAGTTCCGCCACCCAAGGCACCGATACGTCACGGAAGTTCCACACCAGGCCCAGTCGCCCGCCCGGGCGCAGCACCCGGGCGGCTTCCGGGACGGCTCGGTCCGGATTCACCCAGTGCCAGGCCTGCGCACAGACCAGGACGTCCACGCTCGCATCCGGAAGCGGGATCGATTCCCCGGTCCCGTCCAGAACCCGCATGTCGGGAAGCACGTGCGAGAACTGCTCGCGCATCCCGATCGAGGGCTCCACCGCGACGACCTCCCGGCCCGGGGCCCGCAGCGCCCGGGTCAGCTTGCCCGTACCCGCGCCGACGTCGACCACGGTTCGCGCGTCCTGGGGCACCAGCCAGGCCACGGCCTCCGGCGGGTAGGAGGGGCGGCCACGTTCGTAGGCGTCCGCCGCGGCCCCGAACGACCGCGCCTGACGAAACTCGTCCCGTCCCTCGGCTCGCGTCATGTCCGGCATCCTGCCAGGTACGGTGCCGCAAGCACACTTCGTCACCTTGTTCGGCTCCCATAGGCCGTGCCGTTGCGGCGGTTTCTCTCCACGAGTTCCAGTTGCACGATCAAGTCGCCCAGGTAGGTGGAGAGTTCGCGGACGGCCTGCTCATCGACGCCGTTGTCGAGCCTGCCGAAGTAGTGGACCAGACGCGTCGCGCGGTCGACGAACAGGCTGCCGGACCTGGTTCCCGCCGGAGGGCGACTCGCGTCGGCCATGTCGATGTCGGTCAGCAGCGCCTCGAAGCCCTCCGATCCCGGCCGCCGGTAGTCCATCGTGAAGTGGCCGTCGCGGGTCAGTACGAGGCTGTCCGACGACCATCCCGCGATGTTCAGCGTTTCCCCGGCTCCCCGGAAGGACGGGGCGAGTGGCCAAAAGTGCCGGCCACGGCTCGCGAACAGGCCCCGCCGCGAGCGGTCGGTGTGCGTCTGCGTCGGTATCCGCGACGCCTCCAACTGTCGTCGCACCGGCTCGGCCAGTGCTCGGAGCGCCGGTTCGGCGATCGCCCGGGCTTGCGACCGACCGTCCTGCGCTCGTCGCTCCCGATCCCCGTGCTCGTGTCGCGCGTGCGCCTGACGCTCCGAAGCGGCTCGGAACGCGTCTTCGAAAGAGGGAGCCATGACAACCGTCCCGCACAGGTGGCAGTGACGACCGCGGACGGGGCAGCCACCCCGGCGACCGGGCTCGGATCCCGAGCAGCACCGCCATCATGCAGCAACGACACCGCGACGTGAACGCCGATCGACGCCGCTCTCGCCCTGCTCGCCGCGCGCGTCACAATCGTGTGACCGCGCGTCACAGGATCGTCGCGGTGCGCTCTGCGCAGGAGAGCGCGGCGATACTCGGTCGTACCAGCGGGCACTCGCGAGGGGGAGCGGCCGTGACACAGCTCGACAGGGTCGACAACACACTGTGCGCCACCGGGCGGCACGTCTTCACCGGGCAGCGGGGCCGAAATCCCGGATGCGTCGGGTGGTGGGCGGTGTTGCGGGCCGGCGTGTGGGGCCTGGGAACGATCGCCATCGCGTGTGCGATCACTTCCTTCACCCACGGTCCGATGGTGGCGGGCGCGGTCCTGGGCGTCGTCGTGGCCGCGATGGCGGTGTGCTTCGCGTGGAACCTGCTGCGCGGGCATCGTGGCGGATGCGCCGCGAAGCGGTCGGTACGCGCGGTGCTGTGCGCCTACGAGGGGGCCTCTCCACCGTGACGCGCGGCGGCGAATCCCGAAGGGCTCGGCGAAGCGGAGGCGGCCGGCGGAGAGGGACGAAAGCCGTCGTCCGGGGTAGTTGGGATCGTCGATCGCGGGCAGGGATGCCCGTCCATCGACGCCGAGGTCACCGCCGGAGATCGACATGGACGACGAACCACCCGCATCGCCACACCCTCGCGAGACGATCCGTTGGGACGTGCCGCCCAACCCGGGCACCTTACGCCTGGTCCGTCACGCGGTACGCGACACCCTCACCGATTGGGGCTGGGCCCGCGAACGTGTTCACACCGCCGTGTGGGTGACCTCCGAACTCGTCGGCAACGCCCTGCGCCACACCGACGCCGGCGCCGTGCTCACCCTGACGCCCCTCCCCCACGGCGTCCGCCTGACCGTCACCGACACGTCCCCACGCCCGCCCGTCCGCCGTACCCCCGGCCCCCACGGCGGGCACGGGTTGCGTGTCCTCGACACCCTCGCCCCGGGTGGAGCGTCGAACACCACCCGCACGGCAAGAGCATCCATGCCGACATCCGGACCTGACGCCGCGCGACACCGACTCGCCCGGCCGCCGGCGGGACGGAGCGAACGGCGGATCCTTTCCGGGAAAGACCGCGGGAAACGCACCGATTCCGGGGAATGCGGCCTCTCGGGCGGGGCAGACGTGGGGCGGAGGTAAAAACAATGATTCCCCTTTTGGTCGTCCTGCTTCTCGCCCTGATCCTTTTCGGCGCCGGCTTCGCGCTCCAGGCCCTGTGGTGGATAGCCGTCATCGTCCTGGTCGTGTGGGCCCTGGGCTTCATATTCCGCTCGGCCGGCACCGGCGGCCGGCGGGGCCGGTGGTACCGCTGGTAGACCACGGACCACACCGCGTCATCGACGGTCCGTCGTATATCCGACAACAAGACGCGACAGACACGCTCTCCCGCTGTGTGACCGACGGGGTGGGGTGTGGGCCGAACCCGCGAATCGGGGCCGACCCGCACCCCACCCTTTTCCGTGTGCGCCGGGCGACACTCGACTGTCGAAAAACCCCGAAAACACCACCGGGCCGCGAAATGAAAACCAACTCTCCGGGCAGGGATGAAACAAGCCGGGACGGCCGTGACGAATGCGGGAGTCATTCGCACCTCCACACGACCGCCCCGGCCCCCACGTCTGCGACCCCCAGGCCACATCATGATCGAGGGTGTGGGCACACGGTTCGGCCGGTGCCACGATCCGGCGACACGCAAGACGGTGCTTTTGCCGCTTTTGATCCAGAATTACCCGTTTTCTGCCGGGTGTTGCGTGTGGCCGGTGCATAGGACACGGTTGCAGGAAGACAACTGTTGTCCAGCGACAGAGAGGTGGTGGGGTGCGCGCGATGCGTTCCCCGGCTTGTGATCCGTACTTCGGGTACACCCCAGACTCCGCGCGGCGCTGACGTTCACGTCGGCTCGGTATGGAACAACGCCCCCTACCCCGTTCTCGTCGTCGACGCCGACGGGGACGTCATCGGATCCAACGAAGGCGCGCGCCGACTGCTCGCGCATGCCGAGGAGGTCGGCGAAGGGCTGACCGCGGGCGGCCTGCCGCACTGGCTCGCACAGGCGCACCACCGCCGCCCGCACTCGGCCGCGGCGCCTCGGGGGCGGTGTCGGGCGCCGTGTCGGGTCGTACGTTCGAAGCGCATCCCTCGCAGATCGAGAACGGGGATGTGGTGTGGTGGCTCGTGGAGGACACCGATCTTCGTCGAGCCGAGCAGGCACTGCGCAACGAGCGCGAACGTGCCGAACTGTTGGCGGACATCTCCGGCGCGCTGCTGTCGTCGCTGAACCTGGAACGATGCGCGGAGGTGACGGCGCGGATGGCCGCGGATCACCTGGCCGACGCCGCGGTGGTCGTCGCCCCGGCCCAGGGTCGCCGGCACGCGCTGACCTACGCGCAGGCCGGCGGCGGCATCACGCGCACCGTGGCGTCGATCGATCCGCGCACGGTTCCCGGACTGGCGGAGGCGTTGCAGGGTTTCCCACCGGTCCCGACCCGGTGGATCGACCCGGAGGACATCCCCGACTGGAGCGTGCCGCCCGGTTTCGCCGGTCCGATCGGCTCGGTGATCGTCACCCCACTGCCCGGACACGGAGTGCCGGCCGGGGTGCTGATCCTGCTGCGCGCGAGCACGCACCGGGCGTTCACGGACGGCGAGGAGGTGTTCGCGCGGCTGTTCGCCGCACGGGCCGGCGCCGCCCTGTCCGCGGCACGGCTGTACGCGGAGCAGGCCTCGATCACGACCACGCTGCTGCGGGAGTTGCTGCCGCCGCGGCTGGAGCGGGTGCACGGCGTGGAGTACGCCGGCGTCTACCGGGCCTCGCAGGACCACGAACGGGTCGGCGGTGACTTCTATGACGTCCATCCCGGTGCGGACGCGTCCCAGGAGACGTTCGTCGTGCTGGGCGACGTGGCGGGCAAGGGCCTGGAAGCGGCCGTGCTGACCGGAAAGATCCGCAGTGTCCTGCACGCGCTGTTGCCGCTGTCCGGGAATCACCAGCAGATCCTCGTCCTGCTCAACGACGCGTTGATGAACTCCCACCACACCCGGTTCGCGACCCTGGTCCTGGCCTCCGTACGGCGCAGCGCGGGGCAGGTGCTGCTGCGGTTGACCAGCGCCGGACATCTGCCGCCGTTGATCGTCCGCGCCGACGGGCGGGTGGAGGAAGCCGCGACCGGCGGCACCCTCGTGGGGGCGCTGCCCGACGTCCGGTCGCGGAGCGTGGACGTGGCACTGGCACCCGGCGAGACCTGTCTGCTGTACACGGACGGGATCACCGAGGCGCGCGGCGGGCCGCTGGGTGACCAGTTGTACGGCGAGGAGCGGTTGCGCGAGGCCCTGCGGGAGTGTGCGCGCATGCCGGCGGAGGCCTTGGTCGAGCGGGTCCAGATGCTGGCGGCCCAGTGGCTGGGCGGCGGTGGTCACGACGACATGGCCACCCTGGCGATCACCAACCCGGCCGGCGGTCTCGACGGATTCCCCGTCGCGGACGACCACCGGGACCGCGAGGGCCACGAGCCACGACGGCGGGAACCGTGACGACGAGCACGGTCGAGGCGAGCACGGTAAGGCGAGCATTGTGAAGACGGACACTGTCACGACGGGCACCGCGAAGACGGGCGACGGGGAGGCGGACGCCTCGACCCCGGGCATACCCTCCGATCTCGCGGAGCGACTGTGGACGGCCGTGATCGGCCGGGACGAGCCGGGCGCGATGGCACTGGCCACCGCGGCGGCCGATGCCGGGGCCGATGGTGAGACCCTGCTCCTCGACGTCGTGGCCGCCGTGCAGCGCCGAGTCGGGCTCGAATGGGCGGCGGACCGGATCGGTGTGGTCGAGGAGCACGCCGCCACCGCGATCATCGACCGGGTCATCGCCGTTCTCGCCCACCACCACCCCGTGCCGCACCCGTCGCGGACGCGGGGCAACGTCACGGTCGCGTGCGTGGACGGCGAATGGCATTCCCTGCCCGCCCGGTTGCTGGCCGAGACGCTCACCCGGCGCGGCTGGCGGGTGGACTTCCTCGGCGCCCACACCCCGACTCCGCACCTGATCGCGCACCTGCATCAGAGCAACCCGACCGCCGCCCTGCTGTCGGCCTCGCTGCCCACCCACCTGCCCACCGCACACCAGGCGATCACCGCCGTGCAGTCGCTGGGCATCCCGGTCATGGTCGGCGGCGCCGCCTTCGGCGCGGACGGCCGCTACGCCCGTCTCCTGGGAGCCGACGCCTGGGCCCCCGACGCGCGACGCGCCGCGGACCGGCTCGCCCGGGGGATCACCGGCCGGCACGCGGAGCGCCGGCACGAGATCGACGATCTGCCCCATCTGGCCGATCAGGAGTACACGTTCGTCAAGTCCAACCGCACCGCCCTGGTGCGGCAGTGCCTGGTCGCCCTCGACGAGCGCGGGCCCGGGATGCGCGCGTACAGCGCCGCCCAGCGCGAACGAACCGCCGAAGACCTGGCCCATATCGTGGACTTCCTCGCGACGGCCCTCTACGTCGACGAGGCGGACCTGTTCACCTCCTTCGTCGACTGGACCAGGGACATACTCACCGCCCGCCGCGTGCCCGCGGCCGGTTTGCGTCTGGGGCTGGACATCCTCGCCGAACAACTGCACGACTTTCCCCGCGCTCTCGGCTTCATCCGCGCCGCGACCGACACCCTGCCCGCGGCACCCGCCCACTCCGGCCCGGAAGCGGTATGACCTCCCCCAAGCCCGTCGAGTTCTCCGTCGACGTTCGGGCCGGCGACACCCGGTCGCTGCATCTGGCCATTCGGGGAGATCTCGAGTACGACACCGGCACCGCGTTCACCGAGAGGGTGAACGCGGTGCTGGACACGCATCTGCGGCGGTACGGACCGGCGCTGCGTCATCTGCACCTGGACTGGGAGGGCCTGACCGCGATCGACTCCGGCGGGTTGTCCGTCCTGATCGGACTGCGTCGCCGCACACACACCGCCGGAATCGCCCTGCACCTGCACCGACAACCCGTGCGACTGACCCGGCTGCTCGAAATCACCGGGGTCGGCGGATACCTCACCGAGCCCACCGACACGGACGGGCGCGGCTTCGCCGCAGGAGGCGACGAAGGCGGGTCCATGCCCTCCCCCTGAGCGCGTCGGCGGGACGGCGGGCGGCGGCGGATCGGACACGCCGAAGCCCGGACACATGTCTGACCGCAACATTTGTCATGGATCAATAATTCGATACGCTTCGCATCGGGACGTCGGGGCGAGGCAGAGCCGTCGGCGTCGGAGAACGACTCGACGTGACGTGCGCATCGCCGGCTTGCCACCGAGCGCCATCGCTCGCCCATCCGACGAAAGGCAGCCGCCACCATGGGACGTCGACGTCGGCCGACATCCGCTCGACACGTTTGCGGTCCGCGTGGTTCGCACCGCCGTCGACCGCGCTCCCGTACCCGGCACCCCCCGCACACGGTGCGGCGGGCGTACCGCGCCTGTCACCCGACGCGGCCGATCGCCTCATCAGGCGGTGCGCGCACGCGAGGACAGGGACGCATCGCCCGTCGCCTCGTCCGTGACGGGCCCGGCGGCGTTCCGCAGGGATTCGAGTCCCTTCAGCAGCATCGCCCGGGACTCGCCCGACATGCGCGCCGTGACCACCGCCAGTTCCTGCTCACGGCGGGCCCGCAGATCCGCCAGGAAGGCGCAGCCCCGGCCACTCAGCCGCAACTGGAGTTCACGGCGGCTGTTGGCGCTGGGCAGGCGCTCGACGAAACCCACCGCCTGAAGGCGGTCACACAGGCGACTCGTCGAGGAGGGCGTCGACCGCAAGCCGTCGGCCAACGTACGCAGATTGATGCCCTCGTGCCGCTCCAGCAGAAACAACACCCGCAGCTGTGATGGGGAAACCGGTGCCGTGGAGGCACGCCCCAACAACATCTCGAGCAACTCGGCCGCCGCGGTCGCCACACGCGCCGTCTCGTCCGACTGGTCGTGTCGAGAGAAGGTAACCCCGCTCACCGCCTTACTCCGACGCCCGATACGGCCGCCTCTCCGACGGCCGTGCCGTCACCACAATAGACGCTATAAAGGCGATTGATTCGACTGGCCGTCCGGCCGTTCGCCGAACACGCCATGAGGGTGCCCCCGTACCGCATCCGCAGAGAACGGCTGAAGAAAATACTGTGAACGTATACGAGGAAGCCGAGCGTGCGCTGCGCGCCGCACCCGCGCATGGGCTGTTGGACGCCATCCGCGGCGTGCTCACGCGGCACTGCCGGGCAGGAGCCGTCGACCTGCTGATGGCCGACTACAGTCTGACCGTCCTGCAATCGGTGTCCGCGCTCCCTCCGGCCGCCGAACACCTCTCCATCGACAACAGCCCCCAGGGTCGGGTCTTCGGCGCGCAGGAACCCGCGCACGAGCAACGCGGCCCGGCCACGATCGTCCACCTCCCGGTGACGGTACGCGGCGACCGTCTCGGGGTCCTTTCCGTCACCCTCCCGACCGACGCCTGTTCGCCGGCCGTGCGGAGCGAACTCGTCGACATCGCCGAGATGCTCGCCCACGCGATCACCGTCGCCGAACGCGACACCGACCTCTACCGCTGCGCCCGACGCAAGGACCGGCTGACCCTCGCGGCCGAGATGCAGTGGCAACTCCTGCCCGGCCACGCCTACCGACGCGACGAATACGCCATCGGCGCCCAACTCGAACCCGCCTACGCCGTCCACGGCGACAACTTCGACTGGTCCGCCACCGCCGACCACCTCACGCTGACGGTGACCGACGGCATGGGCGAGGGCATCGACGCAGCCCTGCTCAGCAACCTCACGATCAACGCCCTGCGCAACGCCCGACGCGCCGGAATTCCCCTCGCCGACCAGGCGGCCCTCGCCGACCAGGCCGTCTACGCCCGGCACCGCGGCAACGCCTACCTGTCCGTCCTGCTGCTCGACTTCGAACTGACCACCGGGTGGGTGCAGGTGATCGACGCCGGTTCCCCGCGCCTGTTGCTCCTGCGCGAGGGAACGGTGACCGCGGTCGACTTCGACGCGCAACTGCCTCTGGGCATGTTCGAGGAGACCGACTACAAGGCGCAGGAATTCCGGGTCCGGCCCGGCGACCGGCTGGTCTTCGTCAGCGACGGGGTCCACGCGGTCGCCTCACCGGCCGGCGAAGCCTACGGCGACCGCGCGTTGGCCCGGGCGATCAGCGCCACCCGGCTGCTGCCGCCCGCCGAGATGCCCCGCGCCGTCCTGCGCGAACTCACCGGCCACCGCGGACGCCCCATCCCCGACGACGACGCCCTGATCGTCTGCCTGGACTGGTACGGCAGGCCCACCGCACCCGACGGCCCGCCGCCCGACGACACCGAACGGACCCGCGCCCACGTGTCCCCCGTCGGGGGCGCGCGGCACGCTTCGCACTGACGACGCGGCGCGGCACCGAGGCGCGCTCGGGCATGAGGCGGATCCGCTGCGCACCCGGCCGCCGCGCGTCGCGTTCGCGGGGGCGGTCCGGGCCCGTGGCGGACCCGGACCCACCCGCGCGGCCCGAAGGCGTCACATCATGCCGAGAGATCGCATCCATACGGGGGAACAACGATCGGTGGCCGAGCCGCGCAAGCCATCACCGATCGCCGCGCCCGGCTCGCCGTGCTGTCGGCGGACCGGGGCCCGGACCCCGACTCGGGGGTGTCCCCGGTCCTGGCCGACGTATTGGGGCTGCCGCCTGCGCCGCAAGCACGGCATGGCGCCCGACGCGGTGCCTGTGCCGACGCCCCGGAGGCGGCGGTGGCGGCCTTGCGGGACGGCGCCGGGACCGGGACGGAAGGGTGACGTCGCCGGTAGTGCCGCTCATGGTGAGACTGCCTGGCCGACCGGGTCGTCGACCGGGACGGGCGGGAGGTCGGTGTCCTGCTCCGGGGCATCCGTCTCGGGTTCGGTTCCAATCGCGCGTTCGAAACAGGCGTCGATCCGTTCGACGCGTGTCGTCAGCCAATCGCGCAGGCACTCGCCGACAACCGCCCACGCTCCGACGAGCGCGTCGTACGCCGCGGTGTAGATCTCGACCGTCTTGGCGATGACGTCCTCGTCGTCACCGGCCGCGTCGATCGCCCGGACGATCTCTTCGAGGTACTCGTCGTCTCCTTTCTGCTGTTCCCGCTTCCGGGTCGTCGCGGACTCCCTGTTCCATTCCTCTGCGCACTCCTGGGTGATCTTCCTGTCCCGGAATTCCCCCAGGATCCGCGCGACGTCCTCCCGCCGGCCCTCCAGGGCGCGCACCCCGCACCGCCCGTACGCGTCGGTCGCGGGCCCGAGGTTCGAGGGCAGGTCGTCCGGGGGCACGAGGTCCAACGGTTTCGCCCACTCGGGTGGCGTCAGTGCGCCCGGCTCGGCCTCGCCCGCGAACACCGCGTCCAGTCGCTCGCGGTGATGCGCGGCGATCCGGGCACACAGATCCTTGTAGTCCTGCACGGTGGTCACGGTGTCACCTCACGATTTCCCGGAAGACCTTGCACGGCCGGTACCCGCACAACACGCGCGGGCATGCGCGCCGGCGGCGCCCGTCAGGCGGACAGGGTGAGCGCGATGTCGACGATCATGTCCTCCTGGCCGCCGACCAGACCTCGGCGGCCGCATTCCATGAGGAGGTCGCGCACGTCCACGCCGTAGCGCGCGGACGCGGCTTCGGCATGGCGCAGGAAGGACGAGTAGACGCCCGCGTAGCCCAGGGTGAGGGTTTCCCGATCGACCCGGACCGGGCGGTCCTGGAGCGGACGAACCAGGTCGTCGGCGGCGTCCTGGAGCGCGAACAGGTCGCAGCCGTGGGCGAAGCCGGACAGGTCGGCGACCGCGATGAACGCCTCCAGCGGGCAGTTCCCGGCGCCCGCGCCGTGCCCGGCCAGCGAGGCGTCCACGCGGAAGCAGCCGTTCTCCACCGCGACCACCGAATTGGCCACCGAGAGCGAGAGGTTCTCGTGGGCGTGGATCCCGATCTCGGTCTCCGGCCGCAGCACCTCCCGATACGCGCGCACGCGGGCGGCGACGTCGTTCATGGTGAGCCGGCCGCCGGAGTCGGTGACGTAGACGCAGTGTGCGCCGTACGACTCCATCAGCCGGGCCTGTCGGGCAAGTGCCTCCGGCGGGGCCATGTGCGAGAGCATCAGGAATCCGGAGACGTCCATGCCGAGTTCACGCGCCGCGGCGATGTGCTGCGCGGAGATGTCGGCCTCGGTGCAGTGCGTGGCGACGCGAACCGAGCGGACCCCCAGGTCGTAGGCGCGTCGCAGGTCGTGGATGGTGCCGACGCCGGGCAGCAGCAGGGTGGTCAGCCGGGCGCGCTCCAGGACGGAGGCGGCGGCCTCGATCCAGGCCCAGTCGCTGTGCGAACCGGGGCCGTAGTTGAGCGAGCCGCCCGCGAGGCCGTCGCCGTGCGCCACTTCGATGGCGTCCACGCCGGCCCGGTCGAGGGCTGCGACGATGCGCGCGACGTCCGCGGGGGTGATCCGGTGCCGCACGGCGTGCATGCCGTCCCGCAAGGTGACGTCCTGGACGTGGATCGGGGTGGTGCTCACGAGGCGGCCTCCACGTGCCGGCGGGTGGTGCCGCGGCCGCTGTCGGCGCCCGGGCCGCGGGCCGCGTCGCGGGCCGCCATCCGTTCGCCGACGCGGAGCGCGGCCGAGGTCATGATGTCGAGGTTTCCGGCGTAGGCGGGCAGGTAGTGGGCGGCGCCCTCGACCTCCAGGAACACCGAGACCTGGTGGGTGGGCCGATCCGTGCCGGGAGCGAGCAGGGTCTCCAGCGGCTGGTCGGCGGGGACGGGGGTCACCTGGACCTCCTGCTTGAGCCGGTAGCCGGGCACGTACTCGGCGACGGCGGCGACCATGGCGGCCACCGCCTCCCGGATCGGCTCCACCGGGTCGAAATCGGGCGTGCCCACCAGCGCCAGGACGGTGTCGCGCATGATCAGCGGCGGCTCGGCGGGGTTGAGCACGATGATCGCCTTGCCGCGCCGGGCGCCGCCGACCTCGACGATCGCGGCCGAGGTGGTCTCGGTGAACTCGTCGATGTTGGCGCGCGTGCCCGGCCCGGCGGACTTCGAGGCGATGGACGCCACGATCTCGGCGTACGCGACCGGGGCCACCGCGCCGATCGCGGCGACCACCGGGATGGTGGCCTGTCCGCCGCAGGTGACCATGTTGACGTTGTCGGCGTCGAGGTGCTGTTCGAGGTTGACCGCAGGGACGACGTACGGCCCCAGCGCCGCGGGCGTCAGGTCGATCAGCCGCTTGCCGTACGGCCGCAGCCGGGCCGCGTTGTGGGCGTGCGCCTTGGCCGAGGTGGCGTCGAAGACGATCGCGATCTCGTCGAATCCCGGCATCGCGATCAGCCCCTCGACCCCGTCGTGGGTGGTCGGGACGCCGAGCCGGCGGGCGCGGGCCAGGCCGTCGGAGTCGGCGTCGATGCCGACCAGCGCACCCATTTCCAGGTGTTCGGCGGTGCGCAGCACCTTGATCATCAAATCGGTGCCGATGTTGCCCGATCCGATGACGGCGACCTTGGTCCTGGTCATGAACCCTCCTCGTCGAAGTCCGGGCCGAAGTCGATCGCGACCGTGCCGAGCCCGGTGATGTCGGCACGGACGCTGTCCCCGGGCGCCACGGGGTGCATCGGCCCCAGCGCGCCGGAGAGCACGAGTTGCCCGGCGCGCAGCGGATCGCCGAGGTCGCGGGCCTGCCGGGCCAGCCAGGCCACCGCCTCGATCGGGTCGCCCAGGCAGGCGGCGCCGGTGCCGGTGGAGACCGCCTCTCCCCCGACCGTCATGGTCATCCGCACCTCGCGCGGCACGAATTCGTCCAGGCCCCTGCGCACGGTGCCCAGGACGTACGCGCCGGACGAGGCGTTGTCGGCCACGGTGTCGGCGAAGCGGATGTCCCAGTCGCGCACCCGGCTGCCGCAGATCTCCAGGGCCGCGACCGCGTGGTCGACGGCATCGTGCACCTGGGCGGGGTCGAGCGGCCCGTCGGCGAGATCGGCGCCGAGCACGAACGCCACCTCGGCCTCGACGCGCGGTTGCAGCACCGCGCGGTAGGGACCACGTCGCCGACGGCGTAGCCCATGTCGTCGAAGAGCACGCCGAAGTCGGGCCGGTCGACGCCCAGTTGCCGCTGGACGGCGGTGGAGGTGAGGCCGATCTTGCGGCCGACGACCCGAGCGCCGCGGGCCATGCGGTCGTCGACGATCCGGCGCTGGACGGCGTACGCCGCGGCCAGTTCGCCCGGACCGATCAGGTCGCGGACCGGGGCGCAGGGGATGCCGGTCGCGGCCGCGTCGAGCAGCCGTTCGGCCGCGGCGCGCACCGCGTCCTCGCCGTGGGGGGAAGTACTCGTCATATCGGCATCTTCGTGACCCTCGACGATCGCCCACAATCAAAGCGTCTCGCTCAGCGATACGCTGGTCGGGTGCCCGACTCCCCCGACCGCAACAGTGTTCTGAGCAAGGCGACCGCCATCCTGGAGGCGTTCACCGTCGACGACCGCACCGTCGCGCTCGCCGAGCTGGTGCGCCGCACGGGCCTGCACAAGGCCACCGTGCACCGGCTCACCGGGGAGCTGGTGGCGCTGCGGCTGCTGGACCGGCTGCCGGGGGTTACCGGCTCAGCGGCACCCTGTTCGAGCTGGGCATGCGGGCATCCGTCGAGCGCGGACTGCTCGAACTGGCCATGCCCTTCCTCCAGGACCTGTACGAGCGCACCCACGAGATCGTGCACCTGGGTGTGCGCGAGGGCACGGACGTGGTCTACGTGGCCAAGATCGGCGGGCATCGGCAGGCCCGCAGCCCCTCCCGGGTCGGCGGCCGGATGCCGATGCACTGCACCGCGATCGGCAAGACGCTGCTCGCGCACGGCGACGACGAGCTGCGACGCACCGTGCTCTCCGGTCCGCCCGAGCGGCGCACCCCGCACACGGTGGTCGCGCCCGGGTTGTTGCGCCGCCAGCTGGACGCGGTGCTGGAGAACGGTGTCGCCTTCGAGTACGAGGAGTCGGCGCTCGGTCTGGTGTGCGTGGCCGCACCCGTCCTGGGCCCGGACGACGAGCCGATCGCGGCGATCAGCGTGGCCGGCCCCAGCCCCCGCTTCCGCCCCGAGGCACACGTGGCCGCCCTACGCGCCGCGGCGACCGCGCTGGGCGGCGTACTGACCCGGCGGGACGCACTGACCTGACTCGCGGCGCGGCGCCGGACACCGCTTCGGCGGGTGCGGGGTTGGGACTTGTACGGTGGGTTTCGTGACCGTCGACCCGCTGCCCGATCCGACCGCCGAGTTCGAGGCGCAGCGGGGGCGGCTGTTCGGGATCGCGTATCGGATGTTGGGGTCGGCGGCGGAGGCCGAGGACGCGGTGCAGGATGCGTATCTGCGCTGGCACGCGGCCGAGCGGGGACACATCGACGCGCCGGGGGCGTGGTTGGCCAAGGTGCTGACGAATCTGTGCCTCAACCGGCTGACGTCCGCGCGGGCCCGGCGCGAGGAGTACGTCGGGCCGTGGTTGCCCGAGCCGGTGCGGACGGACACCGGGGTGCTCGGGCCGTTGGAGACCGCCGAACAGCGGGACGCGGTGTCGATGGCGATGCTCGTGATGCTGGAGCGGTTGTCGCCGCCGGAGCGGGCGGTCGTGGTGTTGCGGGACGCGTTCGGGTACAGCCATCGGGAGATCGCCGAGGTGCTGGACTGGTCGGAGGCCAACTCCCGGCAGACGCACCGGCGGGCCAGGCTGCGTCTCGCGTCCGGGCGGCCGCGTTTCGAGGCTCCGGCGGCGGTGCGGTCCGACCTGTTGGCGCGCTTCCTCGCGGCGGCGGCCGAGGGGGCGCTCGACGAACTGGAGGCGCTGCTCGCGGACGATGTGGTGGCGTGGTCCGACGGCGGTGGCAAGGTCTCCGCGTCCACGCGCCCGGTCTTCGGTCGGGACAAGGTGGCCCGGTTCCTTCTGGGCCTGGTGGCGCGCTTCTCCTCCGGTACGGAGTTCGGCTTCGCCGAGGTCAACGGCGACACGGCGCTGCTGGGTTGGGAGGGCGGAGCGCTCACGACGGCCGCGGTGGTGGAGGTCGGCGCGGAGGGCATCTCGGGCGTGCGGATGGTCCGGAATCCGGAGAAGCTGAAATTTCTCGAAGAACAATGCCGAGAGTTGTCACGTAACGCGTAGCCGTCCGGTTCCTTGCCGACGAGGGCGACGTCGCGCAGGTGCGGCGTCCCCGTGCCGAGGAGGACCGATGAGCGAGAACGTGATCCTGGTGACGGGTGCGACCGGTGTGCTGGGGCGTGAGGTACGGGACCGGGTACGGCGTGCCGGCGTGCCGGTGCGGGCGATGACCCGCGGGACGACGCTGCCCGACGACCCGGGGGTGACCTGGGTGACCGCCGACCTGCAGACGGGTTCGGGCCTCGACGCGGCGTTCGACGGCGTCGCCACGATCATCCACTGCGCGTCGGACACGCGGCGGCCGAAGCACGACATCCCCGGTTGGCGGCACCTGTTGGACGCGGCGCGGCGGGCCGGAGTCGGGCACATCGTGAACATCTCGATCGTCGGCGTCGACCGGATCCCGTACTCCTACTACCGGATCAAGGTCGAGGGTGAGCGGTTGCTGGCCGAGTCGGGCATCCCGTGGACGAATCTGCGCGCGACGCAGTTCCCCGAGTTGCTGAACAAGGCGTTCGGCGTGCTGGCCAAGGCGCCCGTCGTCCTCGTCCCGTCGAAGACCGAGTGCCAACCGGTGGACCAGGGTGAAGTGGCCGACCGCCTGGTGGAGTTGGCGCTGGGCGTGCCGGCCGGGCGGGTCCCGGACATGGGCGGTCCGCGCGTCTACGAGGCGTCGGACCTGGCCCGTTCCTGGCTCGAGGCGACGGGCAAGCGGCGAAGGGTCGTGCCCGTACGCGTCCCGGGCAAGGCGGGCGCCGGCTTCCGCGCCGGGCAGCTGGTCACGCGGCAGCACGCGGTAGGCGTCCGAACCTGGGAGGAGTACCTCACCACCCTGCAAACCACCTGACCTCCCCCGGCCGTGCCGATCGCCGCCCGGTTCAGGAGCAGCGGTGTCCCGAGTTCGCTCACGTGCCGTTCCCGGGCGCGGTGGGTGGCACTCGGTTCGGTGCGTGGGTCGGCGACGAGCACCCACGGACCGAATCCACCCGGCGCGCCGTCCGTCACCGCATGACCGCCCGCAACCGCGTCCGGCTCGCCCGCCGCGACCTCTCCTTGCCCCACTGGCCCTTACCTGTCTGGGCATACATGGACTTTTCCCACCTTTGCCCGGGGTCGTCGCGCCCCTCATGGTCTCAAGGCGTGGGTCGAAGGATTCCGCGAAGGCTGGTTGTCGCTCCGGGCGCGGAGCGCACGGTGTCGGGGTGGGTCAGGTCTCGTCGTCGAGCCGGAATGCGTCCGTCGGGTCCGGCTTGACGGTCCGCCAGATCGGCAGGTCGATGGGGCGCCCGTCGCGGAGTTGGAACATCCCGGCACCGATCCGCGCGTCCGGGTGCGCGGAGGCCGCGTGGGCGAACGCGGCGCGATCGGCCAGGAGATGGGATGCGTCCGCGAACGCCGCCCGGGTGGCCGCCTCGATTGCGGCGGCCTCGTCCATCAGCCGGTCCGCGACCGCCCGTACCCAGGCGTCGAATTCGTCCGGGACCAGGTCGAGAAGTGCGTCGAAGGGGGCGGTCTGGGCGGTGACCTCCGCCTCCGAGCAGGAGAGGGCGTGCGCGACATGGCGCGGGTCGCGGCCGGCGAAGCGCTGCATGCCGAGGTAGCGCCAGATGTCCCGTTCGGTCACCCCGGTCAGGATCCGGTGCAGCCGCACGTAGTCGGTGAACTTGAGCTTGACCCGCCTGCCGGAGGTGTGGCGCAGCACCCACCCCTCGGCCGTCGTCCCGGTGATGGCCGTGCCGTCCGGCAGGCGGTTCTCGGCGGCGGCGCGGGCCAGTTCGGCGAGTGAGGCGACGGGCCGGGAACGAACCACGCGTCCGCCGAGGGCGATCCAGTCGTCCGCGTGCGCGGCGAGGGGTTGTTCGGTGCCGTCGGGGCCGAGTACGGCGAGGAGGACAAGGGTGCGCTCGGAGCCGTTGTCGACCACGATGCGGTTGTCGGGATGGATGATCTCGGTGACATAGCCCAGCACCGGGTCGAGCGCGTCGGTGTCCCGCTCGTCCAGCCAGTCCTGGGCCCATCCGGCCTGCCGGGAGACGAACGCCCCCTTGGACGCGGCTCGCCAACGGCCGGCGTAGTGGAACACCTGGCCCAGCGAGCCGTCTTCCTTGTCGAACGCCTCGAATCCGCCGTCCGGCAGCGCGGGCGCGTAGGCCGCGCCGAGGTCGTGTTCCGCGAGGCCGAAGAACTTCGGCAGGCAGGGCCCGACGATCCGGTCGGTGCCATCTTCCACGACCAGTCCGCGACAGCGCAGCGTCACCGGTGTCCATCGCCGCTCGAACACGCAGGTCCGGGTGTAGGTGTAGATCGACAACGGAAGTTGCGGATGGCGCCGACGTGCCACCAGACCACGCTCGACCGCACCGGCCAAGTCGTCGGGATGGAACAGGGCACTGACGGTGGTGGGTTCACTCATGCGGCGGCAGCGTAGCCGGAACCCACAAGTGGCTTCGCCGATTTTCCGCCTTCGCATCCGACCGTCAGGACGCGCCGCCGAACCGCGCCGAGACGAACCAACGACACCATCCCGGCTCGCACCCTGACAGCGCATGGCCCGAGGCCCGGTTCACGTCGGCGCCGTCCGTCCGACCCGGCGCGCTGGTGCGGATCGATGCCGTGCCGGCTGAGTCATGGAGTCGGGGCCCGACTTGCCGTACCGACGGAACGTATGTCGGCGGCCCCAACTACGCCACTCGTCTGGAAAAGGCCGACGGACGCGTGGCGCGCGAGGGCTTCGCGTAGCCACGGGGCTTGAGCTGCCGTCAGCCCGAGCAGGGTCCGTTCGAACGTTCCCCGGTCGGCCTGGAAGGGGCCGTTGGGCAGCAGCGGGATCGGGTCGTCCCGGAGGACGTCCCGGGGCATGCGACCCGACGCGGGCATCGGCGGGTACGGCCGGTGGGAGGTCAGCCACAGCCACACCCCCAGGGGCAGCGGCACCGGGTACGCGGACGCGGCCGGCCCGCTGGGCATCCAGACGTGGCCGGTTTGCGGATGGACCGGTACGAGGACGATCCCGCTCCCGCCGGGGGCAGGATGGCCCGGTCCGGCCAGGACCGCGCACCGCGGCGGCAGGCCCGCGGGCAACGCGGCGTCGAGGGCAGGTCGGAACATGTCGGCGGTCAGACCGTCCGGGACCCCTATCGGACTTCCTTCGGACGCCACCAGCAGGTGGGCGAGGGCCCGGCCGGCCGCCGCCGCCCACTGCGGGCTCCACGACCAGCAGCGGTTGGATCCGAGCCGTCCTCCCCACGTGGCGATCGGCGCGACCGGGGACGTGCCCTCGCCCTTGTCGGTCAACTCCTCCCAGGACGACGGCGCTGGGTCGATCCCGACGCGGACGCGGCGCACGGCGTGCCGGTCGAGCCGCACCGCCTGCCACAGTGAACAGTCGTCGATCCTGGTGGCCACGGGAAGGTCGCATGCCATACAGACCAGGTTGGGGCCGTCTGCGCCGTCGATGCCACAGCAGGCGCCGCCGCGCATGTCGGGAATCAGCCGGGTTCCGCGGATGTCGCCCGGCGCGATGACGATGTCGCCGCGCTCCTCGCCGGGAAGGGCGTCGGCCGGCGCGCAAGGCTCGTCCTCTGTGCGCCGTGGTCGTTCCCAGGGGTCGGGGTCCAGGGCGAACGTCCCCGGTTCCATGAGCACCGGAAGCTGGACGCCGTTGCCGTATACCTGGCGAGCGTGGACCGGAAGGCACACTCGGTACAACGCGACGGTCAGCTCGGCATCGCATCCCGCGCAGACGAAAACGAACAAAGGCCCTCCGTAGGGGAATCGGCCGCATCATCGCACTTCGGGACCGGCCGGCCAACGAGATTTCGTCGTCACCTGGTCGGGTTCGCCGAAGCCGGTGACGAGGCGGTGTGGTGTTTCGACGTCGCACAGCCCTCCGCGGACGGCGAGTACCCGGTCTACTACCACCATCGGGACGAGCCTCGGGCACGCTGCCTCTCGGCCGGCACATGGGACGAACAGGCCGACGCCGTAACAGACTTCCCCTCGTTCGCGGCCTGGTTCGAGGCGATGGCCGCAGCCTTCGTCTCGCCTCGGCCCCCGGCGTGGTTCGACGAGATGGGCACCCCGGTCCTGGTCCGGCTCGCGCGGGACGGGGTCTTCCGCACCGGCGACCGGGACTGACCAGGGCTCGCCATCGTCCCGGTCGCAGAGATCCCTGCGGCTACGCCGTCGTCCCGGTGTCGGGCAGTGGGATCCGCGGGGGTGTCCAGTCGGCGAATTCGAGAATTGCCTTCATCGCCACTGCCGATGGGGTCAGGCGCATCGCGGTGTTGCGCACGGCTACCGCCAGGCGGCCTTCCGCCTTTTGGATGCGGCCCATGCGGTGCGAGGCCTTGGTCACGGCAGCGACTCTGGGGCGGCGGGTGTTGTCGTACGCGGCCAGGGCGCCGGCCTGGTTGTGGTGGGCGTGTAGGGACGCGGCCAGGACGACGGCGTCTTCGATGGCCATGCACGCGCCCTGGCCCAGGTGTGGGGGCATCGCGTGGGCGGCGTCGCCGAGCAGGGCGACGCGGCCTGCCACGTACGTGTCCAAGGGGGTGCCCAGGATGTCGATGTCGTGGTGCAGGACGGCTTCCGGGGCAGTGGCCCGGAGCAGGGCCGGTATCGGGTCGTGCAGGCCGTCGACGCGGCGCCGCACCTCGGCCCATTCGTCGTCGTAGCGCACTCCCGCCTTCGCCTTGGCGACCAGGTGCCAGCACACCCGGCCGTCGCGGATGGGCATGACGCCGATCTCGGCGCCGTCGTGCAGGGTCTGCGCGATGTCGGGGGCGGGCAGGAACGCCTCGGTCGTCACTCCGCGCCAGACGGTCGAGCCGCTGTGGACGGGGGCCGGGGCGTCCGGCCACAGTCGGGCGCGCGTGCGGCTGTTGACGCCGTCGGCGACGACGGCCAGATCGGCGCCGACGGTCGCCGACCCGCCCGCGCCGGTGTAGTGGACGAGCGCCTGTGTCGAGTCCTGCGTGATGTCGGTGACCTCGGCCCCGGTGACGACGCGGTCCGAGGGGAGGGCTCCCCGCAGGATGTCGTGGAGTTCGGCCCTGTGCAGCGAGTAGATCCCGGTGCCGAGCTTGGCCTCCAATGCCGTACCGTCGATCCGGGACAACCACCGGCCGCCGCCGTCGCGCACGCCGGTGGACAGTTGTGGTCGACCGCCGGCCTTGACCGCGGGGCCGAGGCCCAGGCTCTCCAGCGCGCGCATCGCGTTGCTCATCAGGGCGATCCCCGCCCCGACCTCGCCGCCGACCGCCTTGCGTTCGAGGACGGTCACCCGCCAACCGATCCGACGTAGCCCGACGGCGACGGCCAAGCCGCCGATGCCGCCCCCGACGACCACCGCCGACCCGCCGGCCGCGTGGTTGTTCGCGTGGTTGTCCGCCTGTGCGTTCGTTGCGTTGTCCGGCATTGTTCGAGCCCCCTCGCTTCTACTTCTGTAGAAGACCGTATACTACGAATGTAGAAAGCGACATGGGGGTCGGAAGGAGCGGGCGTGCGCGCGGAACACGATCGTCGGACGGTTCTCGCCGACGCGGCGATCGAACTGCTGGCCTCCGGCGGTATGCGGGCGCTCACCCATCGCGGCGTGGATGCCCGGGCCGAACTGCCCGTCGGCACCACCTCGGCGTACTTCCGGACCCGGAAGGCGCTGATCACCAAAGCGGTGCGGCGCCTGGTCGAGTTGGATGCCGAAGACCTGCGGCAGGTCGCACTGGCCGCCGACGGACCGCTGCTCGCCCCGCCGCGGACCGGACTGCTCGGCCCCGCGCACCTGGACCGCCTCGCGGACGCCACCGCGGGGTTCGTCGACCACATGCTCGGGCCCGGACGCGTGCGTACTCTCGCGCGCTACCACTGCATCCTGGAGACCGTCCACGAACCGGAGTTGCGGGAGATCCTTCGGCACGGGGACGCGGCCAGGGCGCAGATGTGCGCACTGCTGACGGCCGCCGGCATACCCCGGGCCCGCGCCGAGGAGCGGGCCCGGCGACATCTGGCCTGCGTGGACGGACTGATCTTCGATCGGCTGACGGCCCTGCCCGGCTCCGTCCCGCCACCCGGGACACCGGAGAGCAGGGACGAGCTGCGGGAGGCCGTTCGGGGACTCCTGGAAATCGCCGTCGCGGGAGGAGAGCCCGCGCTGCCGCGCGGTTGTGCCCCGCGACCCGCACCACAGGCGGGCTGACCCACCCGGGCGCGGTGTTGGTGTGCGCCGGCGGACACCCGGCACGCTCGCTCTCGTTGCGTTCTGTGACCATGTCACTGGTTGGTGACAGCGCTGTCGTGGAACGCCGACGTCGGTTCCCAAGGGGGTCGGCGCCCCGGCATGGTGATCACGCAAGCACCGGGAAGCCCGGCGTCATCGAGGCTTCAACTACGCGATACCAAGGGGTACTTCATGTCCGCCAACCGCCGCCGGACCGTCCTCGCCTCCGCGACCCTCGTCGCCGGCGTCCTGCTGATGACCGCCTGCCAGGACTCGGACTCCGATGCCGCGAAGGGCACTTCGTCCAACGCTCCGGGCGGTCAGGCGCCGGCCGCGCCCAACACGGCGACCCCGGGCGGTAGCCAGGGTGCCAACAGCCAAGGCGGTCAAGGCGGTCAGGGCGGAACCCAGAGCAGCGGCACCCAGGGCGGAGCGAATGCCTCCGGTGGGCAGAGCAGTGGAGGCGGCCAGGGCACGAGCGCCGGCGCCACCTCGGGCGGCGGCGGCAACGGCAAGACCGCCAAGTGCCGGACCGACAACCTGAAGGCCACCGCGATCGACAGCACCATCGGCGGCGACTCCGATGGCAGTGTCGCGGTCACGTTCAAGAACAACGGGCCGGACTGTTCGATGTCCGGCTATGCGGGCGTCGACCTGAAGACCGACGCGGGCGAGGTATCCGCGCAGCGCACCGGTCAGCAGCCGGTCTCGTTCATTCTCGAGAGTGGTAAGTCGGTGTCCTTCGGCATCGACTACCCGCTGGAGACGATGGGCGAGGCCTCCGGTCTGCGCATCACCGGCCTCGTGGTGACCCCGCCGGACGAGACGAAGTCCGTGACCCTGAACTGGCCCGGCGTCGGCAGGCTCCCCGTCAAGAGCGGTGGCGCCCCGATCAAGGTCGGCCCGATCGGCAGCGCCGGCCAGGGCGGCTGACACTCATGCTCCGAGGAAGCTCACGGTTTCCGCCATGTCCGCCCGTCCGGTGCGCAGCCGTGGCACGCCTTCCTTCTCGAATCCCACCGCGACACCGCAGAACAACACGAGCCCGTCGTCGGCTCCGACGATGTGGCCGACGGTCTTGCGATACATCGTCCACATGACCTGGGGGCAGCTGTGCAGCCCTTCCGCCCTCAGCAACAGCATGACCGTCTGCAGGTACATGCCCGCGTCCCCCCACTGCCCGGGGCCCATCGCCCGGTCGAGGTAGCAGAACAGCACGACCGGCGCGCCGAAGGCCTCCGCGTTCACGGCGGCGATCCGTGCGGGCCTGTCGGGGTCGTCGCGCTCGATCCCCAGCGCCGCGTACCGTTGGGCGGCCGCGGCGAAGAAGCGGTCCCGGTACGGCGAGGCGAGTTCGGCCGGGTACATCGGGTACTCCCGCTCGTCACCCGGGTCTCCCGCGCGTGCCCGGGCGGTCGCGCGCCTCTTCAGTTCGGCCAACGGCTCGCCGGTCACGACATACACGTGCCACGGCTGGAGGTTCCCACTCGACGGAGCCCGCGTGGCCGCGGTCAGCACGCGTTCGAGGACATCCCTGGGCACCGGCTCGTCACTGAACGCCCGCACGGCCCGGCGGGTGGCCACGGCTTCGTACACATCCACGTCTTCTCGTCCTCTCACCCGGCGACGACCACGCCTCTACCGTCTCCGGCGCTCGCGACGTGCGGCGGGATCGCCTCCGGCGAGGTGCCGGGCGACGGCATCGACATCGGGGCGGGCATACCACCGTGGTAAGAGGGGGCCGAATCGGGCGCTCTCCCGGGCCCGTTCCTCCGGCGCCGGGGAACGGGCCGGCGCCTCCGTGTGGGAACGGTGGCGCCGGCTCGATCCGGGAGAACTAGGCGGCTCCGGCCGCGGCTTCGCGGGTGTTGTCGGCCGCGTGGCCCGGCGCGTCCGGGCGTTGGTCGTCACGGTTTGGCCCGACAGTACCGCCCGCGCCACGACTGTGGCCGCTGTGTCGGTCAGACGGGATGGTGGTCGGAGACGGCGCCGAGTTCGATGTCGTATTCCAGCAGGGCCTTCATCGCACACAGGGCTGTGGCGAATCCGCCGACGGTGTCGTTCACCCAGCGCACGGCGTCATCCCCCGAGCCCTCGAAACCGGTCTCGGTGACCTCGACGAACGTGGCTTCCTCCGCGCGCGGGGTGAACCGCAACTCGACGGTGGTCGGCTGCCCGTAGTTGCCCCACTCGAACCGGATCAGCCGGGCGTCCTGGACCTCCTTGACCCGGACGTCGGCCGATGCACCGTACGTCTCCCATTCCCAGTGCAACTCGGCGCCCGCAACCATCGGCCCGCTGCTCTTGCTGTACCAGAACCGGGAGGTCACCGCCGGGTCGGCGAAGGCGCGGAACACCTCCTCGGCGGGTTTGCGGACGATCATGCAGGCGTACGCGGCAGGGGCGCGAGAGAGCGCGAGCTCAGGCGTTTCCATACGGATAATCATGCACCACGGGCGCCTTCGGCTACGGGATTCGGACCTACTCGTTCAGGAAGGCCACGGCGTTCGCGCCCGGTTCGGACTCGGTCCGTCATGCCGTGATGTCTCGGGGCCGGCGGGGGCAAGTACGGTGTGCGACTTGGGCGTTCCTTCCGGGGGCCGGGGCGGAGGGGTTGGGACGTCGGCCGTCGTGGGCCCGGCAGACGCCGGTGCGGACCGGGGTCCGCCTCCGACCGCGGCGTCGTGAACATGGTCGCGTTGTGGATCGATGGCAGGCGGGTCGTCCCGACCGACGGCGCCTCCGTCTCCAAGTGGGGGCGATTCGAGGCCACTTCCGGCCGATGCCGCCTCCGCGCCCCGGGGCTCGGCCCCGCGTTCCCATCCCCGACGGAGGGCGGCCGCCGCCGTCCGGTGCTCGCCGTCGCCCGTTCGGGCGACTCGAGGGCGGGTCGTTCGGACGCCGGCGGGCGGATCGGTCACGCTCGGCCCGGACAGGCCCTCGACGGTGCGGGGCGTTCGGACACAGAGAGCAGGGTGAGCGGCGATGTCGCGCAACGGGTCGATGCGAGGGTTCGTCGGGCGGTCGCTGACGATGGGCTCCGCCCTGGTCGTGGCGGCCGCCGGGCAGGCCTGTGCCATCGCTCCCTCGGTTACGGAGCCGGCCTCGGCGCAGGCCGCTGCGGCGGCGGTTCGCCGGTCGAACTCCGACCTGGAGGTGATCCGGATCGATATGGATCGCAGACCAACGGGCGAAAGGGATCCGTCGGCCGTCGTCGACCGGCCGCCGTCCATGGCCTCGATGGTTGTGGGGCGTTGCCCGCTGTCCGGCGCCGGCGCGCATCGGACCCGGTTCGAGTCCGGGCATCGGGGCGGTCGGGTCGCCGTCAGGTGCCGCCCCGTACGGTGACCAGGCCGGATTCGTAGGCGATGACCACCAGTTGGGCGCGATCACGGGCGTGGAGCTTGGTCATGGCCCGGTTGATGTGGGTCTTCGCGGTGGTCGGGCTGATCACCATGCGTGCGGCGATCTCGTCGTTGGACAGTCCCTGGGCGGCCAGGGCGACGGATTCGCGTTCGCGGTTGGTCAGTTCGTCCAGCCCGGTGGCGGCCGCGGGCGGTGGCTGGGTGATGTACCGGTCGATCAGCCGGCGCGTGATGGACGGGGCGAGCAGCGCGTCGCCACGCGCGGCGACGCGTACGGCGTGCAGGAAGTCCTCCGGCACGATGTCCTTGACGAGGAACCCGGCGGCGCCGGCACGCAGCGCGTCCAGGACGTACTCGTCCAGGCCGTAGTTGGTCAGAATCACCACATGCACGCCGGCCAGTGCCGGGTCGGCGGCGATGCGCCGGGTCGCCTCGATGCCGTCGACGACGGGCATCCGGATGTCGAGCACCGCGATGTCGGGCAGCAGTTCCCGGGCCAGGGCCACGCCCTGTTCGCCGTCGGCGGCCTCCGCGACCACCTCGATGTCGTCCTCGGCATCGAGCAGCGCGCGAAATCCGCTGCGCAGCAGCGGCTGGTCGTCGACCAGCAGGACGCGGATCACGAGGCGCGCTCCACCGGGAGTTCCGCCTGGACGGTGAACCCGCCCCCGGCGCGCGGCTCCGCGACCAGGCGTCCGCCGAGCGCGGCGACCCGCTCCCGCATGCCGGTCAGCCCGACGCCCGCGCCGGGACTGCCGCCCGGCGTGGCCGTGCCGTCGTCGTCGACGCGAATCGCCAGCGCGTCCGGCCGGTAGTCGATCCGGACCGTCGCGGACGCGGCGCCGGCGTGCCGGACGACGTTGGTCAAGGACTCCTGGACGATCCGGTACGCGGTACGGTCCACCGGCGCCGGCACGTCCGGCCGCTGCCCGTCGACGGTCAACGTCGCGGCCAGGCCGGACGCGCGCGCCCGGTCCACCAACTCCGGGACGTGGTCCATCCCCAACGGCGGGGCCTTGCCGTCGTCGCGCAGCGCCTCCAATGTCGCCCGCAGGTCCCGGCTCGCCTCCCGGCCGGCCTCCCGGATCACCCGCAGCGCCTCCGGGACGTCCTCGCCGCGCCGTTGCGCCAGGTGTACGGCGACCTCGGCCTGCACCTTGATCACCGAGATCTGGTGGGTGAGCGAGTCGTGCAGCTCGCGGGCGATGTGCAGGCGCTCCTCGTCCGCGCGGCGTCGTGCCGTCTCCTCGCGGGTGCGCTCGGCCTCGTCGGCGCGCCGCTCGGCCTGCCGCAGCGCCTCACCCGCCGCGCCCGCGGCGATCAGCCAGGCGATCTCCAGGGCGCCGCGGGCCCGGGCGTACGCCTCGCCCCCGTCGTGCAGGGACACCAGCGCGGCGAGCGGCAGCACCGCGAGCAGGATCACGGACGCCGTCACCGTGGCCCTGCGGTGGCCCGCCCGCATGGCGGCGTATACCGCGAACAGGTAGGCCACGACCGGCACATCGAAACCGGCCGCCTGATAGCCCAGCGCGCATGCGCCGGTGGCGGCCAGTACCGACACCGGCGCCCTGCGGCCGGCGGCCAGCGTCAGTCCGCCCGCCACCAGCAGTACGTACCCGAGCGGCTCGACGGCGCCGGCGGAGCGCTCCGCGGACAGCCCGGTGACCAGCTGCGCCGCCGCCACCCCGACGGCGACCGCCCCATCCCGGGCAGCGGTGCCCACGGCGAACCGTCCTGACGTCATAGGGCGCACCCTAGCCGGGCGCCCCGGGCGGGTGGGTCCCGCGCACGGACGAGCAGCCGGCTACCACAGGTGCGGTAGTCGCGCGGTTCCTGCCGCGTCCGCGGTAGCCGGGTACCGCGCCGGCGACAGCGCGAAGAGTCCGCGGCAGAGCGACGACCGGCAACCGGTCCGGGCGACATCCTCGGACCAATCTCGTCGCAGCAGAAGGAGCACCCATGTCCGCCCTGTCCATGCTCGCCGCACCGGCCGCCGCGCACGCCTCCGCACCAACGATCGCCGTCGGCGACTTCGGCTCCGGGCGGGTAGGCGCCTCCGTGGCGGCCCTGCTCGGACTGGCCGGCGCGATCGTCGGCGCGCTGGCGCTGGCCCGCGCCACCGGCCGCATCCGCACCCGCTTCGCAGCGGGCATCGGACGCAACGGCGCCTTCGTCGCCCTGGTCGCGGGTACCGTCGGCGCGGCCCTCGGGCTGCTGGTCGTCGTCACGGCCGAAGGCGGCCTCGGGACCGGCAACGGCCTGGGCGGCGGCATCGTCGCGCTGATCGTGGGGGTGATCGCCGTGGTATTCGGCGCGTCGGCCCTGGCCCGCTTCCGGCGCGCGGCGGCCTGACCGGTTCGAACAGCGATGAACCTTGCCAAACGTCGGTCGTCACGACGATCCGACGGCTTCCCGCGCGATGCGGGCGGGGCGGCCCCCGGGCGGCCGGGACCCGTGTGGGCCGCCCGGGCCGTCAAGGTGTGGTGTGGCCCACGGCCTCGGCGTAGAAGGAGCGGTCGACGAGTTTGTCCTCCGGCAGCGCCGGGGCCTCGATGACCTTGCCCTCGATGTACATGCTCTGGACCCGGTCGGTCGTGCCGCCGCGGATCTCCCAGTCGACCACCTGCGCGGGCACGGACTTCAGCAGTTCGGGTTTGCTGCCCAGCGTCGTCGCCAACTCCTCGACGAAGGCCGGGTCCTGCTTGTAGTCGCCGGCGAAGTAGGTGTTCACGGTGCGGATCAGCGCGCGCAGGAACGCGACGCCCGCGTCCCGGTTCTTCTCCAGGAGGTTTTGCCCGTAGAGCATTCCGCCGAGCGGCTCGCCGACCGGCTGGCCCCCCAGGAAGGTGTACTCCGGCTTGCCCTCGAAGTCCTTCCAGACGGGGTCGAGCAGCCATGCGGCGTCGATACCGCCGTTCTTGAACGCCTCGGGCACACCCGCGCCGTCCAGTTGCTGGAAGGAGACCTCGGTGGGCTTCGTCCGGTGGCGGGCGAGCACGCTCTGGATCGGGTACATGATCACCGACGTCTTGCCCACCAGTGTCCCGAAGCGCGCGTTCTTGAGGTCGACGGCGTCGCCGGTCCTGCCGTTCTTGACCCGGGCCCAGACTCCGGTCCTGGACTCGGGCGCCGCCGAGTAGTTGCCGGCGACCCACTTGATGTCGAAGCCCTGCTTGACCGCGTTGACCATGCCGGCCTCGGGCGCCGAATACAGCACGTCCACCTGGCCCTTGGCGAGCAGCGTGATCGCGTCGGTGGCCGGCATCTGCTTGAGCTCGACGTCCAGGCCCTCCTTGGCGAACTCGCCCTTGGCGATCGCGGTGCGCAGCGGGCCGAGGTATTCGGCCGACAACGATCCCGCGGTCACGGTGAGTTTCGCCTTCTGCGCGAGCGGCTTGGCGGCGGGCGAACCCGCCGCGCAGCGCGCGGGCTTGCGGGTCGGGGACAGGTCGGCCGGGTCGGTCCACGCCTTCTCGCAGCCCGCGACCGCCTCGATCGCACGTTTGGGCTGCGGGGTCTTGGGCCGGTCCGAGCCGGAGTCGGCGGAGCCGCCGCAGGCGGCGAGCAGCGCGGTGCACGCCAACAGTGCGGTGGTGGTGAGGAATCCACGTCTCGCCATGATGCGCCTTTCGGGGTCGGTGCGCCCGGTGGTGATCGGGCCGACCGGGCGCGAGCCGGCCCGGCCGAGGTGGTGACGTCGGGTCAGGACTGCCCGGGACCGCGGTCGCGCGGTGCCCACGGGGTGCACAGTCGGCCCACCCGGCGGATCAGCTCGGAGAACAGCACGCCGACGACGGCGACCACGATGATCCCGACGAACATCGCGCGGTTGTCGAAGAGTTGCCGCGAATTGAAGATCACGTAGCCCAGGCCCTTGTTGTCGGGCGAGGCGATTCCCTCGGAGGCGATGATGACCAGGACCGCGACGCCCGCCGAGATCCGCAGGCCCACCATCACCTGCGGCAGCGAAGCGGGCAGCAGCACGTGCCGGAACATCTGCCAGGGGCCGGCGCCGAAGACCGCTCCGGCCTCGCGGTAGCCGTCGGGTACGGCGATGACGGCGGCCATCGTGGCGATCCATACGAAGAAGAACACCGTCACCGCGACGAGCGCGATGTGCGGCGACTCGCCGAGGCCGAACATGGTCATGAAGATCGGGAGGAGCGCGAGCTTGGGCACCACGTACAGGGCGTCCAGGGTGGGTTCGAGCGCGGCCCGGATCAGGGCGTTGGTACCCATCAGGAGGCCGACGACGAATCCGCCGAGGGCGCCGATCGCGTAGCCGGGCAGGACCCGGGCGAGGGTGGCCCATACGTCCGGCCACAGCTTGCCGTCGGTGGCGTCGGACCAACCGTCCGCGACGATGGTCGAGGGCGCGGGGTAGAGCCGGTCGTCGATCCACCCCTGTTTCGCGGCGAGTTGCCACCACAGCAGGAGCAGCACGGGCACGACGACGGCCAGAGCGACCTCCAGGAGTCGGCGCCGCGTCCGCGCCCGGCCGGGGTCACGCTCTGCGGCACCCGGCTCGCGGACCAGCACTCGGATCGGCGCGGCGTCCTTCACGGTGACCGTCACGGTGCGACCTCCTCCTTGCCCATGTCCTGATCCTGGTTCCGCGCGCCGACCTGTTTCGGGTCCCGGTCCGTGTGCGGGTCCGTTTCCCGTCCCGGGCCGGTCGCCTGCTCGACCTCTCCGCGCAGCAGTTCCCACAGTTCGGCCTGCATCGCGGCGAACTCCGTTGACCTGCGAACCTCTCCGGTACGGGGGCGGGCGAACGGCGGTACCCGCTCGGCGATCAGTCGACCCGGGCGCGCGGACATCACCAGGACACGATCGCCGAGGACCAGCGCCTCCTCGAGGCTGTGCGTGACGAACAGGACGGTGCGCTTGTCGGCCTGGCAGATCTCCAGGAGTTCGTCCTGCAGGATCGTCCGCAGTTGCGCGTCCAACGCCGCGAACGGCTCGTCCATGAGCAGGATTTCCGGCTCGACCGCGAGGGCCCGCGCGATCGACACGCGCTGCTGCATACCGCCGGACAGGGCCGCGGGGTACCGGTCGGCGAAGTCCGCGAGTCCGAGTCGGTCGAGCCAGTCGCGGGCTCGGGCGTTCGCCTCCTTGCGGGGTACCCGACGCAGGTCCAGGCCGAACCGGACGTTCGCCAACACCGTCTTCCAGGGGCTGATGCCGTAGTTCTGGAACACCATCGCGGCGGGGTTCGCGGTCGCCGCCGTCACCTCGACCCGGCCGGCGGTCGGCTTGACCAGGCCGGCCACGATCCGCAGGAAGGTGGACTTGCCGCACCCGGACGGGCCGACGACGCAGCAGAACTCTCCGGACGCGACCTCCAGTTCGAGGGGGCCGAGCGCGTGCACGCGACTCGCGCCGCGACCGAACCGGCGCTCGACCCCGGCAGCTCGGATCCCGCCGGCCTGCGCGGCCGACTCGGGCGGTTCCTGGCCCACGTGTCTCACCCCTGAAGTCCGTACGATCCGTCGTTCCTTGCAACCAGTGCCATACGCGCCCGAGTTCGAGCACACCCGGTACCCCACCGGAGTCGATCATTCCGCTCGACCGGCGTGACGATATGACGATGCGTCAGATTTCACAATCGATAGGGTCGACAAGATGACTTTGATCTTGAAGCGCACCACCCGAAACCCGAGCACCGCACGCGACCGAACCCCACAAGTCAGGACCCCGTGGCGACCGCACGCACGCGGCCCACACAGAAGCGAGCAACAGCAACCCGGCCGGTGCGAGATGCGGCTGCCGGTCCCTCGACACGGGTGCACTCCTTGAGCACTGTCCCGGAGCCCGACCGAGGTTTGCCCTGTTGTTGCGGGCGGCCGGTGCGGGGTCCGTCCGAGTCGCGATGGGCCGCCGCCGCGTTCAGGGCTCCAAGACTCCGGCCTCTCGGCGAGGCGGGCGCGTCGCTCGGCGAAAACCGGCCGGCAACGGGGGCGGGGAGGATGCTCGGGTTCCGTCCTCCGAGGAGCCTTCCCACCCGGAAAGCTTGCCCGTCCCGCCGGAATCCGAGTCCTGGAGCCCTGAACGCGGCGACGGCCGGCCCGGGCCCGTCAGGTTGGTTGGGGGCGGGTCCGGGCCGGGGGGTGGTGGGGATCAGGGGGTGGTTGGGGGTGGAGTTGTGTGCCGGCTCGTGGAATCGTTCCGGGTGGGCTTGTCGGGGGTGAGGGCGTTGTCCGTGGGGGTTATCGACGTCGGCTGGGGCTTGCCGGGGGTCGGGGTCATTCCGTTCGAGTAGACGATGTCGATCAGCAGGATCCGGTCGTTGCCCGCCGTGCCGTCCTTGTCCGTGGACGTGGTGAGCCAGATGTCCCCGTCGGGGTCGACCTCCACGGTGCGCAGTCGGTCGTACGTCCCCTCGAAGTACGTCTTTTGCTCGACCAGGTCGGAGTTGGCGTCGATGCGCAGCCGGTAGACGCGCTGGCCCCGGGTCGTGGCCACGAACACGTGGTCGTTGATGATGGTCAGGCCGCTCGGCGAGGCGGACGACACCGGCCAGGTCTTCTTCGGTGCGATGTACCCGGCGCAACTGCCCTCGGTGCCCTGGCAGTTGGGCCAGCCGTAATTGCCGCCCCGCTGGATCAGGTTGACCTCGTCCATGATGTTGTCGCCGAACTCCGCCTGCCAGAGTCGGCCCTGGGAGTCGAAGTCCAGGCCCTGCGGGTTGCGGTGCCCGATGGACCAGACCGCGTTGCCGAACGGGTTGTCCGACGGGATCGAGCCGTCCGGGTTGATGCGCAGGATCTTGCCGTTGAGGGAGTTCTTGTCCTGCGCCCGGGAGTCGTTCTGGGCGTCGCCCATGCCGGCGTACAGCTTGCCGTCGGGGCCGAAGCGCAGCCGTCCGCCGTTGTGGTAGCGACTCTTGGCCATGCCGTCCAGCAGCACCTTGTAGCCGCTGAGCGCGTTGTTCTCCAGCTTCATCCGGGCGATGCGGTTGCCGTCGGACGAGGTGTGCAGGAAGTACACGTAGTGGTCGGTGGCGAAGTTCGGGGAGACCTCCACGCCCATCAGACCGCCCTCGCCGCCGGTGGTCTGCGAGTTGGGCACCTTGCCGAGTTTCGTCTTCTGGCCGGATTTGGTCAGTCGGTAGACGTCGAAGGTGTTCCGCTCGGTGTAGATCCCGGAGCCGTCCGGCAGGAACGCCACGCCCCAGGCCACATCCACACCACTGGCCAGGGTCTTCACCGTGCCCGGGTCGGGGACGCCGCCCGCCTGGGAGCCGGCGGTGGTGACGCTGATCTCCGCGCCGAACGCCGACCGGTTGCCCTTGGCGTCGAAGGCCCGCACCTTGAACCGGTACGCCGTGGCCGCCTTCAGGCCGGCGACGGTCGTGGACGCGGTCTCCGAGGTGCCGGCGGCGGCGCCGTCACGGTAGATGTCATATCCCGTGACCTGCACGTTGTCGGTGGACGGGGTCCAGGCCAGGTCGACGCTCGTCGCGGTCTTGCCGGTGGCGCGCAGCCCCTGCGGCACACTCGGCGCCTCGCCGTCGGGCGGCGCGGGCAGCGTGGCGATGGTGACCGCGTTGCTGGCGTCGGAGACGTTCGGGACGGCGTCGCGCGCGAATACGGTCCAGTCGTACCCGGTCCCGGGCGTCAGGCCGGTCACCGTGGTGGCCAGTGTGGAGCCGTCGACCTGCTTCATGAGTTGGCCGTGCTGGTAGACGTCGTACCCGGTGACCTTCACGTTGTCACCGGCCGCGTCCCAGGCGAGGGACACGGAGGTGGTGGTCGGCTCCTTGTCCTTGCGCAGGTTCTTCGGGGCCGTCGGCTTCTCGGTGTCGGTCGGGCCCTGCGGAGTGACGATCAGGCTGTCGAGGTTGGGGCCGTCCACGCCCGAGGTGGTGACGCGGATCCTGTTGGTGCCGGCGGCCAGTGGCGTCGTGACGGAGGCCGTCTTCCAGGTCGTCCAGGCGCCGGTGCCGGGGAAGGAGAGATCGTTGGCGGCCTGGGTACCGTTGACGGTGACGTCCAGCGGGCGGTCGACGGACGTGCCGTTGGCGTAGCGGAAGTCGAGCTTCGTGGCGCCCGGTTGCTCCGCCTGGACGGTGAACTCGACGTACGCGTCGGAGACCGCGTCGAAGTTCACGAAGCCGGTGCCGGTGTGGCCGGCGTGGTTGGACTCCACCTTGCCCTTGACGACCTGGGCGGCCTCGGCCTCGTACGTGGCGGCGGCGCGAGGAAGCGGAGCGGAGTGGGCGGCGGGCATCGCCACGCAGAGCGAGGCGGTGGTGGCCGCGGCCACCAGGGCGCCGAACGCCCTGGACGGCCGGGGTTTGCTGCGTCTCACGGTGTCCTCCAGCGAAGAGGGGCCGAGCGCGGGGGCGGCTCGGCGGCTCGTGGGGCTCGTGGTGCTCCCCGGCGGGGCCGCTGCGAGCGTCTTCGTGGTAGGCGATTTCCGGCAACGGTCGTTCGCGCGGGGGAAGTCGGCGCTGGACCCTGGATAGTTAGGAAACTTTCCTAACTGGTGATGGAGCACGCTAGAGCCCGGTGGGGCACCTGTCAACGGGTCACGCGCCACGAACCGCGGCCCGTCGGGCAAGGCCGGTGCAGCGCAGACCCGAGGCGTCGGGTCGGGCCCGCGCCGCGTGGTCGGCGGTACCGACCCGGTCGTGATCGGGCCTCCGTGGCGGCATGCAACCCTGGTTCGGTGAACGACGCCCTTATCGCCGCCCTGCACCGCGCGACCGGCCACCAACAGCGGTTCGAAGCCCGCTTCGCGGCCTATTTCGACACCCTGACCGATCCGGCGAGCGGCGCCCTGGACCTGCCGCCACACGGCGCGTTTCCCCGCCAGGCTCTCGACCTGGTACGCGAGTTGTCGCTGCGCGGCGGCAAACGCCTTCGGGTCGCGCTGCTGCACGAGGCGGCCGCCCTGGTCACGCACGAGTCGGTGCCCGGGCTCGACGATGCCGCCGTGAGCATCGAACTCCTGCACACCCACGGCCTGATCCACGACGACATCATCGACGACGCACCCGTACGCCGAGGCGGCCCATCCACCTACTACGCCTACCGCGACCGATTCCCCGACCGGCCCGACGTCGCCCTCGCCCTGGCCGTCCTCGCCGGTGACCTGGCCGCGTTCCTGTCCATGCGCGTCCTGCTCGCCGCCGACCTGCCACCCGCCCGCATCCCGGCCATGGCCGCCGTCCCCGCCGAGGCCGGGGCCGCCATGATCAACGGGCAAATCCTGGACCTGGAACGCGACTTCCATCCCGCCGCCGGCATCGGGTTCCTGCACACCGTCACCGAGTACAAGTCGACCCGCTACTCGGTGCTCGCCCCGCTGCGGCTGGGCCTGCTCGCCGCCGGCGCCGACATCGCTTTGTACGAGGGCGAACTGCGCGCCTACGCCACCGCGGTGGGCATCGCCAACCAGATCCACGACGACTGGCTCGACCTCTTCGGCGACTCGGCAGCCCTCGGCAAACCGCTCGGATCCGACATCCGTACCGGGCGACGCAGCTACGTCGTCCGGGCCCTGCTGGCGGCGGCGGACGACGCCGAACGCAAGGTGCTGGACGCGGTCCTGGGAGATCCGGCCTGCGACGACGACGCCCTCGACCGGATCCGCCGGATCGCACGCGCTCACGGCATCGACAGCAGCCTGCGAGCCGACGCCGAGCACCACGCGCGCCAAGCGGCGGCGCAGGCCGGCACGTGGGGTCACCGATGGCGGCCGGACGCCGTGGCGTTCTTCGAACACCTGCCGGCCTGGTCCGTCATGCGCGATCGGTAGAAACCACCCCACCCCACCCCACCCCGCCCGCCGACCGGGCGGCTCGACCCCTCGTCGGCGGCGGGTGCGGCGAAAGCGGTCATCCGTCGGCCGACATCGATTCGAACGCGCCGATGAGTTCGTCGAACTCCGCCCGCACCAAGGGCACGTGGGCATCGGCGCCCGGCAGCACCCAGAACCTGTCCTCCCGGATCGCCGCGGCGACCTGTTCGCCGGCCTCCGCGGCGCTCATCGCCCCCGCCTGCGACCTGCGCATCGCGTCGAGCACGTCCCGGGCGGACGGAGTCGCGCGCCCGTCGTCGGGCGCCTCGTCGTCGGCGTCCGTAGCGGGGCGGCCGTCGACCCGGTCGAGCATCTCGGACCGCACCTTGCCCGGACACAGCAGCGACACCCCGACCGCGGTTCCGGCGAGTTCGGCGCGAAGTCCCTTGGTGAGGCCGACGATCGCGTGTTTCGTTGCGCCGTAGGGTCCGGTCATCGCGCCGCCGATCAAGCCGCCCATCGACGCGGTGTTCACGATGTGCCCGCCCTCCGGCTGCGCGAGCATCAGCGGAACGAACGTGCGCACGCCGTGCACGACGCCCCACAGATTGACGTCCACGACCCACCGCCAGTCGGCGAGTTCGGTCTCCCACTGCCTGTTCAGCGTCCACACCCCGGCGTTGTTGCAGACGACGTCGATCCGTCCGAAGCCGGCCAGTGCGGCATCCGCGAGGGCCCGGACGGCAGCCGCGTCCCGCGTGCGATGCCGTAGCCGATCCCACCGGCCGCCCCGGTGACCACTCCGACCCGTCCCGCAAGTTCCCGCATCCCGCTTCCCGCTTCCTTCCCGTCCGGACGACCCTCTCCCCCAGTCTTTCGGCCTTGTCGAATTCGGTGTCCGGTGACCGGTCACGGGAGGGCGTCGACGGGGCCTCCGGCGATGGAGTCGCGGCACGCCAGGCACCCGCTGTCGGGGCAGCGGGTGATGCCCTGGTCGGCGACGATGGCCGCGGTCGCGGCGGCGAGCGTCTCCCGCGCGGGGTAGGCACGCCACCGCGAGGCGCCGACGGCCACGCTGCGCGCGTAGGGGTGCAGGGTCGGTTCCAGCCGTGGGAATCCCTCGGAGCAGGATCCGACCTCGAACATGGTCACCCGGCCGTCGGCGCCCCGGGCCCAGCGCCGGAACAGGGTTCGTCCCGACCGCTGTTCGGCCAGATGAAGCGCCGTCATACGATTGAGTCCCACCCCGACCAGGAGGATCAGCCCCTCGTGGGCGGCCAGTTCGCGGATCGGACCGTACACGTCGGTGGGGCTCTGCGCCGAGATCAGTGTGTCCGCCAGGGGGCCGAGCGCGGCGAACGAATTGAGCGGATGCGTACCGCGCACGACTTCGGGGCGGCGGATCAAGGCCGCCGGCAGCACCCCCAGGCCCGGGCCGATGAGCCCGCAGTCGACGGTGTACGCGGCACTTTCCGGGAGGGGCGCCGTGGCGTCGGGGAGCGTGGCGTAGTCGATGCCATTGCGCGCGGGGCGCAAGGCGGCGGGGGCGGCCAGCTCGAAGTGGCGTTCGGTGAAACTCGGCACCAGGACCGTGCGGCCGCTCGCCAGCAGCGCGTCCAGCAGGGCGTCCGCGCCACCGACGACGGGTGCTCCGAAGGAGCGCAGCGAGGCGTGCAGCATGACCGGACGATCCGGCGGTAGCAGTTCGTCGGTCGCCTTGCCGAGATGTTCGGCCGGGATCATCGTGAACCTCCTCGAATGGGAACAGCGATGGGTCAACAGGTCGACAGATCAACGGGTCGGCCGCCGGCCGTCAGGCAAGGTGGCGGGCGTCGACGATCCGGCCGTGCCGGAGTTCGTCCAGTGCCTCCCGGGTCGCCCGCGTCTGGGGGTGGTCCTCGCCCAGGACCCGGCGGCGGCGGTCCAGAACGTCCTCGTAGCCGGCCTCCGCCTCCGCCGCGCGGCCCCGGCGGGCCGCGATCCAGGCGAGCTCGTGGCGGGTGAGCATCGTGCCGGGATCGTCCTCACCGAGGATCCGCACGCGCAGGTCGAGGAGTTCGCGGTAGCGGGCCTCGGCCGCCTCCCACTCGCCCTGCCGGGCGACGATCCAGGCGAGTTCGTGACGCGTGGCCATGGTCTGCGGGTGTTCGGGACCGAGCACCCGCAGACGGTCCGCGAGGACGGCCCCGAAGGCTTCGCGGGCCTCGCCGAGCCGGTCGTCCTGGTTGGCGATCGCCCAGGCGAGCTCGTGCCGTGTGGTGAGGACGCGGGGATCGTCCCGGTCCAGGACGCGGACGCCGTCGCGGAGGACGAGCCGATACCCCTCCTCCGCCTCGGCCCATGCCTCCCGGCAGCCGGCGATCCAGGCCAGTTCGTGGCGGCTGTCGAAAACATCCGGGTGCTCGGCACCGAACTCCCGCAGTCGGATGCGGAGCACGTCCCGGTACAGGACTTCCGCCTCGGCCAGGTCGCCCCGGTCCGCGATCGCCCAGGCCAACTGGTGCCGTACCCGCAGCACCGCGGGATGCGCGTCGCCCAGGGTGGCGCCGTGGGCCAGTGCGCGCTCGCACAGGACACTCCCCGGCCGGCCGGCGCCGCTGCGGTTGAAGGCCTTGGCCATCCGGGCCGTGGTCTCCATGAGCCGGACGAGGTGTGCTCGGTCCACCCGTCCGGCCGTGGTCTCCAGCAGACTCAGCAGGTGGGGGCCGAGCCGCAGGTGTTCCGGCCAGGCCGCCGGCCGGTCGTAGGGCAGGCGGTCCACATCGGCGGCGAGAAGGGCGATCGCGGTGTGCCGGATCCGCTCCGAGTACGGGTCCGGCCCGTCCAGGCCGCCCCGGCCGGCCGCGGCGATCACGGGATGCACGGCGATATCACCCTCGGAGCCGCCCCGGATCAGGCCGACCTCCCGCAGCCCGCGCAGCGCTTCGTCCAGGCGCCGGCTCCCGGGGGCGGCGTCGCCCTGGGCGGCGAACAGACCGTCCAGGAGGTCGGTGTCGAGCAGGCCGGCCGGGATCGTGGTGGAGGCATAGCAGCCGGCCAGGTGCAGCACCGGCCGCGCCTGGGGGATTCCCCGCTGCGCCAGTCCGGACAGGGAGAGTTCCAGGACCCGGGCCGTCGGTACTCCGGTGGACACTGCGGCAGGACGTCCGTCCGGGTGGGGATCGGCCGCTCCACCGAGCGTTTGCGCGTAGGCGGCGAACGTGCCCCCTCGGGCGGCCTGCGAACGCAGGTGACGTCCCGCCAGATGCAGCCTCAGCGGGTGCCCCTCCAGGCGGCGTGCCAACGCCCGCGCCTGCTCCTCGTCGCCCGCCGCCGGTGCCAGTTCGCGCAGTATCCGGGCGGCGTCACTCTCCTCCAGCCCGCCGACGGTCACCAGGCGGGCCGCCCGCCACATCCGCGGATCGCTCTCCCGGGTGGTGACCAGCGCCGCACCGTGCGAAGACGAACGCACCCAGCCCGACGCGTCCTGGATGCCGGCGGGCGAGTTTCCGACGGCCAACGCTCGGGGGTCGTCGGCCTCGTCGAACACGACCAGCCACCCGGGAGTTGCGTCGTCGAGCAGCCGCCAGAAGCGATCGGCGGCATCCGCCGCGCCCCGGGCGATCGCCCGCAGGTCGTGCGGAGCTCCGCCCAACCGCCGTGCCACCACCGTCAGATCGCGCGACATCGTGACCGGATCGACGGCCGAGATCCACCACGCCCGATCCCCCCGGGCCCGGACGCGCTCGGCCAGGGCCTCGGCCACGGACGTCTTGCCCGCACCGCCGGGTCCGGTCAGCACCGTGGGCCGCTGCCGGAATCCGCGCGTCCACGCCAGCAAGTCCTCGACCAGCGCGTGGCGACCGTGGAATCCGGCCGGCCCCCCGGGATCACGCTTCCCGGCCCTGTCCTTGAGTCGCCGCAGCCGGGCCTCCAAGCCCTCGTCGGTGATGTGCTCCTCGACGATGTCACCGATGGAGTTCAGCCGTTCCCGCAGGAACTCGGCCACGCTGTGCTCGTCATCGCGGGTCACTGCTCTTCCTCCTCTCCCTTGGGCGAACCGGTTGTCGGGGTCTCCCATCGCAGGCGCAGCAGCTTCCTGCTCTGATGGGCGATCTGCCGGACGTTGTTGGGCGTTTTGCGAAGGATCTCGGCGATCTCCGTCGGCGGATAGCCCTCGGCGATCAAGTGCATCACCTGCCGCTGCGCCGGGGACAGACCTTCGAGGACGTTCGAGACGAACTGCCGGTCCTCCAAGGCCGTCAACGCCGATTCGTCGGCCTGCGACACCGGCTCGACGTCGTCCAGCGGGATGGTCTGCGCGCGGCGCCGCTCGTTCTTGCACCGGTTCTTCGCCGTCTTCATCGCGTAGGCCCGCGGATGACGCACGTAGTCGGGGTCCGACTCCGGGAGGTTCCAGCGTTCGAAGAGCTTTGCCATCGCGTGCGCGACCCACTCCTCCGCATCGGCTCGACAGGCCCCCTCCATGAGCATCAACGCCTGCACGAGCCGCCGGTATTCGGTGCGGAAGAAGTCGTCGAAGCCGCCCGGACAGCGCAGTTCCCGAGCCGCACCGGCCTTGTCCGCAACGAGATCTTCCCGCTCATCGCACACCCGGTCCCTCCCCGAGCAGCCGCCCATCCCGGCCCCGCGCTCGCACCGAACCCCCCGGCGCACGACCCTGTTCCGCGACCACCGCCGCCGAGAGCAGAGCGTCGCCGGCCACCGAAACGGGACCACCGTCACCCGGATCCACTCGGTCACCCCCTCACGTCGCCGATTTCATCGATCGACCATAAGAGCGCCGGACGGCCCGATACGTTAAACATCCTGATCACACACTGTGCGGTGGTCGACTCGCAGGTGTGGCCGATCGATCCTCGGCCGGTTTGGCCCCGGTCGTGGACGGACGTGTTCCGGTCGTCGGGACGGTTCGCCGTGTGGGTCGGGATCCGTTCGTAGCCTTGCGGCCTTCCGTCCCATGGGGGACGGGGAAACCGGAGGCACACATGGGCGACGAGACGCATCACCATGTCATCGTCGGAGGGAGCGCGGCCGGCATCTCCGCCGCTGTCGCACTGCGCCGGCACGGCTTCGCCGGGAACGTCACGGTCGTCGAGGCGGGGGGCGAACTCCCTTATGAGCGACCGCCGTTGTCGAAGGCGTTGGCGGGCGGCGAACACGCCTTCCTGCATGCGATCCTGCCCCGGCAGGCGTACGCCGAGCAACGCATCACCCTGCTGTCGGCCACCCGCGTCCTGGCCTTGGACCCCGACCGGCGCGCCGTCGAACTCGACGACGGGCGGACGCTGTACGCCGATCGGGTTCTGCTGGCCACCGGCGTGTTGCCGCGCACCCTGCCGGTGCCCGGCGCGGAACTGCCCGGCGTAGTGACCCTGCGGGACGTGCGCGACGCCCGGGCGCTCGCTGCCCGGTTGCGCGCGGGCGGGCCGGTGGTCGTGGTGGGCGGCGGCTTCATCGGCCTGGAGGTCGCGGCGGTCGCGCGCGGGGTCGGCCTGGACGTCACCGTGGTCGAGACGGGCGCCCGGCCGCTGGCGGGCCCGCTCGGTCCGGAGTTGGCCGCCCGGGTGACCACGCTGCACGAGCGGGCCGGGGTACGGCTGCGGACCGGGGCGTCGGTGAGCGCGTTCATCGGCCGAACCCACGTCACCGGGGTCCGCCTGACCGGCGGGCAGGTGCTGCCCGCCGCGACGGTCGTGGTCGGCATCGGGGTGCGACCCGACACCGCACTTGCCGAAGCCGCCGGGGTGTTGTGCGAGGACGGCATCGTCGTCGATCGGCACTGCCACACCAGCGTGCCGTGGATTCTCGCCGCGGGCGACGCCACGAACCAGTCGCATCCGCACCTGCCGGCCCGTGGCCGGATCGAGCACTGGGACAACGCCGTTCGGCAGGGCGCGGTCGCCGGCGCCGTGCTCGCGGGTGTCCCGGAGAGCCACACCGCGCTGCCCTACTTCTACTCCGAGCAGTACGGCCGGACCCTACAGATGTACGGACGCGCCGCCGCCGGCGACGAGTTCGTCCTGCGCGCCGAGGCCGCGGACCCGGTGGACCCGACGGATCCGGCCGGCGGCTTCCTCGGCTTCTGGACCCGCGCGGGCGTCCTGGTCGCCGCCGCCGGCCTGGACCGTCCTCGCGAACTGCGCGCGGCACGCGCGCTCATCGAGCGTCGTGTGCCGGTGGCCGCCGCCGCGCTGGCCTCCCCCGCCACCGACCTGCGGGCACTGGCCCAACCCGCCGCGAAGGCATCGTGACCGGCGCCCCACGGACCCGCGGCTCGCCCGCGTCGCGAACCGCCTGACGGCACACACGACGCGTCGACCGGCGTGCCGCTTCGGCACGCCGGTCGACGCGTTCGGGAGTCACCCGCGACGGGTCACCCGGCCGGCGCCGCGGAAGAGGTGTGCCGGCGCGGGATACCGGTCGTGCTGATGTCGATCACGGCTCCCGTCGTGGTCGCCGACTCCCGCGCGGCGAGCAGCACGTACGCTCCGACGCCGTCCTCGGCGCGCACCGCCACGCCGAGCGCGGACCGCTCGGTCACGATGCGGTCGATGGGCACCTCCCGCGCGATCGTGGTATCCGCCAATCCCATCGCCTTCGGCCCGCTCAGACCGGTCGCCATCGGGCCGGGGGCGACCGCGTTCACCCGGATGTCCGGAGCGAGTTCGTAGGCAAGCTGCCGGACCAGGCCCAGCCCCGCGTGCTTGGCCGCCGTGTACACCGGGCCACCCCCGGGGCCCGGGTAGAACGAGGCGTTGGACAGAGTGAGCACGATGCTGCCGCGTGACCTGCGCAGCAGCGGTACCGCGGCTTTGGCGCCCAAGAGATAGCCCTTGACGTTGACCGCGAACAATTCGTCGAAGCCGGCCGCCAGGATCTCGGCGGGCGTGTCGGTCAACGACCGGGCGAAGTCCCACAGTCCGGCGTTGCCGACGAAGGTGTCCAAGCCGCCGAACGCCTCCTCGGCGCACGCACACGCGCGCACGTGATCCTCGTAGCGGGTCACGTCGCCGACCACGGTACGGACCGAATCGCCCCATTCGGCGGCGAGTTCGGCCAGTCGTTCGGCGGACCGATCCAGCACGACCACCCGCGCGCCCTCGGCGACGAAGCGTACGACGACGGCCCGACCGACACCGGACCCGCCGCCGGTGACCAGGACCGACGAACCCTCAAGCCACCCCACGGCCGGCCCCTTCCGGGTCCCGGCCGATGCGCACGTACACGTCCGTGCCGTCGACCCGTACCTCGTGTGTGGCCAGCGGCCGAAACGCCGGTGCGGCGAGCGCCGCACCGGTGCGCAGGCAGAACTTCGCCAGGTGCAGCGGACATTCCACCGCGCCGTCCTCCACCCAGCCGTCCGCGAGGGAGAAGTCCTCGTGGGTGCAGGTGTCGTCGACGCAGAACAGCTCGCCCCCGGAGCGGAACACCGACACCGGTGGGGTGGTGTCCAGCCGCACGGCCTGGTCCTCGGGGAACTCGTCGACCCGACCGGCTCGGATCCACGGCTCCCGGTTGTATTCGCTCATAGGAAGAGTCCGCTCACAGGAAGATGCTGATGCTCGGGGCCAGAAGCGTGGTGGTGTCCAGCACGATCCGGCGTCGGGCGATGTGGAATCCCGGCTCCTGCGGGATGCGGCGCAGCAGGTCGGTGCGTTCGCCGAAGAAGGTGTCGTGGTGGCGTTCCGCTCGACTGCGCAGGACGTGGAAGTTGACCCGGACCTCGAACTCGCCGGATTCCAGCCGGATCGGTCGGATGTTGGTGATCAGCCGGCGGGTTCTCGAGGGGGGTTCCTCGGACCACGAGCGGCCGGAGGCCAATCGGCGTACGCGGCCGGCCAGGAAGGCCTTGTCGTCGTCGATGAAGGCCGCGCCGTCCGGGCCGGCGATTTCCAGGTCGCGTTCGCGGACGGTTCGGGTGGTCCGGGTCGGCAGCCAGTAGTGGATGTCGTCGTCGAAGAGTTCCAGCCAGTCCTCGAACTTTTGGTCGTCCAGGAGTTCGGCCTCCAGGTAGAGGAAGCGCTCGATGTCGTAGCGGGTCGCGAGGTCGACGTCGGTGCGTCGTTGTGGTGGTGGGGCAGCGAAGTTGCTCATGCGCGGTGTGCCTCCTGTTCCCCCTGCTGTCGGGCCTCGTCTCGGTCGGTGATTTCCGGCCAGCTCAGTCCGGACATCAGGTCGGCCCAGCGCCGGTACATGCCGCGGGCGGCCATCTCGGTGTACATGTCGTCGGTGACCCCGCCGGGCATGCCGTCGGTGCCGTGCCGTTCGTGGCCCAGGCCCATCCGCGCGTTGAAGGTGGTCTTGCGGGCCTGGTGGCCGCGCAGCACCTGCTGGATCTCGGTCCAGTTCTCGCCGTCGTCGGTCTCGAAGACGCCGGCGGCGCTGAAGGTGCGGATGGTGCTGGTGCGGACCGCCTGTTTGGCCCGCTCGTCGGCGTCCTTGGGCAGGTAGGTCCAGGACCACACCTCGATTTGGCCGGGGCCGCGCGGGTGCCAGACGCGCATGGTGTTGTTGATGGTCAGCCAGGAGAAGTTGGGGAAGACGGTGTTGTGTCCGTTGACGGCGAGCGCGCGCTGTTCGCCGATGCGGCGGTAGATCTGTTCGCGGTTGGCCACGACCCAGGCGTCGAAGTCGGGTCCGGCCTGGGTGGGTACCAGGTCGGGGCGCAGCGCGAAACCCGACCCGTGGCCGTTGCCGGCGTACTGGCGGCCCGGTGCGGCGGCGCTCTGTGCCTGGAACTCGGCGAGGATGGCGGGGTCTTCGATCAGGGCCACCAGTGCGGAGGCGTGCGAGGACGGCACGTGGTACATGTCGCTCGCGAACTGCTCGGCGGCGAACTTCCAGTTGCAGTCGATGACCCATTTCGTGGCGCCGGGTACCAGGGTCAGGCCCGCGTCGTAGCGGTCGGCGAGGGCGTCGAAGTACCAGACCATGTCGCCGAGGTAGTCCTCGAAGGAGGGTGCGCTCTCGTCCCAGGTGCCGAAGATGAAGCCCTTGTGGTTGTGCAGGCGCGGCACCCGCGTCGGGCCCCACTTGGCCTTGTCGATGTCGTCGTGGTAGGCGCGGTCCTGCATCGGTACGTTGACCAGTTCGCCGGCCAGGTTGTAGCCCCAGCCGTGGTAGGTGCAGGTGAAGGCGCGGGCGACGCCCTCGTCGGCGCGGCAGATGCGCATGCCCCGATGCCGGCACTGGTTCAGGAACGCCTTGACGGAGCCGTCGCGTTGGCGGACCACCAGGACCGGGTCCTCGGCCATGTAGGTCTGCACGAAGCTGCCCGGCTTGGGGAGTTGGGTGTCGTGCGCGAGGAAGAGCCAACTGCGGGCGAAGACCCGTTCCAGTTCGGCCTGGTAGATCTCGGGGTCGGTGTAGATGCTGGGGTTGATCAGCCCTTGGTCGGGCTGGACCAGCTCGGAGACGTCGAACATGAGGCTCTTTCTCGGTTCAGTCGGTCGCGGGGCCGGGCACGACGGTGAAGCGGTGCCCCCAGTTGCTGGGCGACTCGTAGTGGCCGACGGTCCAGTCCCGGTCGTCGATGACCCGGCCGTTGTAGCCGTATTCGATGTCGAAGCCGGAGGGGGTGCGGACGTAGAAGGAGGTCATCCGGTCGTTGCTGTGTTCGCCGATGGACAGCGGGATGGGCAACTCCCTTTCCTGGACCGCGTCCAGGGCGCGGCCGACGGCTTCCAGGGTGGTGACTTCGAGCATCAGGTGGCCCAGGCCCGAAACGGGTGCGCCCGGGAGCGCGGCGAAGGCGATCGAGTGGTGGCGGGGGTTGCAGTGCAGGAAGTGTGCGGACCGCGGGCCGAACGCGATCGTGTCGGAGAGCCGGAAGCCGAGGTGGTCGGTGTAGAAGGCGGCGGCCCCGGCGGCGTCTTCGGCCAGCAGGAAGGTGTGGCCGATGCCGATCTCGCCGGCCTCGGTTTCGCCGGCGACGAAGGTGACGCCGCGCGGTGAGGTGAAGCCGGACGTGTCGACGGTCGGGCCCCAGTACGCCTCGATGGTGTTGCCGGTCGTGTCGCGGAACACGATCAGGGCGCGGACGCGGCGGCGTTCGGCCAACCCCGGGTCCTCGTGCACCTCGATCCCGCGCGAGCGCAGCGTGTCGGCGAGGGCTTCCAGCCGGTCGGCCGACCGGACTTCCAGGCCGAGGGCGACGAGCGACTGCGGGCCGGCGGGCTCGCCGGCCTCGATCGCCAGCCGCCAGGAACGGCTGTCGGTCTTGAACAGGAGGGTGTCCGGGTCGGCCGAGCGGGCGGCCTGCAATCCGAGGATCTCGGGCCCGAAGTGCCGCCACGCCTCCAGAGGGCCGCGTACGACGACGTAGCCCAGGGCGCTCACGATGCTCATGGTCTGGTCCTGCTCCCTTGTTCGGTGGACGGGCGTCCGGTTCGGACCGGACACGCCCTAGACGGCGTCGGCGAGGAACGCTCGGGTCATCGCCTGGAATCGTTCGGCCTGTTCGATCTGCGCCCAGTGGCCGCAGTGCGGCAGCAGGTACAGGCGGGCACGGGGGATGCGGCGGGCGAACCACTCGCTGCCCTCGGGCGGGACGACGACGTCCTCGCGGCCGTGCACCAACAGCACCTCGTTGGTGATCCGCTTCAGCGCGATCTCGGGCAGCCCCGGACCGGCGCCGGGTGCCATGGTGAACGTCTGTCGATGCGAGCGCTCCACCTCCGGACGGACGGCCATCGCCAGACGCTCCTCGGCGATGGCGCCGAGCCGGTCCCCGAACAACGTGGGGTCGTACAGCATGAACGAGATCAACTCGGCCATCGACCGTGCGGTGGGGTCGTCGTAGAAGGTGATCAGCCGCATCATCGCGGGCGACGGCGTGGTGGCGGTGCCCGCGCCGGCGGCACCCATCAGCACGGCCCTGCCGAATCGCTGCGGAGCGCGGACCAGCAGGTGCAGCGCGAGGGCGCCGCCCAGCGAGTTGCCGACGAGGTGGACCCGTTCCAGGCCCAGTTCGTCGAGCAGGCCCAGGCAGGCCGCCACGTTCTGGCGAAGGCGGGAGCCGGGCGGGGTGTGCTCGGGGTGGCTGGAGTCGCCCCACCCGACCTGGTCCACGACCAGGCAGTCGTAGGTGTCGGACAACGCCGCGACGGTGCCGGCGAAGTTGGACATGCCGGTCGCGCCGGGACCCGAGCCGTGCAGGAAGAGGATGGTCTCCGCGTTGCCTCGGCCGGCGCGGTGGACTCGGAGGGTGTACTCCCCCACCCTCACATCGGAGGTGACGACCGTATCGCTCATGTGTTCGGCTCCCGTTCGAGTGAGTCGCCTCGAGATCGTGTGTCGCGTGGACGTCCCGGCGCGCGGCGCACGAGCCCGGTTCTCCGGTGCGGGCGCGGCGATCGGGTGATCGCATCCACGTCCTGTGAGTCTCGGTCGCGCGATCCGAATCGCGGCCGGATCGTTCCGGTGGCCGGGACGCGCGCCTGCGGCGCGGGCGTATCGTCGACGGGAATCCGCGTTCGACCGTGGCGAGTTGGGCCGGGCCGGGTTCGGCCCTTTCGACCGGCGGAACGAATCGTTCTTCGCTGCGCCGGGCGGTGGCGCGGTGCGGCCGATGGGGCGGGGCTGCTCACCTCGGCGGTGGCGCCGGCGTCCGGCATCCCGGCGGGCCGGGCTCGCCGGCCACCCCGGTGGTGTATCCGTCGCCGGTGTCGGTGGGAAGTCGACGACCCGGCGGTGCTCTACGCGGTGGTGGCCGGTCGGCCGGCACTCTCGCTGATGGTGGTCAGGACGAGTTGGCGCAACCGGCGCATCCCGGCGGGCACGCCGACGGTCCCGGCGTCGGTGAACACCACCAGGCCGGCGGTGAACGACATGGTCAACTCGCCCAGTTCCAAGGCCAGTTCCTGCGGATCGGGGACGCCGCACGCGCGCGCGACCGGCTCGATCACGGCGATCAACCCGGTGCGGACCCGGTCGCGGGCCTCGGACACCAGTCGCGTGATGGTCGCGTCTCCGTCCTCCTGCAACTGCAGCAGGAACATCAGTCGCATGAACGGCATCTGATCACTGATCACGTGCGCGGCGGCGTCGTAGAAGGCGCCGAGCCGGTCGAGCGGATCGCCGGGCAGGTCGTCCACGGCCGGCAGCGACGCGAAGAACAATCCGGAGGAACGCTCGAACACCGCCGCCAGCAGGCCGTACTTGTTGGTGAAGTGGTGGTAGATCGATCCCACGGGGAAGCCGGACGCCTGGCAGACCTGGCCGACGGTGACGTTCGCGTAGCCCCGGGTGCCGAACAGACGCTCTGCCGCGTCCAGGATCCGGTCCCGGTTCGCGTTCGTCTTGTCCATGGGCGACACCCTACCCAGCGGCTGGGATCAGGTGGGCGGCCGAGCCGGCCGGAATCGATCGGGAGATCGCGGCGGCCGTGTGACGCAGCGGGTTCACCAGGACGGTTCCGCTGCCCGCAGCCGCCGCGAAGGCGACGGACACCGCCGCGACGGCCCGGCCCGCGACCAGTATCGGTACCGCCACGCAGGCCAACCCGTCGACGGCCTCCTCCCGGTCGACGGCGTAACCGTCGACGCGCACGGCGGCCAGTTCCCGGCGCAGGGCCGGCACCGAGGTGAGCGACCGGGCGGTGCGGGGCGCCGGCGGCGCGGCCGACACCTCGGCGATCGTGCGGTCCGTGGAGAACGCCAACATCGCCTTGCCGATCGCCGTACACCGGGCCGGCAATCGACCCCCGACCAGCGCCGGGGAACGGTCGTATCGGCGGCCGCGAAGCTTTTCCAGGTACACCGCGTCCGCGTCGCGCAGGATCGCGAGGTGCAGCGTCTGCCCGGTCACCCGGTGCAGTTCCTCCAAATGCACCAGGGCCGCGTCGCGCAACGCCACCTCCGGGGGCAGGGTTCCGAGCGAGAACATCCGCAGACCCATCCGGTAGCCGTCGCTGTGCTGCTCGATCGCGCCGACCTCGAGCAACATCGCCAACACCCGATGGGCGGTGGACTTGGGCAGCCCACTGCGGCGCACGATCTGCGCGAGGGTCAGTACGCGCCGGCTGTGACTGAAGACGCCCAACACCCGAAACGCCTTCCACAACACCGACGGCGCCAACGTGTCCCCGCCACCGAGCCCGATCTCCGCCGCGGTCCCGCCGGCCACGCCCCTGTCCTCGTCCATGTCCACGTCCCGACTCCGCTCACCGAAAACTCTAGAATCAAGACTCTAGAATCCAGATTCTAGTCACGGTAACCGCAGCCCCCGGACGGGTCAACCCGGGCGCGGGGGTGTCGCATCGTCGCGACTGCCGTGGATGTCGTCCTCGGCCTCGGGGTGTGTCGCGTACGGATTCGGCGCGTCGTCCGCGAGTACGCCCACGAACGGTTCACCCTCGCCCGCGAAGGTGTACGCACCGCCTTCGATGCGCTCGATCAGGCCGCGCGTCCATTCCGCGCCGGCGTCGGCCGAGTGCACCCACATGTTCATGATCTCGCCGATGTGCCCCAGTTGTTCGAGCCCTTCCTTCGGCGTGTAGTACTCGGTGACCGAGGACCGCCACCGCTCGAGCCCCGCGACCCTCTCCTCGAGGAGTGCGACGGCCTCGGCTCGCGGCAGGTCGACGATGAAGCCGATGCCGGCCGAGAGCACGTCGGTCTTCTGCTCGTGCGAACTCAGGGCCTCGCGAAGCAGGGTGAAGTACTCCTCGGTTCCCTTGTCGTTGATCTCGTACTCGACGCGGGGCGGGCCGCCCACGGTGCTCGGGGCGACGTCGTGCGCGACGAGGAGTCCCTGCTTCGCCATCTGCTTGAGCGCGTGGTAGATCGAGCCCGGCTTGGCGTTGGACCACTCGTGGGCCCCCCAGAACTCCAGGTCGTTGCGCACCTGGTAGCCGTGCGCTCGTCCGTGCTGGCGGACCGCGCCAAGAATCAGCAGCCGGATCGCCGACATGCGCATCTCCTCTCCGGGCAATTTTTACCGAAATCACTATACAAGTTTGACTAGCGACGTGGCGCCGACCGCCATCGCGATGTAATCAAGTTTGACTAGCCGCTCGAAACGTCGTACCTTGCGTCTCTAGTCAAGTTTGACCACTGACTCATGGAGGCTGACTTGCCCGAGCACGATCCGGCGATCGTCGTCGAAGGACTGCGCAAGAGGTACGGGGACAAGCAGGCCCTCGACGGCCTCGATCTCACCGTCCGCGCCGGGACCGTACAGGGGATCCTCGGCCCGAACGGCGCCGGCAAGACCACGGCCGTACGCATCATGTCCACGCTGCTGCGCCCCGACGAGGGACGGGTCGAGGTGGCGGGAATCGACGTCCGGACCCGGGCCGACGAGGTGCGCGCACGCATCGGGCTGCTCGGCCAGAACGCGGCGGTCGACGAAGAGCTCGGCGGCCGCCAGAACCTGGAGATGTTCGGCCGTCTCCACCATCTCGGCGCCCGCCGAGCCCGCGCCCGGGCCGACGAACTCCTGGCCCGGTTCGGGCTCGCGGACACCGGCACCAAGGCCGTCAGGCAGTACAGCGGCGGCATGCGGCGACGGCTCGACCTGGCGGCGTCGCTCATCTCCCGGCCGCAGGTGCTCTTCCTGGACGAGCCCACGACCGGGCTCGACCCCCGCGGTCGCGCCGAGGTGTGGAACGCGGTGCGCTCGCTGGTGGACGGCGGCACCACCGTCCTGCTGACCACGCAATACCTGCAGGAGGCCGACCAGTTGGCCGATCGGATAGCGGTGATCGACCACGGAAGGGTCATCGCGGAGGGCACGGCGGACGAGCTGAAGTCCGAGACCGGCGGTGACCGCATCGACGTGGTCCTGCGCGACGCGGCCCAGTTGGCGCGTGCGGCCTCGCTCCTGCCCGGTGACGTGGTCGTCGACGAGGACCGGCGCATGGTCGGTGCCTCGATCACGGACCGGATGGCCGCGCTGACCGAGACCATGCGGGTGCTGGAGGCGGCCGGCATCGAGGCCGAGGACATCGTGGTGCGCCGACCGACGCTCGACGAGGTCTTCATGCACCTGACGAGGGAGGACGCCATATGAGTGCGACATCCGGTGCGGACACGGCGTACGGTACGGGCTCGAAGCCGATCTGGGCGATCATCGACTCCTGGACGATGACCAGGCGCGAACTGGCCCGCTGGGCGCGCCAACCCGTGCAGGTGGTCGTCGGCCTGGTCTTCCCGGTCATGATGCTGCTGATGTTCGGCTACCTGATCGGCGGCGGACGAGGCGTCGCCGGGGACTTCAGGACCTACCTGGTGCCCGGCATGCTCACCATGACCATGGCGTTCGGCCTCGAGGCGACGATGCTCTCGGTCACCCGGGACCTCGACAAAGGGGTCGTCGACCGGTTCCGTTCGATGCCCATGAACTCCGGCGCGGTCCTGGTCGGGCGAAGCATCGCGGACATGCTGCAGTCGGCCGTCGGCCTGATCGTGATGATCGCGGTCGGATACGCCATCGGCTGGCGCACCCACGAGGGATTCGCTCCCTTCCTGGGCGCGGTGGGACTGCTGTTGTTGCTGCGGTTCGCGATGTTGTGGGTCGGCATCCACCTGGCGATGGTCGCGGGCCGGCCGGAGTTGGTGCAGGCGGTGCAGATCCTGGTCTGGCCGCTCGGATTCCTTTCCAACGCCATCGCCTCGCCCGAGTCGATGCCGTCGTGGCTGGGCGCGATCGTGGAGTGGAACCCGATGTCCGCGACGGCCACCGCTGTGCGCGATCTGTTCGGCAACCCGGGCGCGGGTGGCGACTCCTGGGCCGCGACCCACGCGGAACTCCTCGCGGTCGCCTGGCCGGTGGCGTTGATCGCGGTGTTCTCCCCACTGGCGGTCGGGCGGTTCCGGGACCTGAGCCGCTGACGACGAACCCGTGATCGCCCCGGGCGGACCCCCACACCGGGTCCGCCCGGGGCGCGCGAAGCCTCACGCGAGGCGTTGCGCCAGCGCGCGTCCGGCCGCGCGGCCGGAGAAGATGCAGCCGCCGAGGAAGGTGCCCTCCAGGGCGTTGTAGCCGTGGACGCCCCCGCCGCCGAAGCCGGCTGCCTCGCCGGCCGCGTACAGGCCCGGGATCACCTCGCCGTCCGGGCGCAGCGCCCGTGCGTCGAGGTCGGTTTCCAGGCCGCCGAGGCTCTTGCGGGTGAGGATGTGCAGGCGTACGGCGATCAGGGGGCCGTGTGCGGGGTCGAGGAAGCGGTGCGGTTTGACGACGCGGGTGATCTTGTCGGGCAGGTAGGCGCGGGCGTTGCGGATCGACATCAGTTGGAGGTCCTTGCCGTACGGGTTGGCCGCCTCGCGGTCGCGGGCCAGCACCTCGCGCTCGATGTCGGCGTAGTCGAGCGGGGTGTCGGGGGTGAGCGCGTTCATCCCGTCGACGAGGGCGCGCAGGTCGTGGCGGACCACGAAGTCCTCGCCGTGGTCGAGGAAGGCCTGTACCGGACCCGGCGCGCCCTTCTTGACCCGGGAGAGGGCGAGTTTGAGGTCCTTGCCGGTGATGTCGGGGTTCTGTTCGGACCCGGAGAGCGCGAATTCCTTCTCCACAATGGTGCGGGTGAGCACGAACCAGGTGTGGTGGTGTCCGGTGGCGCCGATGTGGCGCAGTGTGGCGAGGGTGTCGTGGCCGGGGAACAGCGGGGCGGGCAGGCGTTTGCCGGTGGCGTCGAACCACAGCGAGGACGGGCCGGGGATGATCCGGATCGCGTGGTCGGGCCAGACGGGGTCCCAGTTTTTGATGCCCTCGGTGTAGTGCCACATGCGGTCCCGGTTGACCAGGGACGCCCCGGCGCGTTCGGCGGCGTCGAGCATCCGGCCGTCGACGTACGCGGGCACCCCGGTGATCATCTCGGCCGGGGCGGGGCCGAGCCGGTCGACCGGCCAGTGCGCGCGGACCCGTTCGTGGTCGCCGCCGATCCCGCCCGAGGTGATCACGACGGCCTGGGCGCGCAGTTCGAACTCCCCGGCCGCCTCGCGCGAGGAGCGCACGCCACGCGGCGCGTCGTCGGGTGCGAGCAGGGTCCCGCGCACACCGGTGACCGCGCCGTCCTCGACCACCAGGTCGTCGACCCGGTGCCGGAACCGGAAGTCCACCAGGCCGCGCTCGGCCGCCGCGAGCACCGGCTCACGAAACACCCGCACCACCTCGGGGCCGGTGCCCCAGGTCAGATGGAAACGCGGTACGGAGTTGCCGTGCCCGGTCGCGGTGCCACCGCCACGCTCCGCCCACCCGACGGCGGGGGTCAGCCGCAGGCCGAGACCGTGCAGGTAGGCCCGTTTGGCACCGGCGGCGAAGTCGACGTAGGCCTCGGCCCACCGGCGCGGCCACCGATCCTCACGCTCCCGATCGAAGCCCGCCGAGCCGAGCCAGTCGGCGAGGGCGAGTTCCCGCGAGTCCTTGATGCCCATACGGCGCTGCTCGGGACTGTCCACCAGGAACAGCCCGCCCAGCGACCAGAACGCCTGACCACCCAGATTGGCCTCGTTCTCCTGGTCCACCACGATCACCCGCCGCCCCGCACGGGTGAGTTCGTATGTGGCCACCAAGCCGGCCAGGCCGGCACCGACGACGATGACGTCCGCGTGGTCGATCACAGCGGAACCTCCTTGGAAGATCTCGGATGGACCCAACGCGCCTGGACGCGGAGGTATGCAGCCATCATCGTGCCGCCTCACCCGGGTGGGAGTCGCGGACGCGGTCGAACCCGACGACGAGATCGTCGGCCCGGACGCCCGCCGGAGGTGCGGGTCCGGGCCGTGGTCACAGCTTGAATGCCTTTCGGGGGTTGACCGTGACCAGGTCCACGGCCGTTTCCATTGCCTCGTCCTCGTCCAGACGGTGTTCGGCGACCAGTTCGCCGAGGTAGCCGCAGTCCAGTCGCCGTGACATGTCGTGGCGGGCGGGGATCGAGCAGAAGGCTCGGGTGTCGTCGACGAAGCCGGACGTCCGGGAGAATCCCGCCGTCTCGGTGACCGCGCGGCGGAACCGGCGGATGGCGTCGGGGGCGTCGAGGAACCACCACGGGGCGCCGGCGTACACCGAGGGGTAGAAGCCGGCCAGCGGGGCGATCTCCCGGGTGAAGACGGTCTCGTCGAGGGTGAACAGGATCAGGTGGAATCCTTCGGCGGTTCCGTACCTGTGCAGGAGCGGACGCAGGGCGTCGGTGAACTCGGCGCGCAGCGGGATGTCATGACCGGTGTCGGGGCCGTACCGGTGGTGGGTGGGCTCGTGGTGGTTGCGGCGCACGGACGGGTGCAGGGTCATCACGAGGCCGTCGTCGCAGGACATGCGGGCCATCTCCAGGAGCATGTGCCGCCGGAAGGCAACGCCCTCGGCCCGGCTCGCCGTGCCCCGCAGAGCGGCGCGGTAGATGCGGGCGGCCTCGCCGGGGGTCAGCGGTTCGGTGCCCACGTCGGGGTGGCTGTGGTCGGCGGAGGTGGCGCCGTGCGCGATGAAGTGGCGTCGTCGGTCCTCCAACGCCCGGATGTAGCCGTCGTAGTCCGAGGTGTCGATGTCCGCGGCCTCGCCCAGGCGCGCCACGGCCGCCGCCCAATCCGCACCGGGTTCCAGGTAGCGGTCGGGTCGGAACGTGGGCAGGACTCGCGCCGTCCACTCGGGGTCGGCGGCCAGTGCCCGGTGTGCCGCCAGATCGTCCGCGGGGTCGTCGGTGGTGGCCAGCACCTCGATGCCGAAGCGGCGGAACAGCGCCCGAGGGTGGTACGCCGGGTCGGCCAGCCGCGCGGCGATCGCGTCGTAGATCCGGTCGGCCGTGGCCGCGGCGGGGCGCTCGGTCACGCCGAAGATCTCGACGAGTTCCGCCTCCATCCAGTAGCGGACGGGGGTGCCCCGGAAGGCGGCCCAGTTCCCACACATCGCGCGCCACGCCCGGCGGGCCTGCGCTTCGGGCAACGGCCCCTGTCCCACGCCGAGTTCGTCCAGCGGGACGCCGCAGGCGTGGAGCAGGCGCGTGACGTAGTGATCGGTGGAGATCAGCAGGCTCGCCGGATCGTTGAACGGCCGGTCGTCGACGAGCAGGCGAGGGTCCACGTGACCGTGCGGCGACAGGATCGGCAGGTCGCGGACGGCTTCGTAGAGCCGGCGGGCGACGGCGCGTGCCGGTGCGTCGACGGGCAGGAGCCGGTCGGGATGGAGTGAGGAGGGCATACCCGAATGGTCGTCGGCGGCCGCGGCGCGCGGCAATCGGTTGTCATGTGTTGCCACGAGGCGGGACTCGTGCCGGCCGACCCCTATGTCGCGGCGCCGGCCGCGGGCGTGAGGGGTGCCGCGATCTGCGCGGCGAGGTGCCCGGCCCCGAAGCCGTTGTCGATGTTGACGACCGCGACCCCGGGGCTGCACGCGTTGAGCATCGACAGCAGGGGGGCCAGGCCGCCGAAGGCCGCTCCGTAGCCGACGGAGGTCGGCACCGCGACGACGGGCGCGGCGACCAGCCCCGCCACCACGCTGGGCAGCGCGCCGTCCATGCCCGCGGCGACCACCACGACCCGGGCGGAACGCAGCAGGTCGAGCATGCCGATCACACGGTGGAGTCCGGCCACGCCCACGTCCACGGCCAGCTCGCAGCGCCGGCCCAGGTAGCGGGCGGTCAACTCGGCCTCCAACGCCACCGGGAGATCGGAGGTGCCCGCCGCCAACACGACCACGAGACCTCCCTCCGGAGCGGGCGGTACGGGCGGCCACACCAGCAGCCGGGCCTGCGACTCGTGCCGGGCGTCGGGCAGTTCGGCGAGCACGGCCCGCGCGTGCTCGGGGCCGGCGCGGGTGAACAGGGCCGGCGCCCGGCCGTGTTCGCGCAGCTCGGCGGCGATCGCGCCCACCTGCTCCGGGGTCTTGCCCTCGCAGAAGATCGCCTCCGGATATCCCCTGCGGTCGATCCGCTCGTGGTCCAGACGTGCGAACGATTCGGTCGTGTCAGCCATGGCGAACTCCGATCAGGGAAAGTGTGAAGGCGCCCGATTGCAGGCCCGCGAGATCGACGGCGACCATCCGGAACCCGGCGGCCCGGACCACCGCCAGAGCCGCCTCGCGCAGCTCGCCCGCGAGCGCCCCGATCTCGGCGACGGGCACCTCGATCCGGGCGACGTCGCCGTGGTGACGGACCCGGCAGTCGCTGAAACCCAGCCCCGCAGCCCCCGTTCCGCCGCCTCGACCTGTCCCAGCTTGTCCGGTGTGACCTCGCTGAAGTGCGGGATCCGCGAGGCCAGACAGGGCGCGGCCGGCTTGTCCGCGCACGGCAGGCCCAGCGCGGCGGCGATCCGGCGCACCGCCGCCTTGTCCAGCCCCGCGTCGGCGAGCGGGCGCGACACCCGGTGGCGCACGGCGGCCTCGGCACCGGGGCGATCCACACGCACCACGTCGTCGGCGTTCTCCCCGTAGGCCACGGCCGTCAGGCCGTGCGCCCGGACCACCTCGGCGGAAATGCGGGAGAACAACTCGTCCTTGCAGTGGAAGCACCGGTCGGGGCCGTTGGCCCGGTACGCCGGCAGGTCGCCCTCCCGGGTGGCCACCTCGACCACGCGCGCCCCGATCGTCGCGGCGACACGCAGGGCCGCCGTGTGCTCGTCCGCGGCGAGGCTGGGCGAGACGCCGAGCACCGCGACCACGCGGTCGGCGCCCAGCGCTCGCACGGCCAGGGCCAACAGCACGGAGGAGTCCACTCCCCCGGAGAAGGCCACGCCGAGTCGGCCGGGCGTGTGCAGCAGTGCGCCGACGCGGTCGACGGCCTCGGCGTCGGTGTCGGACAGTCCCGGGAGCATGACGTGCTTCTCCTGTTCGCGGTTGGTTCGCCGGTGTTCCGCCGTCGGGTCCGCACCGACGTGTGCGCGGCCACGTCCGCCCCGCGTATGCCCGCGGCCGGCGCGTCCGCGGCGCATGTCCGCGCCGATGACGACGACTTCGGTCAGTCGAGTTCCCAGGCCCGGGCGGTGAGCGCCTCGACCAGTTCGGTGTCCCCGGCCAGAGCGGGATCGAGGAAGGTCAGCACCGCGTGCACGGCCTCGGCCGGCGATCCGGTGAGCACCGGTGCGGCGCCGTCGCGTACGGGGATCCCGTTGCTTCCGAGCAGGTGCAGCATCCACGCGGCGAGAACGCGGACCGCGCCGGGCGGCATCGCGCCGGACGCCCGCTCGGCGTAGAGCGTCGGAAGCACGCGCACCGGGATCTTCTGCGCCCCGTCCTCGGCGATCTTGGCGAGGGTGTGCCGGATGCGCGGATTCGCGAAGCGGTCCGTCAGCGCGTCCCGGTAGGCGGTCAGCACGGTTTCCGGGAAGTCCAGGTGGGCCGAGGCCTCGTCCCACCATTCGCGCACCCAGACCCGGCAGACCGGATCGGCCACGGCCTCGGCGACGGTGGCGTGCCCGCGCAGCGGCGCCGCGTACGCCAACAACGAGTGGGCGCCGTTGAGCAGCGACAGTTTGCGTTCCTCGTACGGCGTGACGTCGGCGACGAAGCGGGCCCCCGCGTCCTCCCAGCGGGGCCGCCCCGCCGGGAACTCGCCGCTGAGCACCCACTCGGTGAACGGCTCGGTGACGACGGGGGCCTCGTCGGCGCGCCCGGTCGCCTCACGGACGGCGGCCACGTCGTCCGGGGTGGTCCACGGGGTGATCCGGTCGACCATGGTGGCGACGTACGAGGCGTGCGCGGCCGCCTCGCGCCATGCGGGGCGCCCGATCGTGTCGGCCAGTTCGCCGACCATCCGCGCGGTGACCTCGCCGTTGCCCGGCAGGTTGTCGCAGGGCACGACGGCCACGGGGCCGCCGCCCGCGCGCCGCCTGGCGGCCAGCCCGGCCAGCAGCCGTGCGGCGACCGTCGACACCGGGGCCGTCGGATCGGCGCGCAGTGCGGCGACGTCGGCGCTCACATCGGCGCGGCGGGTGTCCAGGCCGCCCCCGGGGGCGCGGGCGTACGCCGCCTCGGTGACCGTCAGGGTGACCACCGCGAGTTCCGGCCGGCGCCAGTGCTCCAGCCATGCGGCGTGGTCGCCGCCGGGGTGCGCCGAGGTGAGTGAACCGACCACCTCGAGGCGGTCGCGGTCGGGGCCGCGGGTGACCAACGTGTAGAGCCCGTCCTGGGCGGTCAGCCGCTCGGCGATCGTGGTGCTGCGCCCGGTGAACGCGGCGATCCCCCACCGGTCGGCGTCTCCGGCGTGCTCCGTGTACCAGGCTTGATGGGCTCGGAAGAAGCCGCCCAGGCCGAGGTGCAGCATGCGCACCGGCGCGGCGGGGCGTGCGTCGACCGCGCGGGACAGCGGCCGGGTCACGGGTCGGGGGCTTGGCATGACGGCATGCTCGCCGCCGCCGACCCGGCGCGGCAACCGGTTGCCATGTGTTGCCCCGGGCACTTGCACCGGGTCGGACGCCATGATCCCCTGGCCGCCATGACAGCACAGATCGGTGGGCCGGGCACCGTCCTGGCCGAGGACCGGGTGCGAGCCTTCGTCGCCGAACAACTGGCCGGCGAGGACCTCGACGGCCGGAGCGTTTGCCTGGTCGTACCCGACGGCACCCGCAGCTGCCCGCTTCCGCTGCTGCTCGCGGCGGTGCACGAGGCACTGTACGGCCGGGTCTCCCGGTTGACGGTGCTGGTCGCGTTGGGTACGCACGCGCCGATGGGCGAAGCCGAACTGGCCGCCCACATCCCGCCGTTGCCGGGCATGACCGTCCTCAACCACGAGTGGTGGGAGCCGTCGACGTTCGCCTCGGTCGGCACGATCGGCGCGGAGCGGGTGGCCGAGTTGTCCGGCGGCCTGCTGCGCCAAGGGGTCGACGTACGCCTGAACCGGGCCGTCGTGGAGCACGACGTGGCCCTGGTCGTCGGCCCGGTGTTCCCGCACGAGGTGGTCGGCTTCTCGGGTGGGGACAAGTACTTCTTCCCGGGCGTCGCGGGCGCCGACATCATCGACCTGTCGCACTGGCTCGGGGCCCTGATCACCAGCGCGGAGATCATCGGCACGCGCGGCATCACCCCGGTGCGCGCGCTGATCCACGAGGCGGCAGCGCTGATTCCGAGCCGCCGGCGCGCGTTGTGCGTCGTGGTCGAATCCGGCACCGGGGCACTGCACTCGATGGCGTACGGGACGCCGGAGGCGGCCTGGTCGGCGGCGGCCGACGTGTCCGCGCAGGTCCACGTGCGCTACCTGGACGCCCCCGTGCGGCGGGTGTTGTCCGTGATCCCGGAGAAGTACGAGGACATCTGGACCGCGGCGAAGGGCTTCTACAAGCTCGAACCGGTCGTCGCGGACGGCGGCGAGGTCATCCTGTACGCGCCGCACGTGCGGACGATCGCCGCGATGCACCCGGAGATCGAGCGGATCGGCTACCACTGCCGCGACTACTTCACCAAGCAGTGGGACCGCTTCAAGCACCTGCACTGGGGCGTCCTGGCGCACTCCACACACCTGCGCGGCGCGGGTACGTACGACGAAGTGCACGGCGAGCGCTGCCGGTTGACCGTCACCCTCGCGACCGGCATTCCCGAAGACGTCGTCCGCGGCGCGAACCTCGGCCATCTGGACCCCGCCGCCGTGGACTTCGCGGCGTTCGCGGCCGACCCGGACACCCTCGTCGTGCCGCAGGCCGGCGAGATCCTGCATCGGTTGCGCCCGTGAGGGCCGCGTGGGTCGACGCCTCCGCCGGCATCGCCGGGGACATGCTGCTCGCCGCCCTCGTCGACGCCGGGGCCGCGTTGGACGCCGTGCGGGCGGCGGTGGAGGCCGTGGTCCCGGGCGAAGTACGCCTGGAGCGGACGCAGGTCACCCGCGCCGGCATGCGGGCGACGCGGATCGAGGTGACGCCGAGCGCGCACGACCACGCACACCGCACGTGGCGGGAGGTACGGCGCCTGATCGAGCAGGCGCCCCTGGCCGATCCGGTCCGCACGTCGGCGCTGGCCGCCTTCGCCCGCCTCGCCGTCGCCGAGGCACACGTACACGGCACCTCCCCGGAGGAGGTGCACTTCCACGAGGTGGGTGCCTGGGACTCCATCGCCGACGTCGTCGGTGTGTGTGCCGCGCTGCACGACCTCACCGTGACCGAACTGACAGCGGGTCCCGTGGCGTTGGGCTTCGGCCGCGTCACCACCGCGCACGGCGAACTGCCCGTCCCCGCCCCCGCGGTGGCCGAACTCGCGGCCGAATGGCAGGTGTTCGCGGGCGGCGAGGGCGAACTCGCCACCCCCACGGGCCTGGCACTGCTCACCACGCTGGCCCGCGAGTGCGCGCCTTTGCCGCACCTGCGGCTCGAGCGCACCGGTGTCGGGGCCGGCGGCCGGGACATCCCCGGACGCCCCAACGTCACCCGCGTCTTCCTCGGCACCCCGGTGCCGGCGACGACCGCGGACGCCGCCGAAGCCGTCGTCCTGGAAACCAACATCGACGACCTGGACCCGCGCGTGTGGCCCGGCGTCCTCGCCTCGCTCATGGAGGCCGGCGCCTCGGACGCCTGGCTGACCCCGATCCTGATGAAGAAGGGCCGCCCCGCGCACACGCTCTCCGTCCTGTGCCCACCGCGGGAGGTCGAACCCCTGCGCGACGCGGTCTTCCGCCTCACCACCACCCTGGGCGTCCGCGAACGGCCGGTCCGCAAGACCGAGCTGCGACGGGGCTGGACCCTCGTGGACGTCCTCGGCGACCGCCTGCCCGTCAAGGTGGGCCACCGCGGCGGCAGAATCCTCCAGGCGACCCCCGAGTTCGCGCCCGCCGCCGCCCTCGCCGCCCGGCTCGGCCTTCCCGTCCACGTCGTCCTCGCCGCCGCCACCGCCGCCGCCCAGCGGGCGGCCCTGACCACCGGCGCCCCCACCCCGCGCACGCTCACCCCCGAACCCGCCTGATCCCGGAGCGCCGCCGCACGGTGGGTGGCGGCGGCGAAACGGGGTACAGTGCGCTGCCTCCCCATCCCGTGGGCGGCCGCGGCATCGTCCGACCACCGGTGTCGCCGCCCCGGGACCGGGGCCTTCCCGCGAGAACGGAAGTGAGATCGGGTGAGCGAGCGTGACGGCGCACCGACCGCCGCGACCGGTGGGAAGGCGCCGACGATCTACGACGTCGCCCGGGCCGCGGGAGTGGCCGCGTCCACCGTGTCCCGGGCGTTCGCCAGACCCGGCCGGGTCAACGCGGCGACCGCGGAGCGCATCCGGCGGGTGGCCGCGGAACTCGGCTACCGGGTCAATCCGTTGGCGTCGGGATTGCCCACCGGCCGCACCTCGATGCTCGCGCTGGTGGTCTCCGACGTGACCAACCCGTTCTACGCCGAGATCATCCGGGGAGCCGAGTCCGCCGCCGCCGAGGCCGGCTTCGTGCTCCTGCTGATCGACGCCCAGGAGAGCGACCGGGTGGAACGCGCCAGCCTGGAAAGGGCGTTGCCCGCCGTCGAGGGGCTCGTCCTGGCGGGTACCCGCCTGTCGGACTCGGCCATCCGGATGACCGCGAAGCAGCGGCCGGTGGTCGTGCTCAACCGCGACGTCGCCGACGTGCCCAGCATCACCCTGGACAACCCGCACGGCATGCTCGTGACCGCGGAACACCTGGCCCGGTTGGGCCATCGCACGGTGACCTACGTGGCCGGCCCCGAGGCCTCGTGGGCGGACGGGATGCGGTTGCGGAGCCTGCGCGAGGCGGCGACCGGGCTGGGCCTGCGGGTGCAGCGCGTGGGCCCGTTCGCGCCGACGGTCGCGGGCGGTCGCGAAGCCGCCGACGCGCTCCCCCAGGACCTGCCGACCGCCGTCGTGGCCTACAACGACCAACTGGCGATCGGGGTCGTGCTCGCCCTCCAGGCGCGCGGCGTGCGGGTTCCCCGGGACGTCAGCGTGGTCGGCTTCGACGACATCTTCCCGACCCGCATCGTGCGGCCCGGGCTGACCACCGTCGCCGCCCCGCTGCGCGCCCAGGGACGGGCCGCCGTCGACGCGCTGCTGTCCTCGCGCGGCAAACCGGCACCGCGCACCGGCAAGCCCATGACCCTGCCGGTCAAGCTGGTCGTCCGCGACTCGACGGCCCGGGCCCGGCGCGGCCCGCGTCGGAGCGGGTAGAGCGGTACGCGGTCCCGGAGTCGGCTACCGCCGCGCGTCGTGGGCGGCGGGAGCGACCTCGGCAAGCCACGCGTCGGCGATCAGCCGATGTCCCAGCGGGCTCGGGTGCACCCCGTCCGGGGCCAACTCCGCCGACTCCCGCTCCCGCGCCGCGCGGGGCAGCAGGAGGTCGGCGCGAACCACCCGGGCCGCGTTGCGCTCGGCCGCCCGCAGCACGGCGTCGGTACGCGGCGACAGGTCTTCGAACCAGCGTTCCTGCTCCGGCCCGACCGGGAGCAGGAACGGGGTGATGACGACCAGCCGTGCGGACGACTTGTGCGCGGTGGCCGCGAGCAGCCGGTCGAGGCACGCCTCGAACTCGTGGATCGGACTGGGCAGGTCGCGGTCGTAGCGTCGCCAGGTGTCGTTGATGCCGATCTTGACCGTGACGACCGTGGGCCCGTGGTCCAGGACGTCGGTGCTCCAGCGGGATTCGAGGTCGTACACGCGGTTGCCGTTGATCCCCCTGTTGACGACGCGGGGGCCGGGCCCGTGCCGCGCCCGCTCGCGCAGGGTCCGGGCGATCTCGTGCACGTACCCCCCACCGAGCGACGCGGGATCCGCGCGGTCGCGGCCCGCGTCGGTGATGGAGTCGCCGATGAACAGGAGCGTGTCGTCGTCCGTGAAATGCATGCCTGCCGTCCTGGCGTCGATGGGTGGGGCGGGTGACGGGACATCCCGCTCCTGGCCCGCCGGATCACAGTCTCGACCATGTCGGGTCGAGGGGTTCATCCCGCGGCGCGCCTCAGCGTCCGGGCCTCGCGCGCCAGCACGGCGGGGTCGTCGCCGGGGACGAACTCCAGGAGCGCTTCTACGCCCCGGCCCGCCTGCAGGCCCAGGGCCGCGACCCACAGGTCCCGGCGGTCCGCGAGCGGCAGCCGGTTGTTGCCCGGCCACCACGAGAAGACGTGTACGGCGGTGACCCGTTCGCCGAGTGCGACGAGCCCGGCCAGCGCTTCCTCGTCGGGAGTGTTCTGCGGCGGCTGCCAGTACGTGCGGACGTTGTCCGCGTCCACCTCGTCGAGCAGCCGAAGGGTCGAGGCCACGGTGTCGGTGAGCGTGTTGCCGTGGAATTCCGTCGCGAGTTCCAAGCCGTGGTCGGCGGCGATCCGGGCCGCCTCCCGCAGGCCGCGTACGGTGGTGCGCCGCTCCTCCGGCAGGGCCTCGCGCGATCCGGTCGCGCCCGCCCAGACCCGTATCCGGGGAGCCCCCAGCAGCACGGCGGCCCGGGCGACGGCCGGAAATCCGGCCAGTTCGGCGGGAGTGGCGCGAAAGTACGAGCCGTAGGAGCAGCAGACCAGCCCGTGGCGGGCGGAGACCTCACGGACCGCGCGGACCGCGCCGGGCTCCCCCGCGGGCGCGTGTACGTCCGCTCCCCACTCGATCACCTCCAGGCCCGCGTCGACCGCGAGGCGCGCGACCTCGGCGGCGGGCAGCCGGCGGAAGGTGACCGAGCACAGGCCCGGCCGGATCCGCCCGGCGTCCGGCGCGGCCGACGGGCGGAGCGGGGGGCGCTCCACCGCGCTCCGTTGGCTCTCCTCGGTCATGGCCCTGCCTTCCTGCGGTCGGCCCGTGGCTGGTCTGCGGGGTGCGGAGCGGTCCGCCCGGACGGGGCCGGGCGGACCGCTTCGGATGCACGGGCGGGGTCGGATGGACGTACCGGTCGGGGGTGCGGTGCCCCGTCACCGGTGGTGGCTCAGGGAGCGTTCGGGCCCACGTCCGCGGCGGTGAGCGGGTGCCGGAGTGCGGGACCCGTCGAATACTCGTCGGCACCGATGTCCCGTACGCTGCCGCGCTGGTCGCCGTCGATGTCGTCGGCCACGGCCGTGCTGCCGGTGGCCGCGCCGATCGCCGGGCTGCCCGCCGTCAGCCGCAACACGCCGTCCGCGCCCTGGGCGAGCCGGGGGTCGGCCCGGGTGAAGCCGCCGGCGGGGATGTTGCCGTTGCCGGCCGCCCCCCACAGCAGGTTGCTCTTCCAGGTGAAGTTGGTGGTGGCCCCCATGGCGACGAGGTCGCCGGAGTCGCCGACCAGCAGGTTGTCGGCGATGGTCACGTCCCGCGGCTCGAACGCCCGCGTCTCGCCGGACAACATGCCGTTGTTGTCGATCAGGGTGTTGTGCGCGATCACGGTGCGGTCGCAGGCGTCGTTGCCCCGCCGCTGGGTCTCCGTCTCGCTCGGGTTGTGGTCACGGGTGCTGCCGCTGCCGACCACCAGGGCGCGGCCGGACAGACCGCTGAGGTAGTTGTTGACGATCACATGGTCGTTGCCGTAGATCCGCACCCCGTCGAAGCCGCCGATCAGGTAGTTGCCCTCGACCGTCGAGCCGTTGCCGTGGCGCAGCACGATGCCGCCCTTGCTGTCACGGATGGTGTTGTATCGGATGGTGTTGCCCGAGGACTTCACCGAGATGGCCTCGGGGTCGCCGTTGCAGCGCTCGAACAGGTTGTACTCGACCTTTCCGCCGGCGTTGGCCAGGGCCCGGCCGCTGACGCCGAAGCGGATCGGCTCGCCGCCGTTGTCCCCGGTGAAGCTGTGGTCGGAGAAGTGGTTGCGGAAGATCTGCACATTCTGCGCCATGTCGGTCTTGTTGGGACCGTCGACGACGACGAAGATGCCTGTGGTGGTCTTGTTGTGGAAGTGGTTCCGGTCGATCTTCGTGTCGTTCGCCCGGACGACGACCCAGTACGGATCGCCGTTGTCCGCGAACTGGAAGTCGTTGCGGGTCAGCCGGATCGCCGAGCAGTTCGTCGGGATCTCCAGCGTGGTGCTCTGCCGGAAGGCGAAGCCGCTGATCACGATGTTGGTCGAATTGCTCAACACGAAGCCGCGTTCGCCCCGCAGCACCACGCCGCCGCGCGTCTTCGACACGATGGTGATGGGTGCGGCGCTCGTGCCGTTCTTGCCGGAGATGTTGATCGAGCCGCCCGCCGGGACCGTGTAGGTTCCGTCGGCGACGACGATCCGGTCACCGGGCGCGGCGCCGTTGATCGCGCTTTGGAGCGCGCTGAGCGAGGTGACCGGTATATCGGCCGCCGACGCGCTGCCCGACAGCGAGGTGGTCAGGGGTACCGCGGCGAGTGCGGCCACGGCGGAGCCTTTGAGGAACGTGCGTCGTTGCATGGTGCCTCCTGGATCGAAGTGGGGCGGATGCGCGCTCAGTCGGCCCGGGGACCGACGTCGGCCGGGGTCAGCGGTCCGCACCTCGGTGCCCGGCGGAAGTATTCGTGCGCGCCCACGTCGGGCGTCCTGGTGCGGGGCTGACCGTCGATGTCGTGCGTGATGCGCGGCCGGCGCGGCGTGCCGGCGTCGATCGCGGGGCTGCCGGCGGCCGGGCGGGCGATGCCGTACGCGTCCTTCACCAGCTTCGGGTCGACCCGGGTACCGCCGCCCGCGGGGATGTTGCCGTCCGCGGCGGCGCCCCACAGGAGGTTGCCCGTCCAGGTGAAGCGCACGGTGTTGGCCATCGCGACCAGTTGGCCCGTGTCCGCGACGAGCAGGTTGTCGGCGACGGTGACATCGCGCGGCTCGTGCGGGCGCTGGCTCTCGCCGGAGATCGTGCCGCCGTTGTTCACCAGGGTGTTGTGGGCGATCAGGATGCGGTCGGGGGCGTCGTTGCCGCGGCGCGCCTCGGGCGTCTCGCCGGGCAGGTGGTCGCGCTCCGATCCGCTGCCGATCACCAGGGCGCGCCCGGCCAGGCCGGACAGGTGGTTGTTGACGATCACATGGTCGTTGCCGTAGATCCGCACGCCTTCGGTGCCGTCGATGAAGTGGTTGGCCTCCACCCGGTTGCGGTTGCCGTGCCGCAGTACGATCCCGCCGAAACTGTTGCGGATGGTGTTGTGCCGGATGGTGTTGTCCGAGCTCTTCACCGAGATCGCCTCGGGGTCCCCGTTGGCCCGCTCGAACAGGTTGTACTCCACGATCGCGTGGGCACTGGACAGGGCCCGGGGGCTGACGCCGAGCCGGATCGGTTCGCCGCCGTTGGAGCCGGTGAAGGTGTGGTCGGAGAAGTGGTTGCGGTACACGTGGACGCGCTGGGCCATCTCCTCGGTGTTCGCGCCCTCGATGCCGAGGTAGATGCCGAGGGTGCTCTTGCCGTGGAAGTGGTTGTGGTCGACGGTGCTGTCGTCCGCGCGCACCATCACCCAGTGCACGCCCTCGATGTCGGCCAGGTGGATGTCGTTGCGGGTGAGCCTGATGTGCGCGCAGTCCGGGGGTATGTCCAGCGTGTTCCGCTGCCTGAAGGAGAAGCCGCCGAGGGTGATGTGCTTCGACGCTTCGAAGACGAAGCTGTGCTCGCCTTCCAGGATGACGCCGCCCTGCGTCCGAGCCGCGATGGTGATCGGCGCGCGCTCGGTGCCCTGCTTGTTCCGAATGGTGAGCGGGCGGTCCGAGGGGACGGTGTAGGTCCCGTCGGCCACCACGATCCGGTCGCCGGGTCGGGCCCGGTCGATCGCGGCCTGAAGCTCGTCCAGGGTGCGGACGGCCCTGGGGGCCGCGCTCGCGCTCGCGGTCAGCGCTCCGCCGACGGGGGCGGCGGTCAGCGCCACCCCTGCCGCGGTACCCATCAGGAACGTGCGGCGTTGCATGGTGCCTCCGTGAGGATGTGGTGGAGGTACGGACGGTGTTCCGGCCGGCGATCAGCCGGCGGTCGGGGCGTCCCGGGTGGTGTCCTCGGCGTCCTGGCTCGCCTGGGCGTCCAGGAACAGTTCGATGACGGGTACGGGGGTGTCGGGGCGGCCGACCGGGATCTGAAGCGTCAGCGTTCCGGCGGGCTGGCCGCCCATCTCGGTGTTGACCGCGGGCCGGTCCGGGTCGATGTGGACCGGGACGATCTCGGACGCGTCGCCCAGCAGTTGGGCGTAGCGTACCCGGCCGGCCAGGCCCGGCAGGTGCAGGTGCCGCGGCGGCCAGGCGAACAGGTGCACGTAGAGCCGGTCGCCGCGCTGGGTGTACCGGCATTCGGCGGGGGCGGTGTACGAGGACGGGCCGCAGCCGCGGATCGACCGCTCGTGCAGCCGCGTCCACCGGCCGATCTCGTCGAGGATGGCGGTGTCGCGCGGGTCGAGCGCGCCGCGGCCGTCGGGCCCCACGTTGAGCAGCAGGTTGCCGCCCTTGGACACTCCGTCGACGAGCATTCGGATCAGCAGGTCGGGGCTCTTGTGGTCCCGGTTGTCCCGGTCGTAGCCCCAACTGCCGTTGAGCGTCTGGCAGGCCTCCCACACCACGGGTCGCCCGTTCTCCGTCATGGGACCGGAGGGCTGGTACTGCTCGGGGGTGACGAAGTCGCCGGGAAGGCCGGTCCGGTCGTTGACGAGGACGTGCGGCTGCAGTTCGCGAATCGTCTTCAGGAGCTGCGGAGAGTCCCAGTCGTCGGGCCCCTTGCCGCCCCACCAGCTGCGTCCGACGTACGAGAAGTCGAAGAACAGGTAGTCGATCCGTCCGAACGAGGTCAGCAGTTCGCGGACCTGGCCGTGCAGATAGCGCTGGTACTCGCGGATGTCCCGGTCGGCGTTGGCGGCCTTGAACGCCTCGTCGTCGCGCTGCGGGTGGGTGCCGTCCACGGGGAAGGACGGGTGGTGCCAGTCGATCAGCGAGTAGTAGAGGCCGACCTTGAGCCCCTCGGCGCGGCACGCCTCGACGAACGGTCCCACCAGGTCGCGGCCGTACGGGGTGTTGGTGACCTTGTACTCGGTGAGGGCGCTGTCCCACAGGCAGAAGCCGTCGTGGTGCTTGGTGGTGAGCACGACATAGCGCATGCCCGCCGCCTTGGCCGCCCTGGCCCACTCGGCGGGGTCGTAGCGGTCGGGGTCGAAGTGGTCGAAGTACACCTGGTACTGCTCGTCGGTCAGTTCCTCGCGGTTCTTCACCCACTCGTGCCGTGCGGCGAGGGAGTACAGACCCCAGTGCACGAACATGCCGAACCTGGCGGTGGTGAACCAGTTCGTGTCCGGGCCGGCCTCGGGTTCCGGGGTCGCGGACGGACGCGCCTGCGGGGTGTCAGCGCTCGCGGTCATGGGGTATCGCTCTTTCTCGTCTGGAGGTGGGGCCGACAGGTGTGCGGGTCAGCCCTTGAGTGCCCCGGAGGACAGGCCGCTGACGAAGGACCGCTGGAAGAACAGGAAGACGATCACCGAGGGCAGCAGCGCCAGCAGCGAGGCCGCCATCACCACGCCGGGGGTCACGGCCGGGTCGATCCGCAGGGTCCGCAGCGCCAGCGGCAGCGTGTACGAGGACGAGTCGGTGGCCACGAGCAGGGGCAGCAGGTACTGGTCCCAGATCATGGTGAAGCCGAAGACCCCGATCACGCCGAGCGCGGGTTTGCACATGGGCAGGATGATCTGGGCGAAGATCCGGAAGTCCCCGGCGCCGTCGATGCGCGCCGCCTCCTCCAGTTCGCGCGGCACGTCCTTCATGAACTCGGTCATCACGAGGATGGAGAACCCCCAGGCGCCCAGCGGAACGATCATTCCGGCGAGGGTGCCGATGAGGTTGAAGTGCACGACCGGCAGGTCGGCGAGCACGACGGACAGCGGGATGGCCAGGATCTCCTCGGGCAGCATCAGCGTCGCCAGGATGGCGACGAACGCCAGCGTCATTCCGGGGAAGACCTTCCTGGCCAGCGCGTATCCGGCCAGGACGGAGACGGACACCTGGAGCAGCAGCCCGAAGCCGACGACGAAGAAGGAGTTCAGCAGATACTTCAGCACCCCTTGGTCGAAGGCGATGTCGAAGTTCTCCAGGGTGAAGCCGGAGGGCACGATGCTCAGTTGCGTCGGGTCCTTGATGTCGCCGAAGGCACCGACGAGCAGGGCCAGCAGCGGGCCCGCGAACATGGTCAGGACCAGGAGGTAGACGACGGCCTTGAGGATCCGTCCGCCGATGCTGCGGCTCTCGGTCAGGCCCAGCGCGGTTTCGGTCGACTCGCTCACTTGCTCTCCCTCCGCCGCAGCAGTTGGACGATGATGGTCAGGATCAGCGTCGCGGCGAACAGCAGGACCGCTCCCGCCGCACCGACACCGAGCCGGTTCTGCTCGAGTCCGAGCTTGTAGATGAGGGTCATGACGACCTCGGTGGAGCCGTTGGGCCCCCCGTTGGTCAGCAGGAACACCTCGGTGAACACCCGCAGTCCGCGGATCGCGGCGAGGATGAACAGGATCGAGAACACCGAACGCAGCCCGGGCACCGTCACGTGCCGCACCCGCTGCCACCGGGAGGCGCCGTCGACCCTGGCCGCCTCGTACAGACCGCGGTCCACACTCGTCAGACCGGCGAGGAAGATCATCATGTCGTACGGAGCGCCGCGCCAGATGCCGGTGACCATGATGGACGCCATCGAGGTGTCGGGGTCGTTGATGAACCCCGAGGGGCCCATTCCCGCCAGGGCGAGAATGGAGTTGAGCATGCCGTCGCCGGTCGGGTGGTACATGATCCGCCACAGTTCGGCGACGACCGCCATCGGCACCACCACGGGAAGGAACGCGGCGGAGCGCACGAATCCCAGTCGACGGCTCTGCCCCTCCATCAGCAGCGCCAGTGCGAAGCCGAGCGCCATCGCGCCGAAGGTCTGGCCGACGGCGAGCACGATCGTGTGCCACACGGCCTCGCGGAACCCGTGGGACTGCAACACCGTGCTGTAGTTGTCGGTGCCGACCCAGCGGTTTCCCAGGTAGGGCTGAACCTCCTGGAAGGACATGGTCACCGCGTTGACCATGGGGATGAACTTGAAGTAGAGCGAGAGGATCAGCGCCGGGGCGAGGAACAGCCACGGCGTCCACCACCGGCCTCCTCTGCGGCCGCGCACCCGGCGGTCGGCGGCCCCGCCACCCCGGCGGCCCACTTTTCGCGGGGCGGGGCCGGTCGCCGGCAGGGCGGCCGGATCCGCCTGGTCGAGGCTCATGACGCGGCGATCCCCTGTTCCTTGAGGATGTCGGCGAGCTGCTTGTCGAGCTCGCGCAACTTGGCGTTGATGTCGAGACCGCAGTCCGCCATCAGCGCGTTCACCGCGTCCGCCGTCACCTGTCGCACCGGCGTCCAGTTCGGGATGGAGGGCGCGTAGCGCCCGGAGTCCTGGTACACCTGGGCGTAGGTCTTCCAGCGCGGGTCGGTGCGGATCTGGGCGATGTCCACGTTGGTGTTGACGGGGATCTGCACGGTGTAGCCGGTGGTGCCCTCCATGCCCTTCTTCTGGCCCTCGACGGAGACCGCGAAGCTCGCGAAGGCGTCCTGGCCGGCGCGGTTGTCGGAGCCGGCCATCAGGTAGACGGAGCTGCCCTCGGCGAGGACGGTGGCGTCCTTCGGGCCCTTGGGCATCGGCACGACCTCGTACTTGTCCGCGCCGAGCGACTTGTCGAAGCGCGGCAGCAGGTACGGGCCGACGACGTACATCCCGGCCTTGCCCGCCTCGAACGTCTCGTTCGTCGGCGGGGTGTCCATGGTCACGGCGCCGGGCTGGATCGCCTTGGTCTTGCACCCGAGGTCGCGGAACCACTGCATGGCCTGCACCGATGCAGGGGTGGTCATCGCCGGCTTGTACTTGCCCTTGCCGGTCTCGGTGATGAAGTCGCCGCCCGCGGCCCAGAGGAAGTTGGAGAAGTACCAGGAGGCGTAGCCGCGCTTGGTGGACAGCGGCGCGGCGAGCCCGGCGGTGTTGTTCTTGCCGTCGCCGTCGGGGTCCTGGGTGGTGAAGGCCGCGGCCATCGCGGCGAACTCGTCCCAGGTCCGCGGGGGCTCGAGCTTGAGCTTCTCGCGCCAGTCCTTGCGGATGAGCAGCGCGGACGCCTGCGCGGAGATGGGGAGGCCGTACTGCTTGCCGTCCAGGCTCTTCCCGGACTGGAGCCCCTGACCGATGATCTGGGCGCTGTCCTTGATCTTGCCCATGTCGATCTCGCGGAGCAGACCCTGGCTGTGCATGGTCCCGATCTGCGTCGCGTCGTTCATGACGATGTCGGGAAGCTTCTTCTGGGCGGCGCGCTGCTGCAGTTTGGTCTCGAAGTCGTCGAAGATGGCCGTGACCTCGACCTTGAAGCCGGTGGCCTTCTCGAAGGCGGCGGCCAGTTCCTGCGCGCCCTTCTCGCCCGGTCCGCCCGGCGTCGTCCGGGTCCAAAGTTCGAGAGGCGCCTTGGAGTTCTGCTTGGCATCCACTCCCGCAGGCCCGGATGTACAGCTGGTGAGGATCAGGGCGGAGGCGAGGGCCCCGGCACCGATCCATCGCGACCTTTGCATGACTACTCCTGTTTTCGCCGGATCACCGTGGCCTGGAAAGCGCTTGCTGGGACGGTAACGGGGTCCGATTCGCCGGTCAATAGTCCGATGAATACGAGAGGTTTCAACAGCCGATGAGAAGACTCGTCCGGCACGCTCCCGCACCGCCCCCACGTGATCCGACGGGCGGGAAAGACGGCCCGGCACCTGTGGATGGGCTCTTACGCGCGCATTTTGGGCCCCGACGGGAACGGCGAGTAGTCGTCCGAGTCGAGAAGATCGAGCAGTCAAGGTCACAGCGATGACATTTCAATGATCCGATGTATGGTTTCCGTGAGCTTCGGGCCGGACAACACACAGGCCGGGCCGCGCCGAACCCGGACCAGGCCGTACCAATCGCGACATTCCGTCAGACGTTTGCCACCGCATCCGAGCAGGGACCGCCGATCGTCCGGCTGTCGGTCCACGATCGGACAGGCCGAGGAGACCGACCCGCCATGAACGAACCGGCCACCGTACCGACCGCGCTGTTGGTCATGGAGGAAGCACGCCGGGCCGACGTCTACCCGCCCGAAGTGCTGGCCGGGCTCGGCCGGCTCGTGCACTGGCAGGGTCCGCCCCTCACCCGGCAGGAGCTCGACGCGGACCCGGATGTGCTGCGGGACGTCGACCTTTTGCTCACGGGCTGGGGCGCACCCGTCCTGGACGACGCCCTCCTGTCACATGCCCCTCGGCTGCGGGCGGTTCTCGTCGCGGCGGGATCCGTCCGGCATCTGACGACTCCCGCCTTCTGGGAACGCGACATCCCGATCGTCTCGGCCGCCGCGGCCAACGCCGTTCCGGTGGCGGAGTTCACCCTCGCCCATGTCCTGCTCGGACTGAAGCAGGCCCACCACATCGCGCGGGAGGTGGCACACCACCGCCGCTTCCCCACCAATCCCGACGTCCCGGGCGCCTACCGGTCACGGGTGGGCCTGTTGGGGCTCGGGCACATAGGCCGGCTCGTCGCCGCCCACCTGGCCCGCTTCGACGTCGAGGTCCTCGCCACGGATCCCGTCGCCTCCTCGGACACCGCCGAGCGCGCGGGGGTCCGGCTGGTCTCCATCGACGAACTCTTCGCCGGCTGCCACGTCGTCAGCCTCCACGCGCCGCTGCTGCCCGAGACCCGCGGCTCGATCGGGGCGCGACTGCTGGGCTCCATGCGGCCGGGCGCGACGCTGATCAACACCGCGCGGGGCGCGCTGATCGACGAGAGCGCCGCCACGGAGGTCCTGCGGGCCAGGCCCGACCTCACCGCCGTACTCGACGTAACGCACCCCGAGCCCCCGGCCGCCGACTCGCCACTGTTCACCCTTCCCAACGTCGTCCTGACACCGCACCTGGCCGGCGCCATGGGCGCCGAACGCCACCGCCTCGGTCGGCTCGTGCTCGACGAGGTCCGCCGCCTCACCGAGGGCCGGCCGCTTCGACACGCCATCGACCCCGCCCACGCCGCGTCATTGGCTTGACGCCCGCGGGCACCGCCGGCCGGGGCCGAGCAGTGGGATCGGCGACATCGCGCGAGGTCATGCTCCACCGCGTGCCGGGGTCCGGGCAAGCGGAATCGGCACCGACGCGGTCCGCGTCGGTGCCGGGTGGGCCGGCCGGGCCCGACCGCGTCAGGCCACCTTGCGCAGCCACTGCTCGACGCCCGCGATGTGCGCCGTCGACCACGCTCGCGCGGCCTCGGCGTCGGCGCTCTCCAGCGCGTCCACGATCGCCTGGTGCTCGCGCACCGTACGCTCCCACGAACCGCTCTGGGTCAGGCCGCGCCAGTGCCGGGCGCGCATCGTGGGACTGGACAGCGAGTCCAGCAGCGAGCACAGCACGGGATTGCCGCTGAAGCCCGCGATCGCCCGATGGAACCGCAAATCCTGCTCGATCAGTTGCTCGGTGGTGGGCCGCGGCTCGTCGACCTGCGCGAGGCGGCGCAGCTCGGCGACCCCCGCGACGTCGATCCGGGTCGCGGCGAGCGCGGTCGCGGCGGGTTCCAGGATCCGTCTGACCTGGAGGAAGTCGAGCACGCTCTTGTCGTGGTGGAAGTCCACGACGAACCCGATCGCGCCCATCAACAGACCGGGTTCCAGACTGGTCACATAGGTGCCGTCGCCCTGCCGTACGTCCAGGATCTGGATCAGCGACAACGCCTTGACCGCCTCGCGCAGCGAGTTGCGCGACAACCCCAGCGTGGTGGCCAGGTCCGCCTCTTTCGGAAGCTTGTCGCCGGGCCGAAGCTCCCCGGAGACGATCATCTCCTTGATCCTGTCGATGGCCTCGTCCGTCACAGCCATGCCGATGATCCCTCCAGAGGTCCGATGACTTCCAGTATGACGGCCGGGCGAACGAGAAGACAGGCTGGTCGGAGCAGCACTCATCGGCCGCTCGTAGGTCGTCCCGCACCTGCGGGGCCCTCAGCCATCCGATCTCCGGGGCGTTCCGGGAACGACCCCTGTCGACGACGCCCGGCCCCCGACACGGCGAACGAGGCCGCGGCGGGAGCCGCGGCCTCGTCTCGGGACGGGTGCCGGATGCCTATCGGGGTGCGTTCGGCATCACGGGCAGGTCGGGTCACCGGGCTGGGCCGGGACGCTGACCGCGTTCCAGGCGGCCTTGGTCTTGTTGAACAGGCCGCAGGTGGAGTCGAGCGCCTTGGCGGACTTCAGGGTCGCGGTGCGGTACTTCTTGTAGGTCATGCCGCTCGTCTTGAGCAACATGCCGCCGTAGAAGATCTTGCCCGCGGTCTGGATTCCGGTACCCGTGAGTTGCGTGTTGTTGCAGGTCGGGCTGCTGGGCTTGCCACCGCCGGGGTTCGTGCCCTCGGCGAGCAGGTAGAACCAGTGGTTCAGCGGCCCGGCCGCCGCGTGGGTCTCGGTGCCCGGGATCGAGGCGCTGTAGCAGTTCGGGTTGTTGCTGATCTGCGAGGGGTTGTACATGTTGCGGATCGGGCCGCTGCCGACCAGGTTGACCGTCTCGCCGACCAGGTAGTCCGGGCGGTCGTAGGGCGAGGGCTCGTTGGTGTACGCCTCGGTGAGCGCGCCGAAGATGTCGCCGGTGCCCTCACCCAGACCGGCCTCGGAGCCGGCGCCGCCGGGAGTGAACTGGTCTATGCCGTGCCCGAATTCGTGGCCCACGACGTCCATGGACGCGATCCACTGGTTGCTCTGGTTGTGGCCGATCTGGATCTGCGAGCCGGTCCAGTAGGCGTTGATCGCGGGCAGTCCGACACGTACCGGCCAGCTTCCGCCGGAGCCGTTGTGACCGTTGCGACCGAGCCAGTCGCGGAGCATGTTCCATTCCTTCTGCGCGGCCCACAGGGCGTCCACGCAGCCCGTCTCCTTGCTCGTGGCGTTGCCGTTGCCCCAGGTGTCGGTGGCCTTGGTGAAGACGCCGCCGCTGTAGTCGGAGCAGGACAGGCCGGGCCGGGTCAGGTCGGTCATCTTGTAGTTGCCGGCGCTGCCGCTGGTGGTGATCGTCAGCGGGTTGGGGCCGTTCCACTGGCTGGTGCCGGTGCCGCCCTTGACGTCGTCGTAGGAGTCGAGCACCTGCCCCGAGCGGGCGTCGACGAAGACGTGCAGCCGGCTGGGCGCGGTCTCGGTGTTGCCGATCAGCACGGTCTCCCAGGCCAGGTTGGCGGAGCCCTCCCGGACCCGGACGACCAGGCGTCGCGAGTCGACCTTCTCGACGACCTTGAGCTGCCCACGCGAGACGTTCTCGGCCGCGTCCTTGCCGACCGTCGGCTTGACGGGGACGTCGATCCGCAGGTCGGTGGCCGACTGTGCGGCCCGGACGGTGCCGTTGCCGTCGGCCAGCACCGCCGCGCTGCCGCCGACCACGGGCAGCCCGCGGTAGGTGCGCTCGTAGGCCACGGAGTACAGGTTGTCGACCCACGGGGTCACCTGCTGCCGCACGTAACTCTCGTCGGGGCCCTTGGCCAGGACGTCCAGGCCGCTCGCGGCGGCCATGTCGGCGGCGGACACCGCCGCCGCCAATCCGGGTGCGGGCGGAGGAGTCGCCGCGTTCGACTGGGAGGTGCCGACCACGAGGCCGGCGAGTAGGGCCAGGACCGACCCGACCGTCACCGTGCTGCGTTTCATCGAGGCTCCTTGGCTGGAGGACAGGCCTCGACCACGAGTCCGACTCGCGCCGGCTCCGCGAGGTGAACGGAACCGACCGTCGTGTGCGCCGGGTTCGTGCCCGAGCGAACGAAACGCTCACACAGGCACAAGTCGACCGTCAATGAAATGCGATCGACGCGGCACAATCTGTCAACAACGCCGCACCCGCCTCTACCGCCCCAACCGGCGGTCCACGAAGGCGAGTCGGCTGGAATCCCGGCCCGCGTACGGGTGACGGGGTGCCTACCCTCGGGCGGGTCGTCAGGCGCCGGGGTCGGGTTTTATCGGTTCGGTGAGGTGCGCGCGCACCGCTTCCAGTTGCGCGGCGAACGCCAGGCCCAGGAACAACGCGATCGAGGTCATGTAAGCCCACAGGATCAACGACACGAACGCGCTGAGCGGCCCGTACACGGAGTCGAACGAGCCGCTGAAGCGGACGTACAGACCCAGCAGCCACGTCAGCAGCACCCACAAGACCACGTACACCGCCGCCCCGAACGCCAGCCAGGTGAAGCCGGGTTGGCGACGGCGCGGCGACCACCGGAACACCGCGGACGCCGAGATCAGCGCGAGCACGATGCCCACCGGCCAGCGCATCGTGTTCCCCCACGTCTGCTGGGTGTCGCTCCATCCGTAGACGTCGCCGGCCGCTCCGACGATGTCGCGGCCCGCCACGGTCAGCAGTACACCGAGGCCGATCGGGATGCCCACCACGAGCGTCATCACCGCGGCGCGGCCGTACTTGCGCAGGAACGGACGGTCGCGTTCCACGCCGTAGATCCGGTTGGCGCCCCGCTCGATCTGGCTCATCGCCGTCGCGACGTTGACCAGCGCGAACAGCAGTCCCAGGGAGAGTGCGGCCGCGCTGCCCTCACCCGCGTCGCGCAGCGTGTCCCGCACGACGGCCGAACTGGGGCCGGTGGACAGCCGCCCGAGGATCGACGAGACGAACAGACCGAACTTGTCCGTATGCAAGACCCTGGACAGACCGACGACGGCGATCGCGAACGGCAGCACCGACAACACGCCCTGGAGCGCGAGCGCACGCGAGTGGGTGAACCCGTCCGCATACCGAAACCGGATGAACGCGTTCTTGACCAGCGTCCACCCGCCGTACCGACGCAGCGTCGCCCACGCCTCGTCGGCCGACAACTCCTCGCCCTTCATGTCCCGCGTCTCGGGAACCCGCATCGCTGTGCCCATGGGCGACTTCTGCCCGACGACCGCGAATCTACGGCGGGATCGCGGTGGATGACCGTTCCTCTCACAGTATGTGATGAAACGATGACGGCCGCCCTGGGCCGGGATTTCAGCGGTTGTACTGAACGGCATGAACAACCAGACCAACCCCTCCGCCCGCCGTCGGCGCACCGTCCGGTTCACCGCGGGAATCGCCCTCGCCACCGCGACGGGCGTCCTCGGACTCACCGCCTGCGACGACTCGGACAACAAGAGCACGGCCGGCGTGGGCCCGTCCGATTCGGCCGCGTCCTCGGCCGGCGCCGGCCGGGAGTCCGCCGCGGCCGGGGACAAGAACGCGAAGCTCGCCAAGGTGCTGTGGATGGGTGACTCCATCGGCGAGGTCGAGGCCCCCGCACTCGGGGCGGCGATGAAGGCCGGCGGCATCGAGTTCAAGTCGATCGCCGCCGCCGGCGGCGGTGGTGTCATCGGCGAGGTCGCCGAGCCCACCTGGGAGCAACTGCCCAGGGAACTCGGCTCCTACAAGCCGAACGTCGTCGTCTACCAGATCACGACCTACGACTGGGGCAAATCGGAGGAACAACACGCGGGCTACGAACGACTGGTCGGGACGGTGACCGACGCGGGCGCCGAACTCGTCATCGTGTCCGCGCCGCCGTTTCGAATCGACGACTTCTACAAGCCGCACGAGGCGGAGATCAAGTCCGCCCCGAAGTCGGCCAAGGACGTGGCGGACAAACATCCGGGCAGGGTGCGCTTCCTCGACGCCGCGGCCCTGTGGGGCACCGACGGCGCCGCCGCCAAGGCCCAGCGCAGCAACGACGGCATCCACTCGTGTCAGCAGGGTGCGGCCGCGTTCGCCCACTGGTTGGGCAAGGAACTCGGCAAGCAGTACTCCTTCACGCCGGCGGCGGCCGACCGCTGGGCCACCGGATCGTGGACCGGCGACAAGGTGTACGCACGCCTCGGCTGCAAGTAGTCGACCCGGGCGACGTGTTCGCCTCCCCCGGCCACAGTTGATCGAGGGGCGGAACGGGCCGGGGCTCGTTCCGCCCCCGCGTCTTTCGGAGACCCATCCCATGCCTGCGCAGACTTCCCCTGGGCGTACCCATCGGCGGGTTCCCACGCCGTCCACGTCGCCCGCGACACCCACGCCGCCCGCGAGCCGGCCCGTCTCCGCGAGAGCGCACATCGGGCCGCTGGACGGTCTGCGCGGTGTGGCGGTCGCGGCGGTGCTGCTCTTTCACGCCGGACACTTCGGCGGCGGCTTCCTGGGCGTCGACCTGTTCTTCGTGCTGTCCGGGTACCTGATCACCGGGCTGCTGCTCAAGGAGGCGGCGGCCGGCAACGGCCGCATCGACCTCATCGCGTTCTGGGGCCGCCGGGCCCGCCGCCTGCTGCCCGCGCTCGCCGTCATGGTGTCCGGCACCCTGTTGCTGGTGTGGGCGTTCGGCGCGCCGGCGCTGATCCGGAACGCGTTGGACGACGGCCCGTGGGTGGTGGCGAATCTCGCCAACTGGCACTTCATCGCGGACCGGATGGGCTACTGGAACTCCGGCGACACCCGCGTCTTCGGTCATCTGTGGAGCATCGCCGTCGAGGAGCAGTTCTACCTGTTCTGGCCGGTGCTCCTGGTCCTGGTGGCCCGCGGCGGGAACGCCGGCCGCAACGTCGCGATCGTCGCGGCAACCGGGGCTCTTGCCTCGCTCGCCCTGATGCTCCACCTCGCCGATCCGATCGACAGCACCCGGGTGTACGAAGGCACCGACACCCGTGCCTTCTCCCTGCTCCTGGGCGCTGTGATGGCCACCGGGCCGGCCACTCGCGCGGTGGCCCGACTGGGCGAGCGTTTGGCCGGGTGGATCTCGCTGGCCCTGGTGGGCGGCATCGGCACGTACTGGGTCCTGGCCGACGGAGAGGATTCCCCGTCACTGTTCCAGGGGGGAATGTTCCTGCACGCCCTGGCCGCCGCCGCGCTCATCTCCTGCCTCACCCGGGCACCGGGCAGCCCTGTCGGCCGAGTCCTGGGCTGCGCCGCGGTGCGCTGGACCGGTCTGATCTCGTACAGCCTCTACCTGTGGCACTGGCCGGTCTATCTGCTGCTGGACGAGGAACGCCTCGGCTTCTCGGGCTGGGGGCGGACGGCCGTCATCGTGGCCGTTTCCGTTGCCGCCGCCGTGCTGTCCAAGCTCCTGGTGGAGGATCCGATCCGTTTCCGGGCCCGCTGGGCGCGCGGTCGGACCGGGGCCGTCGCCCTGGTGGCCACGTTCGCCGCGATGGCGGCCCTGTGGGCGGCCGTACCGGAGCCCCACAGCGGGGCCGACTCCGTCGATGTCACCCAACTGACCTACGGATAGCGGAAGTTCCGGGACAGTGCGGCCGGCCGGCCGCTTGCGCGGTCGGCCGGCCGGTGTTCGGAGCAGGTTCACGATTGCGGGAAGCTGTACCGGTATCCCTGCTCGTCGAACCACGCCAGGAGCTTTTCGAGGGCCTGGAAGGACTGTTCGCGATCGCCGCCCCCGTCGTGCATCAAAACGGTGGGGCCCTTGGCCAGTTGTTGTTGGACGCGGGTGACGATGGTGTCGACTCCGGGGCGTTGGTAGTCGCTCGGGTCGACGTTCCAACCGAGGGGACGCATACCGTGGTCGGCGGCGACCCGGCGGCTTTCCGGGGTGAACGCGCCACCGGGTGCGCGGTAGTACCAGATTCGTCGACCTCCCGACGCCTGGTCGATCATGTTCTTGGCGTCGAGGATCTCCTGCGTCTGGTAGTCGACGGGCTTCTTGTCCATGCCGGTGTCGTGGTGCACCGAGTGATTGCACAGGCGGTGGCCGGCGTCGACGATCTTTCCGAGCAGTTCGGGGTTGGCCTTGGCGGCGGGTCCCAGGACGCAGAACACGGCCTTGGCGTTGTGCTTCTTCAGCAGCTCCAGGAAGCGGGGCGTCCATACGGCGTCCGGACCGTCGTCGAGGGTGAGGTTGACCGCCTTGCCGCCGTCCTCCGAGTGCCGCGATATCGAGGGATCGACCTTGCCGCCCTCCTTCGAGTGCGGGTCGGTCGGCGTTTCGGCATCGGCGGCACCCGGCACGGGCCGGGCCGCCTGGTGGGTGTCGCCGACACGTTGCTTCGCCGGCGTTTCGGAGCCGCCGGCGCAACTCGCGAGAGCCGCCGCGACCACGACGAGGGCCATCGTCCTGCCCACGCCCTGCACCAAGTCGCCGCGGCGTATTCCACCAATCGTCATGGGTATTCCTGTCTCGATATCCCGGATCCTGATTCGACTGCTCGCCGAGCCAAACACGTTCGGGTATCGAAACCGGAGGCTGTCATCGTCTCGTCACATATCCCGCATGGAGCCGTCATCCCGGGACCATAGGGTCGTCATCGAGGCTCTGAGCTGTACGAACAGGCACCGACTCGTCCGCCGGCCGTCGTAAAGTCGGAGGGCACCGCAGACCGCCGTCCCTGCCTCACCGCACATTCCTCGGACGGCCCGACACGACCCGCATAATCCATATGATCCAGATGATCCGTCGGGACGACTCAGCAGGGAATTGTCACCACCATGCCACGCGTATTGCTTATCGAAGACGACCCCGCGGTCCGAAGAGGCGTCGCCATCGCACTGCGACGGCGCGGCCACGAGGTCGCCGTCGCGCCCACCGGTGAGGCCGGACTCGCCACCCTGGAGGACTTTCGCCCAGACCTCGTCCTGCTGGACCTGATGCTGCCGGGCATGAACGGCCTGGAGGTGTGCCGCCGGATCCGGGAACGACACCAACTCCCGATCATCATCCTCACCGCGCGCGGCGACGACATGGACGTCGTGGTCGGCCTGGAGGCGGGCGCGGACGACTACGTCGTCAAGCCGGCAGGCGGCGAGGTCCTGGGGGCCCGCGTCAAGGCCGCCCTGCGCCGCGCCGTTCCCGCCGACCCCGACGACGGCATCGCCGGGGACCCGACCGCGCCCCGGGTCGACCGCTACGGCGACCTGACGATCGACCGGGCCGCGCTCATCGTGTCCAAGAACGGAACCGAACTCACCCTCGCGCCCTCCGAACTCAAACTGCTGCTGTACCTGTCCGCGTCCTCCGGGCGCGTGTACAGCCGCGACATCCTCCTCGAACGGGTCTGGGAGCACAGCTACGCCGGTGACGCCCGGCTGGTCGACGCGTGCGTGTTGCGCCTGCGCGGGAAGGTCGAGGACGATCCGCGCCACCCCCGCTACGTGCAGACGGTTCGCGGATTCGGCTACCGCTTCGGTCCGCTGTGACCGCGTCCGCCGCGCGTTCCGTGCCCGGGTCCTCGCGCGCTCTCGTACGCCGGTTGTCGCTGCGGGGCCTGCGCCCTCGCCTGGTCGTCGCGTTTCTCCTGGTTGCCGCGTTCAGCGCGCTGATCACTTCCGCGCTGACGTTCGACAAGGCCCGGGACGCGATCCTCGACCGCACCGAGGACGCCGCGACCGACGAACTGCGCGCCCAGCTCGACGCGCGCGCGCCCGATCTGGCGTATCCGCCCAGCGCCGAGAACCTGCTGGAGTTGACCGTACTGCTCAACCGCGCGGGCACCCCGCGCAACTGGCGCACACACGTGTCGTACCAGGACGGCCCGCTCGTCCCCGCCGAGGCGCCGGGCGATCCCGGCGCGATCACCGCGGCCCTGCGATCCGCGGTGTTGCGGAAGAACGGCGCGGTGGCCCAGCGCGTCGCGCGGCCCGGCGGCCCGTGGCTGGTCGTCGGAATGCCGATCCTCCACGCGGGGCCCGAGAACACCCCCACCCGGATCGTGGTGTACGCCGAAATGTCCCTGCGCGGCGAACAGGCCGACATCCACGCCCTGGTCACCGCGGCCCGCTACGGCGCGATCCCCGCCGTCGGGCTCGCCCTCGTCCCGGCGCTCGTCGCCGCCGCGCACGTGCTGCGCCCGGTACGGCGGCTGCGTGCGGGAGCCCACCGGATCACAGAGGGCGGCCTCGACACCCGCATCCCCGTCCACGGCAACGACGAACTCGCGGACCTGACCGCGACGTTCAACACCATGGCAGACACCATCGAACGCGACGCCACCGAACTGCGCCGGCTCGAAGCCGGCGCCCGCCGGTTCGCCGCCGACGTCTCGCACGAACTGCGCACCCCCCTCGCGGCGATGGTCGCCGTCACCGAGGTCCTCGACGAGGACACCGCCCATCTGGACCCCGACACCTCCGAAGCGCTTCGCCTGGTGGCCGAGGAGACCCGCAAACTCGCGCGCATGGTCGACGACCTCATGGAGATCTCCCGCTTCGACGCGGGCGCCGCGGTCCTGCACACCGACGAGGTCGACGTCGCCGGCGCGGTACGCCGGACCCTGCGCGCCCGCGGTTGGAGCGACCGGGTCGACACCGAACTCCCCGACGGGATCCGGGTCGTCCTGGACCCTCGGCGCTTCGACGTCGCCCTCGCCAACCTGGTCGGAAACGCGCTGCGGCACGGCGGCGACCCCGTCCGGGTCGTGCTGCGCCGCGCCGACGACCGCGTCGCCGTCGATGTCGTCGACCAAGGCCCCGGCATCGATCCGGCCGTACTCGCGCACATCTTCGACCGCTTCTACAAAGCCGACTCGGCCCGGACCCGATCCGACGGCAGCGGCCTGGGACTGGCCATCGCGCGCGAGAACATCCACCTGCACGGCGGCACCCTGCGAGCGGCCTCCGCGGCCGGCGAGGGCACCGTGTTCACCATCGAACTCCCGCTCGTACCACCGGTCGTCGTACCGGATACCCGACGTCCGGAGGATCAGTGAAGCTCGCCGTCACCGTGGCCGCCGCCCTCGTGGCCGCCCTCGTCGCCGGATGCGGCATCTCGACCACGACGCCACACGGAGCCGGTCCGCCGGCCAGGGGTGTTCCCCAGGTCGGCGCCGTTCCCGACCGGGCGCACCTGTTCTTCGTGTCCGCCGACGGGGTCCAAGCCGTGTCCCGGCCCACCGACACGTCCCTCGACCCCGGCCAGGCGATCGCACTGCTGCTGATGGGACCGACCGAGGCCGAACGGCGGCGGGGATTCTCGACCGCCCTGGCGGAGGTGGGCGGCCGGGTCGACGTCGACACCGGGGAGGGCAGCGTCACCCTCACACTACCCCTCGATGCCGGCCGAGTACCGGTGGACGCGATCCACCAACTCACCTGCACCGCGGCCAACGCCCGCGTTCCGGGCGGCCGCTCCGTCACCGACGTCGACATCAACTTCCGCGAACTCGGCAAGCCGGGCGTGTGGGGCCCGTTGCACTGCAACATCGCCGGCTACTACGCGCTGCCCGAGCGGCCCTCCCCCCAGGCAAGCCGTTCCGGCTGAAACCTCGGGCCACCGGCCCCGACGAGAAGGCGGCCATGAATATGGGCGCGGCGACGGCGTCGCGATGAATCCCGACGACGTCGACCTCGTCCGCCGGGTCAACGCAATCCTGGAGAACTACCGCGCGGGCGGCACGAACAGCCCATGGATGGCCTCCTACCGGAAGTGGCCGGCCGCGAACCTCTCCGACCCGACCGCGACCCCGCCCCCGCCCGCTACGTCGACTGAGCGGCGCCACGCTCCGGGCGGTCGCCCGGAGCGTGGCGTGTCTCCGCGTGTGTCGGTCGTCAGCCGGCGATCTCGGCCACCTTGGACAGCTGGCCGGTGATCATCGCGGACGGCACCTCGGCCGGGCCGGCCTGTGCGAACGAGGCCATCTGCATGGCGACGTCGCCCTTCACGGCGACCACGAGGTAGGCGTACAAGCGTCCGTCCGTGGGGTGGTCGTCGCGCATTCGGAACGCCACCGTGTCCGCACCGTGGCGCCCGACGGCGACGTCGGTGATCGTGTACCGGTCGACGGTGCCGTCCTCGTTCGTCTCGGAGAACGACGAGCAGACCTTGAGCGCCGCCACGTATGCGTCGAACTCCCGCTTCAGCACCGCGTGTTGGCTGCTCGACAGTTCGGTGATCACACCCTCGGTGGGTTGCACGGTCGCGTCGAGCGTCGTCTTGCGATACTTCTGCTGGATCGCGGCGGTGCGCTGGTCGAGCGAGGTGTCCAGCAACGGTGCACAGCGCGGGTCGGACAGTCGCGGCGCGTCCTCCGGCGTCGCGGGTTCCGGGCCGTCGGCCGAGTACTCGGCCGGAATCTCCTGCGCGTTGAGCAGTGCCGCCGTCAGCGTGTCGGCGGCCGGGATCGTCCTGCTGTCGGCGGTGGGCCGCGCCGGCTTGGACGGGGAACTCCCCGTGTCGGGAGGCATCTTGTCGAGCCTGGCGAGCTGGGCGCTCACGAACGGGCCGGTGTCGGCGGGGTCGCCCTTGCCCGGCGTCGCGAACGAGGTGACGGCGAGACCGGTGGTGCCCTGGAGAACCAGCGTGTTGACGGCGGTGCCGAGCAGTCGGCCCTTGCCGGAGACGGCGACCTTGTACGAGACGCTGTCCTTGCCCCGCACACCGACCTTGACGTCGGTCACGGCGAAGGTCGTGACGTCGCCATTCTCGGTGTAGGTGTAGTGCGCGCAGGAACTCAGCGCCTTGATGCCGTCGTCGAGTTGCTTCTGCAGCACCTCGCGCGGCGCGCTGGACAGGCTTACGCGCACCGAGTCGTCCGACTCCGGGTCTGCGGGAGCGATGGCGTACGAACGCTCGGCGTGGCCGACCGGGTGCGACGTGCCGCCACTGCCGAGCGCCACGCACTCGGCGGGGCTGACCACCCGGCCGGGCTTGTCGGGTGACCGCTCGTTCGACACCTTGCCGCCGCCGTATCCGGCGGGGATGTCCTTGCCGTCGATGAGTACTGCGGACAGCTGCCGGTCCGTCGCCGGCGTCGCGTTCTTGTCCCCCTTCCCGCTGTCGGCGGAGGTCGACGCGGACGCGGGCGACTTGTCCTTGGCGTCGCCGCCCGACTTCTCACAGGCCGTGAGGCCGAAGAGCGCGAGCGCGGTCAGCGGTACAACAACTGTGGTCGCCGCGCGACGCGGCATGGTGGTACTCACCGTGGACCCCCCGGTTCGGTGTCTGTCGCGGACCACGACGCCGCCGTGTATGAACCGCGGGTACCCGTAACCCCCCTGGTGCCGGGTATCCGACGGCGGCGCCGTGCTTGTGATCACGACCCTAAAGCCACGAACCACGCCCGCCGCCCGCTGTTACCGGAACGGCACAATCCGGGGACACAGGTGAAATCCGGTCCTCCGGCGTTACCCGGTCGGGGTTCGGGGGTCGGCCTCGTGGAGTACTCGGAGCAGTTCCGTCAGGAACTCCTTCGGGCGCTCGATGTGCACGCTGTGTCCCGCGTCCTCGACCACCGCCTCCCGGACCGGGCCGCCGGCCGCCGCGTAACGGGCCAGGACGGCGCGGGTCTGGGCGATCATCGGCTGGGCCGGGCAGAGGTCCGCGCCGGGCCAGTCGGGGACGGCACCCAGCGCACCCAGGTGGGCCAGGTCGAAGAGCGAGGTGTCGGAGACGATCACGTCGGCCGCGCCGCGCACCCACAGCACCGGGGGCCTGGCCGCGGCGAGTTCCAGGTCGTCGATTCGAAAGTGCGTCGGCGCCAGGCAGTTGAGCACGCCGCGGTCGCCCGGAGCCAGGCCCGGCCACGCCTCGCTGGTGCGGGAGTCGCCCGGGTAGTGGTCGTCGCCGACCCGCGTGGTGAGCATCGAGGCGACATAGGCGTCGGCCTGCTCCACGGGCGCGTTGACGTAGCAGGCGCCGAACACCGCGCGGGGCGACAGCGCAGACTCCCCGCCGGTCTCGCCGGCCGCCAGCAGTCGCACGAACTCCGGGTTCGCGGAGCCGCCGCCGGAGCCCGCGCCGTCCGCGCTGTTCAGCCGGCCGTCGATCCCGTGCGTGCCGCCGAAACCGTAGGGCGAGACCGGATTGACCAGGGTCACCGAACGCAACCGCTCGGCGTGGTCCCGCAGTTGGTGCAGGACCACGCCTCCGCCCAGGCTCCAGCCGACCAGGTGTACCCGACCCAGGTCGAGCGCTTCGATCAGCGCGCTCAGATCGTCGCTGAAGTCGCGCAGGCCGCGGGTCGCGTCCACCGGCAGCGGGTCGGTGTCGCCGAAGCCGCGCAGGTCGAGCGCGATCGGCCGGTAGCGCTCGGGCAGATCGAGCATCGTCCGCCGCCAAAAGTGCGAGGACGACACGTTGCCGTGCACGAAGATCACCGGCTCACCGGAACGCCCCTCGATCTGCAGGCAGTTGACGGTGAGCCGAGAGGTCGCGATCCGACCGGCGGCGATGGTGGGCAGCAGCATCCTTGAATCCTTCAGTCGAGCCAGCCGGCGACCTTGGCCGCGACCGTGGTGTTCCAGCCGAGTTCGAGGTGGTTGGCGCCGGCGACCAGCGCGGTCCCGCCGACCGTACCGACTCCGGTGGTGTCCAGCGCGCTGGAGACGAAGACCACGCCGTCGCTGGGCCCACGATTCTCGTTGAAGATCCCGAGGATGCTCGGTGTACCGCCCGCCAGTAGGAAGGTGCGGACCTGGGCGGGGATGCCCGCCTGGTGCAGCGGTGTGATCAACGAGCCCGCGGCGATGGCGGGTTGGATGCCGGTGCCGTCGGTGTAGAACCCCTGGCCGCCGTAGTACGTGGTGTACCAGTCCTGTTGGCTCTGGTCGACCCCGTACGTACCGTCCCAGCGGGCCAGCATCTGCCGCTGCCCCGGGTAGTCGTCGTAGCCGCCGGTCGGGGTGAACGCGTACTCCGGGTGGGCCTGATAGGTCCCGTAGCACGTCATGCGCAGGTGGGGTGAGGGCGCGTTGACCTTGCCGCCGCACTCCGGCCAGATGCTGAAATCGTGCGCCCACCCGTGCGCGAAGGGATAGTCGTAGCCGCCGTTGGGACCGCCCAGGGTGACCAACCGCCGGACGTCGCCGGCGTACGGCCGCCCCCAGGAGGGCTTGACCGAGGAAACGTACGCCCGGGTGGACATCTCTCCCTTGCTCCAGCCGACCAGGTCCACCTGGGAGACGCCCAGTCGGGCGCGGATCAACGCGACCGCGTCGCCCACCTCCTGAGCCTGCATCAGGTTGTCGCCCTGCTTGTGCGCGAAGCCGATGGCGAAGACCCGGTAGCCCCGCGTGGAGAGGTACTGCATCAGGCCGGTGTTCGGGCAGGACGCCGTCCCGCACCCGTAGCCGCCCGACTCGCCCGGGTTTGCCCACGCCCGGTCCGGGTTGTCGTTGGCACCGTGCACCAGCAGCACCGGCACCTGATGTGCGCCGCTGTTCCAGCCGGGCGCGGAGTAGAGCAGGAAGCGCCCGGAATACGGCTGCTTCACCCCGCCGAAGAAGGTCAGGCGTTGACCGTCCTGGTCGCCGCGACCGTCCGGCGGGTACTGCTCCTGGCGGAATCCGGCGGTGGTGTCGAGATAACGCTCGACGCGCTCCCAGCCGTTGGCCGGCGAACTGTAGCTCGCCTCCATCGTGAGGTACGCCGGCGCCGCGGCCGAGGCGGTCGGCGCGCCGACGAGCCCGGTCAGCAGCGCGAGCAATACCGCGAGGATCCAGCCGCCCGACTTCCGCGTCATCGTCAACTCCTCCGCCCGGCGGGCCCGGAGCGGCCCGCCCCGACACGGTAGGCGGGACGGGCGGGCCGGGCCCATGAGGACGACCCACACGACGAGCGGCCGGAGGTGTGGGTCACACCCCTGGTCCGGCATCGATCGAGCGACGACGTGTCGGCCGGTGCGCCGGAGGATCGCCGTGCTCCGGCGGTCGACGCGACGCCCGGTGTGGTCCGCGACCATGCCGAGGCCGCGACGAGTGGGGCTCGGCGCCATGGACGAGGCCCGGGTACGGCCATACCGTCGTGCGGATGCACGGCGCTCCGGCGCGGCGCTCCCGCGCGCTCCGGGCATTTCCCACCACTCTCCGAAGGAGCCGGCGATGGCGGACACCACGGAAGGCGGCGTCGCGCGCGCCGTACGCCTCGACGCCGGCCGGGCGGTACGCGTGCCGGGCGCCGCACGCCAACAGGCCGTGCGACTCGGAGACTTGACCACCGTCGGCACGACCACCACAGGGCACACCGTCGTCGCGGACTGGGAGAACCTGCACGCGTCCGGAACCCCACGGCCCGAACGGCCGGTGCCGGGACTGCAGATCGACGGCTGCTTCCCCGCCGAGACCCGGTTGAATCCGCATCACGGTTGGCACCACGACGCCCAGTTCGTGCTGCGCCTCCCCGACGACTGGAACGGCAAACTGGTCGTCACGGCCGCCCCGGGGGTCCGACGGCAGTACGCCACCGACCGTGTCATCGCCGACGGGGCGCTCGCCGCGGGCTACGCCTACGCGGCCACCGACAAGGGCAACTCCGGCGCCGACTTCCACACCGCGGGACGCCGCCCCGGCGACGCGCTCGTCGACTGGTCCCGGCGCCTGTACGAACTCGCCGTCGCCGCCCGCCTGGTGGTGCGCCGCCACTACGGCACGGAAGCGCACCGCACGTACGTCACGGGGATCTCCAACGGCGGCTACCTGACGCGCGCTCAGCTGGAGCGGCACCCGGATCTGTACGACGGCGGCGTGGACTGGGAGGGCCCGCTGTGGATGGCCGAAGGACCCAACCTGTTCACCTATCTGCCGACGGTCCTGGCCCACTATCCGCGCCACCGGGACGGCGGTGATCCGGACGCGGCGGCACGGCTGATCGACGCGGGGCTGCCGGCCGGCTCGGAGTTCCTGTGGGACATCCACCACCGGACCTACTGGGATGCCACGCAACGCACCTATCGGGCCGTCTTCGACCCGCGCTACCCCGGCCCCGGACGGCCGCCCGCCGGCGTCCCCTTCGCCGGCCCCGGCGAGCCGGGCGCCGACGCCGACTACGACTACCCGAACCGCCCCTCCGCGGTGCACGAGGCCGTCGCCCGGGTCGCGCTCACCGGGGCGATCGGCAAGCCGCTGCTCTCCCTGCACGGGACCCTCGACGCGTTCCTGCCCGTCACGCTGCACTCCGACCGCTACACCGAACTCGTCGCCGCCGCCGGTCGCGGCCGGCTGCACCGCCAGTACCGCATCGAGGGCGGCAACCACGTCGACGGATTCTGCGACCTCTTCCCTGCTCGGCTACGGCCTCTCCTGCCCGCGTACCGCACCGTGTTCAAGGCCCTCGAAGACTGGGTCGAGCGCGGCACGAACCCGCCGTCGAACCGTACGGTCGCCTGGAACGACGACGTCGACGACGGCGACATCGGCACGTGGTGACCCGCGACCGGGGCTTCGGTGCGGCGCTCGGCGACTCGGCGTTCAGCGGCTCGGCGCTCGGCGCCCCGACGTTCGGGACGCCCGGCGCCACCGCCGCATCCGCAGGCCCGGCATGGTGCCACGACCCACGGCGCACCCCACAACCATGGCGACGGACTCCATATACCCACCGGCTCGCTTTTCCTACGATATGGCCATGGCAACCAGTGCGATCACCGGCGACCTCTCGCCCACTCCCCCGACGACCCCTTCCTCGCCGGACGCGTCGCGTTGGTGACCGGGGCGGCGAGCGGGATCGGACGCGCCTGCGCCCTCGCGCTCGCCGCCGCCGGCGCGCACGTGCACGTCGTGGACATCGCGGTCGACGCGGCCGAGGCCGTCGCCGAGGAGATCGGCGGCACCGCGCACGGGATCGACCTGGCCGATCCGGACGCCGTGGACGCCCTGCCGGCCCGGGTGGACATCGTGGTCAACAACGCCGGCCTGCAACACGTGGCGCCCATCCAGGAGTTCCCCCTCGAACGGTTCACCCTCATCCACAAGGTGATGGTGGAAGCGCCCTTTCGCCTCATGCGCCGCACCATGCCGCACATGTACGCGCGGAACTGGGGGCGCATCGTCAACATCTCCTCGGTGCACGGTCTGCGGGCGAGCGCGTTCAAGTCGGCGTATGTCAGCGCCAAGCACGCCCTGGAGGGGCTCAGCAAGGTCGCCGCCCTGGAAGGCGCCCCGCACGGGGTGACCAGCAACTGCGTCTGTCCCGGCTACGTCCGCACGCCGCTGATCGAGGGGCAGATCGCCGCCCAGGCCGCCGCGCACGGGATTCCCGCCGACGACGTCGTCCACGACATCCTGCTGGAACGCACGGCGATCAAACGGCTGATCGAACCCGAGGAGGTCGCCGCGGCGGCCCTGTACCTGTGCGGACCGCACGCCCGCCACGTCACCGGAACCTCGTTCGTCCTCGACGGCGGCTGGACCGCGCGCTGACGCACGCGTCGGGGTCGCGTCCCGCACGCCGCCGTGCTCGTCATGGCGTCAACCCATACCCATTGTCGTCCTTTTGTGTCCCATGACACCATGTGCCGTCTCGGCCGGGACGCCATACGGTGGCGCACACACCCCTTCCCTGCCGGCATCTCGGCGGATGGACGGACCACCATGGCACAACAACACCCCGGGCGACCCGCGCGGTTCGCCCGGGACCTCCTCGACCTCCTCTCCGCGGACGCGCCCGCCGAGGACTTCCGGGCCCTGACCGCGCAGGCCCGCGCGGCCGGTGCCGCACCCGACGACCTCGCGGACCTCGACGACGCCGCGACGAAGGCCCTGCGCATCCGCGGCACACTGCGCGAACACCGGCGGCGGGAGCGGGAGTTGACCGCCCTGTTCGACACCGCGAGCGACCTGGCGGCGCTGCGGGACCTGGACTCGGTGCTGCGCTCCATCGTCCGGCGGGCGCGGATGTTGCTGGGCACCGACACCGCGTACCTCACCCTGCCCGACGAGGACGCCGGCGACACCTACATGCGGGTGACCGACGGATCGGTCTCCCCGATCTTCCAGGCCCTGCGTCTGGGGCTCGGGGACGGGCTCGGCGGCCTCGTCGCGCAGACCGCGCGGCCGTACGCGACCCCCGACTACCGCACGGACAGCCGTTTCCGGCACGTCGACCGGGTGGACGAGGGAGTGCTGGACGAGGGACTGGTCGCCATCCTCGGCGTGCCTCTCCTGCTGGGCTCCACGCGCGGGGACGGGGGCAAGGTCGTCGGTGTCCTGATGGCGGCCGATCGGGCGCCGCGCACGTTCGGCGGCGACGAAGTGGCGCTGATGAGCTCGCTGGCCACCCACGCGGCGATCGCCATCGACACCGCGCGCGCCATGGCCGACACCCGTGCGGCGCTCGCGGAACTGGCCGAAGCGAACTCCGTGATCCGGGCCCACGCCAACGCGGTGCAGCGCGCCGAGGAGGCGCACGACAAACTGACCGACCTGGTGCTGCGCGGCGGCGACCTGCCGGACGTGGCCGCCGCGGTCGCCGAACTCCTCGGCGGGTCGGTCGCCATCCACGACACCGCCGGCCTGGACCTGACCGGCACCGCGACGGATGCCGACTCCACCGCGCTCGGCGGCGCCGAACTGGTCCGGGCCGCCGAGGAGTCGCACGCGCTCGGACGCGCGGTGGCGTGGCACGGCGGGTGGGTCTGCGCCGTCCTGGCCGGGCCCGAGGCGCTCGGCAGCCTGGTGCTGCATCGTGCCGATCTCGACGACGCCGACCGGCACGTCTTCGAGCGGGCCGGTGTCGTGGCCGCGCTCCTGCTGCTGCTGCGCCGTTCGGTCGCGGAGACCGAGAACCGGGTCCGCGGCGAGTTGCTGGCCGACCTGCTGACCGATCCCGACCGCGATCCCGCGTCCCTGTCGGCCCGGGCGCGGCGTTCGGGAATCGACCTCGACCGTCCCCACCTGGTCCTCGTCGCCGACACCGCGACCTCGGGCCGGGAGCGGCTCGCGGCGCGTGCCCGGCAATACCTGTTCGCGGGCAGCGGCGTGACCGCGCAGCACGCCGGGTCCACGGTGTTGCTCCTGCCGGACGACGGCACGCCGCCCGGCGAGGCGGCCCGACGCGCCGCGAGCCGGCTGGGGGTACGTACCGGAGCGCCGGTCACCGTCGCCGCGGCGGGCCCCGCCGTCGGCGCGCGCGGCATCGCCGCGGCCCACTCCGAGGCGGCCCGCTGCCTGCGCGCCCTGATCGTGCTGGGCCGCACCGGCGACGGCGCGTGCGCCGCGGAGCTGGGGTTCCTGGGCGTCGTACTCGGCGACCGGCAGGACGTCGACACGTTCGTCGGTGACGCGTTGGGCCCGTTGTTGGCGTACGACGCGCGGCGCGGCACCGAGCTGGTGCGCACGCTCCGGGCCTACTTCGCGTGCGGCGGCAGCCTGACCCGCGCCAAGGACGAGCTACACATCCACGTCAACACGGTCGTTCAACGCCTGGACCGCATCGAAGCCCTCCTCGGCCCGGACTGGAGCCGGCCGCAGCAGGCACTCGAACTGCAACTCGCCCTGCGCCTGCACCAGCTCACCGAACGCCCGCCGGCGGTCGACTCCGAAAGCTGCGCTCCCCCGCCCGCGGGTCGATGATGTGGGGTGGGCGCGCGACGCCCTTCCGAAACCGCTCGGGCACGGTATCCCGCATCGAGGAGGCGGCATCATGACTGCCACGAACGACCCGCACCACGACGAGACGACGACCGAGGTCGCCGCCGGGACCGCCGCCGCGGCCGAACACCGCCGCGTCGCGGGCGTGTTCACCGAGCGGGTACGCGGCGTGCCGGCCGCGGCGTGGGACGACCCGGCGCCGTGCGAGGGGTGGACCGCCCGGGACGTGGTGCGCCATCTGGTCGAGTGGTTCCCGGCGTTCCTCCGATCCGGCGCCGGGATCGAACTGCCGAAGGGGCCGCCGGTGGACGACGATCCGGAGGCCGCCTGGACCGTGCACAACGAGGCGGTGCAAGCCCTCCTCGACGACCCCGCCGCCGGCGACAAGGTGTTCGCGAACCCGCACACCGGCGAACTCCCGCTGAGCGAGGCGATCGACCGGTTCTACACGGTCGACGTCTTCCTGCACACCTGGGACCTGGCCCGGGCGACCGGTCAGGACGAGCGACTGGACCCGGCCACGTGCGCCCGACTCCTGGAAGGGATGTTGCCGCTCGACGAAGTCCTGCGCGGCAGCGGCCACTACGGTCCCCGGGTCGAGGTCCCCGAGGACGCCGACGCACAAACCCGCCTACTCGCCTTCATCGGCCGCACCCCCTGACTCTCGGCGCCGCGCGGGTGCCCCGGCTCCCGACGCCGGACGGGGTCCGGCGTCGGGCGTGGGCCGGTGTCAGGCCTTCGACGAAACGGAGGCGACCGCCGAGTCGGTGGTCGCCGTACCGCGCTTCGCCGTCACCTTCCGGGCGTCTCGGCGGCGGGACATCGTGGCGCGGGGGCGTGGGATCGCGGCCGGACCGGGGAGCGCGAAGCTCCGGGTCGAGACCTGAAAACCGCTGACGCACATGACTTGGAGTCGGGCGCCCACTCCCACGGCATCGGGCAATTCCATCGTCGTGGTCGAACGTCCACCCGGTTCCAACCGGAAGTGCTTTCCGGGCAGCGGCTTGACCGGGCCGCCCTCCACGTCACCGGGGGCAAATCGGAGGTGCATCGCCGTCGGGGCGACGGCTCGCGGATCCGCGAGCGTCGCGACCTCCAGGACGGCGGAGCCCGCACGGGCGACCAGGCGGACGTCGACCTCGGGCCCGGGTTCGCCGTAGGGGTTGTGGGCGGTTCGCCCACACGGGTCGCAGGACACGGTGACCCGGTCCATGACGCCGGGGTAGAGGCTGGTGTACACCACACGCTCGCCGTCGTTCCCGCAGCGACCGCAGGGTTTGGCGGGGCCGACCCGCACGACCCGGTGTGTCGCGATCAGCGCGTCGCAGAGGTGTTCGAACCACCCCGGGTGCTCGATCAGGCGAGCCAGCGCGTGCGTCCAACGCGACGCGTGCTCGCTCACCTCCCGCTCGAGCGCGGCATCCGTGGCGTCCGGGACACCGCCGCCGGTGTCACCGGTGACACCGGCGCGTACGGCCGCGAGGATCGAGGCCTGCGCCTCATCGTTGTGCAGGCGCATCGCACGCAGCGATCTCGCGCCCGGATCCGTCGTCCGGTTCCGGAGTTGCGCGTCCAGATAGTGGTGGATCCGGTCCACCGTCGCGATGTCCTCCAGCCACGATGCGATCCGTGTGGTGGATGCCGCGATCGTGACAGGCTCGCCGTTGAGCCTGTCACCGTGATGAGTGACGGTCACCTGTTCCTCCGAGTATGAGGCTCGGGCCATTGCCCGGCCGAGTGCTCGGAGCCTGTCCACACTTCGACGACGCTGTCGAAACGACAGGCCCCGAAAGCCGGTTCACCGCGGGTGCGGCTCCCCGGTGGGGCTGACCAACCCCGGCGACCATCCTGCGCTCGTGTCGCGTCGTTGCCTAGTGGTTCAGGTGGCGAGACTGCGAGGGTGGGGCCGACAATCTCGGGGCCTGCGCGGATGGAAGCCGGCCCTTCCGGATGCACGTATCACCCGATTTCCGTCATGGGTGGGGCCACGGGTTGGGCGAGCACGTGGCGCTGCCGGTGACGAGGGTCAACGTCTGCTGCATCATCACCGGCGCGGGGGCGCCCGACCGCTCACACGTCTCGTGCATGTGGCCGAGGCGATGGCCCACTTCGTGGTTGATCAGCATGCGCCGGTAGTTCGCCAGGTCGTCGCCGTACGTCGTGGATCCCGTGGCCCACCGCCACGCGCTGATCATCACGCGCCGCGTGGAGGCGACGTTGCACGAGACGCGTTGTTCGCCGGTGTCCAGGCCGTCCTTGGCACACCACGTGTTGACCGTTCCGGTACTGGCGAGCGTCACGACGAAGTCGGACTTCCCCGAATCCACCCGCTCCAGGGCGATGGTCCCGTCGCCTCCCCAACTGCGCGTGTCGTTGAGCGTCTCGTGCACGGCGCGCGCGAAGTATGTGGCATCGATCGACAGGCCCTCCTCGATCTGTATGCGATAGCGCAGTACGCGAGTCCCGCCCCTGGCCTCGTCGTGGCCGGGAACGGTGCGGAACCGTCCCGAAAGCGCGAGGTCGGCCGCTGTCTCCGAGCGTGCCGCGAGCCACTCCCCGTACGGGCGGGTGTCCGCGGCACCCGTGACGTACTTCTCGTCCTTGTCGTCTTTGTGGTCCGAGAGTCGACAGGCGGTCGTTGCCAGGAGCAGGCCGGACGCCAGGAGGGCGGCGAGGATCGACTTGAGGGCCGAGTTCACGATGGTTCGGGCTTCCCGTCTGTTGTGGTCCGTCCGCCGCGTCGGGTTTGCATTGCGTTGCGTTGCGCGGCCGGACGGCGAGCCGGTGACGGCGTACGAATCGTTCATCGCACTCCGTCGAGCATCGAGCACGGGCAACGCGCTCCACAGGATCATCCGCATCCGCGTCGAAGGCCGCCATGACGGAAGCCACAGCCACCGGCTCGACGAACCCGGGCTTCTCCGAAGCGTGTCCGAGAGGCGGCTCAACTCCCCTCGTCACCAAGGCGGTTCCCGCCGAGCCATAACATCACCGAGAGGGGAGATTGCTATTACCCGTGGAATCCGACGTTGGGGATCCTGGTATCCCCTGTACCCCACGTGTGAGATATCGCGTGTCGTCGGAAACGAGGAACTTTGCGAATAACCAAGATCGTCCCCGCCCTCTTGGCCGCATTGCTCATGGTGCTCACCCTCGGCGCCACCGCCACCGCTTCCCCGGCTCCGGTCGAGGCGTCCCACCAGAACGCGTCGGCCGACGGTCCCCGGCCGATCATCGGTGGCGGATACGCACAGAACGCCCCATGGGCGGCCCGCCTGTTCTCCGCCGGCAGGCAGACCTGTACCTCGACCATCATCGCCCCCACCTGGATCCTGACCGCCAAACACTGCGTCAGCGGCGGGCAGTTGTCGTTCCGGATCGGCAGCCTGGACCAGAGTTCCGGCGGCACGGTGGCCAACGGCGCCCAGACCTACACCAGTCCGTCTGCGGACCTGGCCCTGGTCCGCCTCGACCGCTCCGTCTCGGCGACCTACGCCCGACTCGGGCAACCCGGTTCGGTGACGGTGGGTCAGAGCGTCCAGGTGTACGGCTGGGGCGCGACGTCGCGGTGCGGCCAGGAGATCAACTGCCAGTCGCAGTTCCTGAAAGTCGCCAACGTGACGGTCACCGGCGGTTGCCGCGACGCGTACAACGGCTCGGCGATCTGCGCCCGTTACGGCAACGGCATCACCGCGGGCGGCGACTCGGGTGGTCCGATGAACGCGAACGGCATTCAGGTCGGCGTCGCGTCCACCAGCGACCGACAGAGCACCACCGCCTACACGAACGTGACCGCGTATCGCTCGTGGATCCAGTCCGTCGCGGGCGTGTGACCGAGTAGTCGTCACCCCGCCCCCGGACCCGCCCTCGCCACCGAACTCCGGGCGGGTCCAGGGGCGGGAGGCCGTCCGCGACCATCGAAGACGCGCTCCGGCGGGGCCTCAGTCACTGTAGGCAACGGCTTCGGGCCCGGCGTCGAGGGCGTCGAGGACCGCGTCGCCGTGCGCCCTCGCCCACTCGGTCAGCATGTGGATCGGATCGATCAGCGTCGCCCCGAGCGCGGTGAGCTCGTACTCGACCCGCGGCGGCACTTCGGCATGGGCCCGGCGGCGAACGAGGCCGTGCGCCTGGAGCCGTCGGAGCGTCTGCGTGAGCACCTTGCGCGAGATCCCACCGATCAGCCCGACCAGCTCCCCATGACGCACCGGACCCCTGCTCAGGCCGTAGAGCACGACCACCGTCCACTTGTCGGCGATCAACTCCACCGCCAAACGCCCCGGACAGTCGGCGAGAAAGGGATCACCGGCCTCGAAACCGCTCATGGCACCCAAGGTACCTGCCGGTACCCATCGAATACCTAGCCTGGATCTCTCCTTCCGTTTCCCGACACAAGGAGAGAGCCATGCGCGTCGTCACCCAACACACTCACGGCGGTCCCGAGGTGCTCACCATCGTGAACGCACCCGAACCCAGTCCCCTCCCGACCGAGGTCCTGGTCCGTGTCAAGGCCATCGGCCTGAACCCGCTGGAGGCGCGCCTGCGGGCCGGCGAGTTCCCGCTGCTCGGCCGACCGCCGTTCGTCCTGGGCTGGGACATCAGCGGCGTGGTCGAGGACGGCCCGCTGACGTGGCGATTCCGACCCGGCGACGAGGTGTTCGGGATGCCCCTGTTCCCGCGCGCGGCCAACGCGTATGCCGAGGTCGTCGCCGCCCCGGCGCTGCACCTGGCCCACAAGCCGGCGTCGCTCTCGCACATCGAGGCCGCAGCGCTGCCGATCGCCGGACTCACGGCCTGGCAGGGCCTCGTCGACCTCGCGGGCGTGACCGGGGGCCACCGCGTCCTGATCCACGGCGGAGGCGGCGGAGTCGGCCACATCGCGATCCAGGTCGCAAAGGCACGCGGCGCACACGTGGTCACCACGACCGGCGCGAACAAACGGAACTTCGTCGAGGCGCTCGGCGCCGACGAGGTGATCGACTACACCACGGTCGACTTCACCGAGGCCGCCCGCGACATCGACGTCGTCCTCGACACGATCGGCGGCGACACCGCCCGACGCTCCCTCGCCGTACTCCGCCCGGGCGGCCACCTGGTGACGGCCGTCGCCGAGGACGACCCGGGCCTGATCGCCACGTACGAAGCAGCCGGCATGCGCTTCAGCGGGATCGCCGTCGACCCCGACCCCGTCGCCCTACGAGCGCTCGTCGACCTCGTCGAGCGGGGCAGCCTCCGGGTCCACATCCAAAGGACATTCCCCTTCGAACACGTCACCGACGCCCACCGACACCTCGACGCCGGCCACCTCCAAGGCAAACTCGTCCTCACCATCTGACGAGAGACACCAGCGCTCGCCGAGACCGGAACGGCCTTTCCCGTCGGGCGACCTCGACGGTCCGGTTCATGTGCACCCGGCCATGCCGGGTACCACCGCGGTGGGGCCATACCTGCGGAGCGATGAGTTCGGGCGGCGGATCGGGTCTGCCCCGACATGAGTCGCATCATCGCCGACCCCTCGGTCTCTCACCGGCGCCGCCCCACCGCGCCGGTGACCTCGACGTCGACCGCCACGCACCTCTCCTACTCCCACGACATCTGCGGGTGAACCGATGACCACTGTGCACGCCCATGAAATCGCCCTGGGTATCGAGTCGTTCGGTGCCGACGACGCGCCGCTCGTCCTGCTCGCAGGCGGGACGACGATGCTCTCGTGGCCCGACGCGCTGTGCGAGCGCCTCGCCGCCGGCGGGCGTCGCGTGGTGCGCTACGACCTGCGCGACAGCGGGGAGTCGACGACAAAGGACCCGGATGCGCCCGCCTACACCCTGCGCGACCTCGCCGCCGACGCGGCGGCCCTGGTCGACGCGCTCGGCGGCGGGCCCGCCCACCTCGCCGGGATCGGCGTCGGCGGGATGGTCGCCCAGGTCGCCGTACTCGACCATCCGGGCGCGTTCTCGGCACTCACCCTGGTCGGCACCCGCGCGGTCGCCCCGGGTCCGGCCGACGACGACCTCCCCGAGCACGACCAGGCGACGATGGGTCGGCTGTTCGCGCGGGCGATGCCCGATTGGGCCGACCGAGAGGCGGTCGCGCGATTCGCCGCGGACGGCGCCAAGATCCTCGGCAACGACCCCGTCGCCGCGCGCAAAATCGCCGCGCGCATCTGGGACCGTACGCCCGGCACCGCGCCCCCGGTCCAGCTGGCCAACCAGATGGGTCTGGTGTTTTCCCGGCTCGACTGCGCCCCCCGCTGGCGCGAGCGCCTGCCCGGGATCGAGGTCCCCACGCTCGTCGTCCACGGTCGCCGCGACCCGTTCTTCCCCGTCGGCAACGGCGAGGCGATCGCGCGCGAGATCCCCGGGGCACGGCTGCTCGTCCTCGACGAGGCCGCCACCGCGATCCCCGATACGGCGATCGGCGAGGTCACCGAGGCGATGCTCACGCTCGGATGAGGGGTTCGAGCGGTGGTGCGTCCGGACGTCCGCCAATCCGTCATTCGGCGAGGGTCGGCGCGGCGTGGGACCAGCGGTGTTCGTCGAGTTCGCGAGCGATGAAGCGGGCGAGGTCGGTGCGGGTCACCTTGCGGCCGCCCTTGGGGTTGCTCGCGTCGAGGACACGGTAGTTGCCGGTGGGGGGTTCGTCCTGCAATCGGGCGGGCCGTACGAAGGTCCAGTCGACGGTGCTTGCGCGGACGATCGTCTCCATCAACCGCATGTCGTCGTACAACTCCCGAACCAGCGGGGTGACGAGATTGCGGTACCACCAGGGGAAGTTGGGGTCACGGTGGTGGACTCCCCCCGACGTGACCGCGATCAACCGGGGTACGCCGGCACCTTCCATCGCGGACACCAGCGCCCGCGCCGCGTCGGAGTAGAGCCCGTGCGCGTGCCGCCCCGGCGGGCCGATCGCGGAGACCACGACGTCGTGGCCCGCCACGGCGGAGCGTACGTCGGCGGCGTCGCGCACATCGGCCCGCACGACGCTCGACTCCCCCGCACCGGGCGAGTCCTCCGGGGCCGGGGCCTGCCACCGCGCCGGGTCGCGCACCGCGGCGGTGACGTCGTGGCCCAGTCGCAGGGCCTCGCGGACGACGAGAAGTCCGGTACGGCCGTTGGCTCCGAAGACGATGACGTTGCTCATGACGATGTCCTCACGTGGTCAGTGGGCTGACGGGATTGAAGGGGCTGAAGGCGTCGACGGGGTCGAAGGTGTCGAAGGTGTCGAAGCGGGTCGCTCGTCGCGTGCGCGAGGCAGCAGGAACACAAGGCCCGCGCCGACCAGACAGGTCGCCGCGACCACCAGCGCACCGATCACCAGACCGTCCCCTCCCGCCTCCGGAGCGCCGGTATCATGCGCGGCGAAGTAGACCGTCCCCAACACCGCGACGCCCAGGGCCGTGGCAAGTTGTTGGAGCGCGTTGAGCGTCCCCGACGCACTGCCCGTCTCGGCGGGTTCGGCCGCCGCCAGGATCGACCGGACCAGCGTGCCGGAGACCAGTCCCACGCCCAGGCCCACGACCAGGGTCGGTATCGACAACGCCCAGACCGGCGACCCCGACGCGGCCACCGCCGCGAGGCCGAGCGTGCCGAGCGCCTCGACCCCGAGCCCCAGGTGCAGGAGCGAGCGGCCGAGCCGGGCGGACGCCGCCGGGGCGAAGAGCGAGGCGAGCCCGATGCCCAGCGCGAGCGGCGACAGGTAGAGCGCGGTTCCCCACGCGGACCGGCCGAGATCGAGTTGGAGGTGGAGGGAGAGGACGAGCAGGAGCCCGCCGAGGCCGGTGAAGAACGCCGCGGTGACCGCGAGGCCCCCGACGAACGCGGGTTTGCGCAGCAGGCTCGGCACCAGGACCGGCGAGCGGCTGGTGCGTTGACGTCGGCCGAAGGCGATGAAGGCCGCGATGCCGGCGGCGATCTCCGCGAACGTCCACCACGGCCAACCCGCCTCCCGCCCCTGGATCAGCGGGTGCACGACGAGCGCGGACCCCACCGCGACCCAGAGCGCACCCGGCGGGTCGATCCGCACGAGTGGATCCCCCGGGTCGGCCGGCATCCACCGCAGCGCCCCGACCACGGCCGACGCCCCGAGCGGAAGGTTGATCAGGAAGATCAGCCGCCAGTCGAGTCCGGCCGGGTCGAGCGCGATGAGGCCGCCCGCGAGGACGGGGCCGCCGACGCCGGCAAGCGCCATCACCGGCCCGAACGTCGCGAACGCGCGGCCACGTTCGCGTTCGTCGAACACCGAGGTCAGGACGCCGAACCCCTGCGGGATCATCAACGCGCCGAGTGCGCCCTGCACCACCCGAGCCGCCACCAGCACGGACGGCGAAGGCGCCGCCGCGCACACCGCGGAGGCCACCGTGAACCCGGCGGCGCCGAGCACGAACAGCCGCCGCCGACCCCACCGATCACCCAGGCGCCCGCCGACGATCAGCAGGACACCGAAGGCGAGCGTGTACCCGGCGGTGAGCCACTGCATCATCGCCGCACCACCGCCCAGCCCGGCGCGGACCGACGGGGCGGCCACGTTCATCACGGTCGCGTCCAGCAGATCCAGGGCCTGGGCGAGCAGCACCACCGCCAGGACGCGCCATCGACGCGGATCGGCGATCGGCGGCGCCGCAGGGCCGGCCGACGTCGAAGCGGGAACGGTCACCGAGTCTTCCTCTCACGCTTAACAAACACTGTTCGTCAAGCAGAGTGCCCTTAACGAACAGCATTCGTCAAGGTAGGCTCGTGCCATGCCGCAAACCCGCTCCCGCTCCCGCCCCTCGAAATCCATGCTCGGCTTGGACGCCGTGCTGGCCGCCACCATCGCGCTGGTCGACGAGCTGGGCTGCGAAGCGGTGAGCCTGCGGCGCGTCGCCCAGGCGCTGGAGACCGGTCCCGCCTCGCTCTATGTGTACGTGCGCGACCGGCAGGAGCTGATGGCGCTCGTCCTCGACCACGCGGTGGCCGACGTGGTCGTGCCCGACGAGGGGGTCGGGGGCTGGCGTCCCCGCCTCGAACTGCTCGTCGGGCGCATCGTGGCGGCCCTGGCCGCCCACAACGACATCGCCTCCGTCGGCCTGCGCGACGCCCTCCCCGGCCCGCACGGCCTGCGCCTGACCGAGGAGATGGCGCGCCTGCTCCGAACCGGCGGACTCGACGACGACGCCTGCTCCTGGGCCATCGACCTGCTCGGCCAGTACATCTACTCCACCGCGCTGGAGAACGCCGGCGCCCCGCAACCCCGACGGGCCCCCACGTCGCCCTCATCCGACACCGACACGGACACCGGTGCAGGCGCCGACACGGACACCATCACCGACCCGACCGCACCCGAGACGTTCACCGCCCGACTCGACGCCACCTTCCGGACGTTGCCCGCCGACCGGTACCCCACCCTGCGAGCCCTGGCCCCGAGACTCACCGGCGGCAACCAGGACGCCAGGGCCGCCTGGAAACTCCGCGTGATCATCGACGGCCTTCTCGCTCAACCCCCTCACCGACCCACATCCCACGGGAACACCCCCACCGCACCGACGCCGGAGCGACCAAGCACCGCCGGCGCGAACCTCAGTGTGGAATCGTGAGTACGATCTTGCCCCGGATGTGTCCGCGGGCGGCGCGTTCGTGCGCCGCCCGGGCGTCCGCGAGCGGGAACGTGCCGTCGATCGCGACGCGGACCGTGCCGGCGTCGATCAGGCGTGCCAGTTCGGCGAGTTGGGCGCCGTTCGAGCGGACCTGGGTGCCCGTGACCGTGACGCCCAGCTCGGCGGTTTCCGCTTCGTCGAACTCGCCGAAGAACACCGGGAATTGGGAGCCGCCGCGCTTGAGCGTGCGCAGGAGGCGGCTGCTGTCGGGGCCGCCGACGGTGTCGAGAACGAGGTCGATGTCGTGTACGAGGTCCTCGGGTCGGCTCTTGGTGTAGTCGATGAACTCGTCGGCGCCGAGCCCGCGCAGAAACGACTCGTGCGCGCCCGATGCCACCGCGACGACCCGTGCGCCCTTCCATTTCGCCAGCTGTAGCGCGAAGTGCCCCACGCCGCCCGCGGCACCGTTGACGAGCACCGTCACGTCGGCGCCGAGCGGTACCGGACGATGCCTCGCCGCCTGGAACGGCGACGGGTGATCGTGTCCGAGCTCGATCAGGAACTGCCACGCGGTGAGCCCGGCCATGGGTACCGCGGCGGCGTGCACGTGGTCGATGCCGGCCGGCTTGAGGGCGAGGTCCGACGCCGGGGCGACCGCGTACTCGGCATAGGTGTGGCCGTCGAAGCCGGGGAAGCGCAGGAGCCCGAAGACCTCGTCGCCGACGGAGAGGCCGGCCACATCGGCGGCGACGGCCTCGACGACGCCGGACAGATCCGTCCCCGGAATCACGGGGAGGTCGAACGTCGGCCTCGTTTCCGGAGGCAGGTTGGACATGCCGTCGCGCAGGTACCAGTCGGGCGGATTGATGCCCGCCGCCCGCACGCGGACGAGCACCTCGCCCGGCCCCGGCTCGGGAATCGGCACCTCCTCGTACCGCAGCACCTCGGGACCGCCGTGCGCATGGAGCCGGATCGCCCTCATCGTGGGTGTCGGCATCGTTTTCTCCTGTCCAGGCCGCGGGATACGCTTATTCGGATCGGCGATCCGCATATGTGGATCACTGATCCGAATATATGGACCACTGAACCGGATAGTCAAGAGGGACGTACGCATGCGGGCCGACGCCAGGAAGAACCGCGACCACGTGCTCGCCGTAGCGGGCACCGCCATCACCGAGCAGGGCATCGACGTGTCGATGCGCGACATCGCGCGCAGGGCCGATGTCGGACTCGCGACGCTGCTGCGGCACTTCCCGACGCGCGAGGCGTTGCTCGAAGCCCTGCTCCGCACGAACTTCGACGAACTGACCGCACAGGCGGCCGAACTCGCCGAGACCTCGGCCCCGCCCGAGGAAGCCCTCGTCTCCTGGGTACGCGACTGTGTCGCGTGGACCACCGAGTACCGGGGCGTGACCGTACTGATGGCAGCCGCCATCGCGGACACCGAGTCCGCACTCCACGCCTCGTGCGTCACCCTGCGCGCCGCCGGTGCGCGGCTCCTCACCCGGGCCCAGGCCGCGGGCACGGCGCGCAGCGACCTCGACGGCGACGACCTGTTCGCTCTGGTGGCCATGCTCGCCTGGCTCGGCGACCAACCCGCACTCGCGCCACGCGCCGATCACCTCTTCGACATCGTCGCAAACGCAATCCTGACCGACACGGGCAGCGGCGAGGGCGGCAGGTCACGCACACCATGAGCAGTCCTCACCCTTGCCCGGTCCAGCGCCGAACCCGCCGCGCCACGAACTCGCCCTCGCGCACGGGTCGGTGCTGTTCATGACCGCCGTGACCCAACGCGGCTGGACCCATGCCGTTCCCCGGGAACCCTCGGCCGGCCGCCGCGTCAGTCTCACCTTCCGCCAGTTCGATCCGGGCCCCTCCGCGGACACTCAGCCCCTCGGCTCGGGCTGATGCCCGCTCCGTTCCGATCCGACCGAAGGTGTCGTCGCGTCGCCGTGGAGAAGGCCGGCTCCCAGTGGGGTCAACGTGTGCAGGACCGCGGCGCCGGTTCGGATCGTGGAGACCAGTCCGGCGTTGCGCAGCACGGTGGTGTGCTGGCTCGCCGACGGCAGGGAGATGCCGGCGCGGTCGGCCACCTCGCTGGTGGAGGCGGGGTGGCGCAGGGTGGCCAGTACCGAGGCCCGGGTGCGTCCCAACAGCGGCCCGAGCGTGTCGGAGGCCCGGCCGGGCCGCTCGCCCAGATGCAGCGGGTAGAACAATTCCATACGCCCGTCGGCGCCGCGCCCGAACATCGGGCTCTGCACGAAGTACGACGGGACGAGCAGCAGACCGTGCCCGTCGAGCCGGATGTCGCGGGGAGCGCACGGTGCGGGTACGTGGAGAACCGGCGGCTGCCAACGCCAGCGCGGAACGAGCGTGGCCAACATCGCGTCCACGCCACCGCGCAGCAGCGTCTCGGCGCGCAGCGCCCGGTCGGCGACGGCTTCGGACTGGATCCGTGGCCACAGCGGTGCGAGGGACGAGGCGAAGAAGCGCCGAGTGTCCTGCGCGAGGGCCTGCCGACCCTTGGGTGTGCCGTCGGCCAGTTCCCGCGACAGGGGTCTGTCCCGGACATGGCGGGGCAGGACGGCGATTTCGTCCGCCAGTTCGCGGGTCGGCGTCCCGAGGGCGAGTTCGACACCGGTGTTCAGGTCGGGAGCCGAGAGTTGGCAGAAGAAGTCGAATATGCCTCCCTGCGGAGGGTCGAGGTCCCCGAGGAGTCCTGCCCGTGGGGCCAGGCTCCCCCCGATCCGTTGTCGCCATTCCCGAAGTCCCGTCCGCGACCACGTGATTCCGGCCGGTCGGGTGTGCAGGTATCGCACCCCGAGGGCGACTTCGAGCAGAGCGTTGGGCGCGGGAGCGACGACGACCCGGCGGAGATCCGCGTCGGTGAAATGAAAGCGCAACACGCCGCACCGTCCTCCCTCGCTCGCCCGGTGCCCGGACCCTGTGGCCGGCAGGTGCGGGGGCACGGCGCCCGCCGCACCCGACCGACGTCAGGCTAGCTACCGACTCCTCGCACACGTAAGGCCGTTACCGAGGTTTATGTGTCGACCGCGGAGCGCCGGCCGGGCCCCGCTTCACTCCACCCGGGTCGACGGCGGCCTCGGTGAGCGCGCGGGCGAACGGACGGCGGCCGGCCCGTACGCGGTCGGTGGACGACCGAGCAGGTTTCCGAACGCCGTGGTGAACGCGGCGGGATTCTCGTAGCCGAGTGTGGTCGCCACCCGGGAGACCGGCACCCCCGCCGCCAGGTGTCGCAGGGAGTGCAGAACGCAGGCACGCTGTCGCCATTGGGTGAAACTCAGGCCCGTACCACCCCGAAACATGCGGCCGAGAGTACGTTCACTCACACTCAGGGCGGTCGCCCAGCGAGCCGGCGGGTCGTGAATATCGGGCTCGCGGAGAAACGCGTCGCACAACCGGCGCAACCCCGGATCCGCGGGAAGCGGAACATCCAGTGGAAGCGGTGTGAGGTTTCTGATCTCGTGGAGGAGCAGTTCGATGACGACGGCATCGCGGCCGTGGTCGGGATAGCGGGGCTCCATGTCGACGGCGTCGAGGATGAGCTCCCGCAACAACGCGGAGACGTCGACGACCCGACAGCGCGAGGGAAACCACGGAACGGCGCTCGGCTCGATGTACAGGCTGCGCGTGGTGACTCCCGTCATGGTGACCTGATGAGCGGTCAGAGGCGGGATCAGTACCGCACGGTCCGCGGGCACGGTCCAGGTGCCGTCGATCGTCTCCACCTGCATGACGCCGGTGACGGCGTACAGGAACTGGGTCCGCCGATGCTCGTGGAACGGAAGCAGGTGGTCGTGGGGATAGTCGGTGCCGACGGCCAGCACGGCACGGTCGAGGCCGTCCACCTCGGCGACGGGGATGTTGCGCATACGGCGAAGCTACTCCCTGCTGTCCGCTCCGCGTAAGAACATGGCGAACGATCGATTGCCCGCCGGCTACGGACGTCCGTAGCGTTCCGGCAGTGCCGACTCTCTTCCTTGTTCTCTTCCTGTTCGGCTGCCTGACCGGCGTCACGACGGTGCTCTTCGGTTTCGGCGGCGGTTTCATCACCGTCCCGGTCGTCTACGGCTTCCGGACGGTCACGGCGGATTCCGGTGCCGACGCGATGCATGTCGCGGTGGCGACGTCGACGGCGGTCATGCTCGTGAATGCGTTGACGGCCACCCTGGTACAACTGCGCCACGGACGGCTCCGCCGGGAGTACATGTGGCCGCTGCCGGCCTTCGTCGCGATCGGCGCCGCCCTCGGCTCCCTCGCGACCACCCGGGTCGAAGGCCCGCTGCTGCACGTCCTCTTCGCCGCCTATCTGGCCGTGACGATCATCGACAGCGTGTTGCGAAAGGGATTCCTCGTACCCGCACCCGCGGTACGACCGGCGCCCCTCGGACGGCTCACCACCACGTTCGGCGGCGCCGGAATAGGCGCGGTCGCCGCGTGCCTGGGCGTGGGCGGCAGCGTCATGACGGTTCCGCTCCTGCGGCGCAGGGGCCTCCCCATGGCCGAAGCCGCCGCGATGGCGAACCCACTGAGCCTTCCCGTCGCCGTGGTCGGCAGCGTCGTGTACGCGCTCGCCGCCACCTCCTCGGCGCACCCGGGCCGAATCGGCTATGTCGACCTGATCTCCTCCGCGGCCCTGCTCAGCGGGTCACTGCCCACGATCGCCCTGGTGAAGCGCATCGGCCGACGCGTCCCGGACCGCGTCCACTCCATCGCCTACATCGCCCTACTCGTGGTCGTCCTGCTCGCGATGATCACGACCGGGATGTGAGTCCGACTGCCTCGGCCGGTCGCGACCCGGGCCGCCCGGCACCGATGAGTTCCGCCGACGATTGCGGTCCACACCTCGGAACAGCTTCGTCCGACCCGGGAGGAACCATGACCGACCAGAGCACCGGCGCACTGCCTCCGGTCGTCGATCGACGGGAGTGGCGGGCCGCGCTCGACGACCTGCGTGCGCGGGAGAAGGCCGCCACCCGCGAACTCGACGCCATCGCCGCACAGCGCCGCAGACTGCCGATGGTCGAGCTCCCGGACTACACGCTGATCGGCCCGGACGGCCCCATTCGGCTGGTCGAGGTATTCGACGGGCGCTCCCAGCTCATCACCTACCACCACATGTGGTCCGAGGGCGCGCAGTGGCAGTGCGGCGGTTGTACCGGACTGACGTCGCAGTACGTCCGGCTGGACTTCCTCGACAACTACGATGCCCGCTTCGTCGTCGTGACCAACGGACCCATCGACGAGGCGCTCGCCTACCGGGCCAGGGTCGGCAACACGATGGACTGGTACTCGTCGGCGGAAAGCTCGTTCGGCGCCGACGTGGACGCGCCGCCCGGCGGCGGCTTCGCGGTGAACGTGTTCCTTCGCGTCGGCGACACGGTCCACCGCACCTGGCACACCACCGGTCGCGGTACCGAACAGCTCAGCCACACCTTCCCGTTGGTCGACATCCTGCCGTGGGGTCGGCAGGAGGAATGGCAGGACTCACCCGACGGATGGCCCCAGTCGCCCACCTACTCCAAGTGGCTCGGCTCGCCCGATGTCGCCCGGCTGTACGGCCCGAACCCGGACGGCGCCGCCGGGCCCACGGAATCCGCGGACCCGGCGGCGCGAGCCGTGCCGCCGAAGGGAAGGCGATGAAGCCGCCACGCACCGGCCGGCTGCCGATCAACGGCCCGAGCCTCTATCACGGTGCCCGATCCTTTCCGGGCCGCCCGAGCGCGTAGGCCCGGCCCGCGCACCGGTCCTACGCCGTTCGGAGCCCGCGCTGCCCGGCGGCGATGCGGTAGGCGCCGGGGGGCATGCCCGTGGCGGCGCGGAAGGCCCGGTTGAACTCGGCGGGTCGGGTGAACCCCCAGCGGGCGGCGACGGCGTGCACGGGCAGGTGGGCCATGGCGGGGTCGGCCAGGTCCCGCCGGCAGCGGTCCAAGCGCCGGTGGCGGACGTAGGCGCTCGGCGACGTGCCGTGCGTCCGGAAGATCCGCTGCAGGTAGCGGGTCGAGATCCGGTGGGCCGTCGCGATCGTCGCGGGGCTCAGCTCCGGTACGTGCAGGTGCCGGTCGACGAACGAGGTGATCCGCAGGAACAGGACGTGTTGCGAGGAGCCCGACGCCGACGCGCCCTCGCCGTCGGTGTGGTGGGCCAACACGGCCGCGGCCAGGTCGAGCGCGATATGGCCCAGCCGGGCATGGTCGTCGGGTGTGTAGAGCGCGGGCTCGTCGGCCACGTCGGCCATGAACCGGGCCAGGAGCCGGCCGACTCCGCGGGTACCGCACAGGGGGGTCGCCAACAGTCGCTCGACCTTGGACTCCGGCACGGGCAGCAGTCGTTTCGGGAACTGCAGCACCACCGACCCGGACGCCGTGTCAGGGGCCTCGGCGCCGGCGGCGAAGGGGCGGGAGCTGTCGACCAGGACGAGGTCACCGGGCCCCAACGAAGCTTGGTTGTGGGCCTGTTCGACGCCCTGACGGCCGTGGCGGAGCAGCCCGAACAGGTACACCTCGGGGTCCGAGCGCCGGATCGCCGCCGGCGTGCGCCGGCATACCCGCGATCCGTGGGAGACCGTGGAAATCCGGACGATCCCCCGGGTCACGATCGACACGCGCGCACCGTGGGCGGGCGGGTTCGGCGGCTCGGGCGGCGCGCCCGTCGATATCGGCGCGCCCGTCCGCCGCTCCGGCGTGCCCGCCCCCCGCTCCGGAGCGGGGCGGCCGTCCCGGGGTGCCGCCTCTTTGTCGAACACCGTTTCCATGGTTCCCCCGTTCGTAGCGAACAAGATTTCCCGACCGGGCGACTCCCGACGTGCGGGTGACGCCCGACGCGTGGGCGACTCGGCCGTGGCCGGCCCGCGCCCCGGTGCCACCTCGGATGTCGCGCGGCCCGTCCCCGTGCCCCGGCGCAATCCAGTGGTGGTGGTCGTGCCGCCGGGGACACATCCAAGCCTTCGGGGCGGGGAATTGTTGCGCAGGCAGGTCGGGCGACCGAAACAATCGTCGGGCGCGACGGATTTCCCGGGGTGATCTTCGGTATCCGGCCGAATTCGCTACTGGTCGGGGCCGGCGGCACGTGGGTACCGTTCCGGGTGATGTGGGATTCGGCGTCCCTTCGGCGACGCTCATGGGAGGGAAGGGAAACCGGTGGCGGGACGTCCGGAGAAACCACTGGATCCGGGTGCCGGACCGGTGCAGCGCTTCGCACACGAACTGCGGCGATTACGGGCCGACGCGGGTGGCCCCACGTATCGCGAGATGTCCCGGCAGACCGGCTGTTCGGTCACCGTGTTGTCCCGTGCGGCGGCCGGTGAGCAGTTGCCGACCCTGAAGGTGGCGCTGGCCTACGCCACCGCGTGCGGCGGGGACCCGGACACGTGGAAGCGGCGATGGCAGGAGGCGGCGGACGAGGATTCGCGACCGCTCGACGACGTCCCGTCGCCCTATCCGGGCCTCGCCCGGTTCGAGATCGAGGACGCGGAGCAGTTCTTCGGCCGGGATCGACTGATCGACGACGTTCTCGACCTGGTGCGCACCCGTCGACTGGCCGCGCTCGTCGGAGCTTCGGGCAGCGGCAAGTCCTCGCTGCTGCGCGCGGGGCTGATACCCCGGCTGCGGCAGTCCGACGGCGACCCGGCCGCCGCGGTCCCGTTCGAGCATCCCCCCGAGATCCGGATCCGTACCCCCGGGTCGCATCCCGCCGATGTGCTCACCGCGTTCGCCCCACGGCGCGACGAGGACGGGGACGACGGGGACGGTGACGGGCGCACCGGCGACATCGTCGTGATCGTCGACCAATTCGAGGAGATCTTCACGCTCTGCCGGTACCGAGCCGAACGCACCGAGTTCCTGAACGGCCTGATCGCGGCCGTGCAACGGCCCGAGAGCGGGGTGCGCGTCGTCATCGCGGTGCGCGCCGACTTCTACGGCCGCTGCGCCGAACACCGGCGCCTCGCCGAAGCGTTGCGCGAAACGACCCTCCTGGTGGGCCCCATGACGCCCGCCGAACTGCGTCAGGCCGTCGTCGGGCCCGCCCAGGCGCACGGTCTGATCGTCGAACGGGCCCTGACCGCACGGCTGGTGGAGGAGGTGCAGGGCGAACCGGGCGGACTGCCGCTGCTGTCGCACGTGATGCGCGAGATCTGGCGCAGGCGTCGCGCCCGGACCCTCTCGCTGGAGGCGTACGAGGCCGCGGGTGGCGTCCACGGCGCGATCGCGGCCACCGCGGAACAGGTCTGCTCCCGGCTCTCGGCCGAGCAACTCGTGTTGGTCCGCCGGGTGTTGCTGCGGCTGATCACGCCGGGCGAGGGAGCGCAGGACACCCGGCGCCCGGCCGCCCGGGCCGAGTTGGAGGCCATCGGCACGGGCGGGCCCGCCCCGGGGACAGGGCCGACAGAGGGCATCGCGGCGATCCTCGAACAGCTCGTGCGGGCCCGTCTGGTCACCCTCGACGGGGAGAACGTCGATCTTGTCCACGAGGCGCTGATCACCGCGTGGCCCCGGCTGCGGGCCTGGATCGACGAGGACCGCGAGGGGATCCTCACCCACCGACGGCTGACGGAGGCGGCCGGCGTCTGGGCCGACTTCGCGCGCGACCCGGGCACGCTGTACCGGGGAACCCGACTGGCGGTGGCTCGGGAGTGGACCGAGCGGGACCGGCATCGCGACGAACTGACCGAGCTCGAAGCGGACTTCCTCGCCGCGAGCATCGCCGCCGAGGACCGCGAGCGGGCGGTGGCCGCCCGGCGCACCCGCCGGCTGCGGTATCTGGCGGCGGGCCTGGCCCTGCTGCTCGTCGCGGTGACGGTCGTCGGCGGTGTGGCGGTGGAGCAGCGCCGCAGTGCGCTTCGATCACGGGACACCGCGCTGTCGCGCCAGTTGGCCGCCCAGGCGTTGAACCTGGCCGATTCCCGGCCCGGAACGGCGATGCTGCTGAGTGTGGAGGCGTATCGCACCGCGCATACCGCGGAGGCGCGCGGCGCGCTGCTGAGCATGTCCACGCGCCGCTTCTACCAGGCCGAGTTGACCGGTCACGTCGATGCGGTGTCGGAGGTGGCATACAGCCCGGACGGCACCCTGGCCAGTGTCGGGCGGGACGGGAAGGTCGTACTGTGGGATTCGTTCCGCCGTGTGCGCCTGGCGACGCTGACCGCTCACCCGGGCTGGTTGCGGGCGGTGGCCTTCAGCCGGGACGGGCGGTCGATGGCCACCGGTGGGGACGACGGCCGGGTCGTGGTGTGGGATGTGGCGCAGCGCAGGCCGAGGGCGGTGATGACCGGCTACGGGGCCTCGATCAAGGGCGTCGCGTTCGGCGCCGACGGCCGCACCGTGGCGGCGGCCGGCGACAACGGCACCACCGCGGTGTGGGACGTGGAGAGCGGGCGGCGCCTGCTGACCCTGACCGGGCACGCCGGCCGGGTGTGGTCGGTGGAGTTCAGCCCGGACGGCCGCACGATCGCCACGTCCGGCGCGGACCGCACGGCCCGGCTGTGGCGCGCGGAGGACGGTGCCCCGCTGGCCGCTTTGACCGGCCATACCGACTCCGTCGACTCGGTGGCGTTCAGCCCCGACGGAACACTGCTGGCCACGGGCAGCCGGGATCGCACCGCGCAGCTGTGGGACATCGCCCGCGGCACGAGTGTGGCCGTTCTGCGCGGCCACGACGCGGAGGTCAGGGCCGTGGCCTTCAGCCCCGACGGCCGCACGCTCGCGAGCGCCGGCCAGGACCACATGATCAGGCTGTGGGACACGGCGCGGCATACCCTCGGGGCCACCTTCGTCGGGCACGGCTCCAACATCTACGCCATCGCCTTCCATCCGCGCGGCGACCGGTTGGCCGTGGCCGGCGAAAGCGGCACGGTTTCCCTGTGGGATCCCACCAGGCGTCCGCTCGACGGGCACTCGGACCGGGTCAACGACATCGCGTTCAGTCCGGACGGGAGCACCTTGGCCACCGCCGGCACCGATCGGGCCACCCTGCTGTGGGACCTGGCTCGCGGCCCCCGCCCACGCGCGCTCGCCCCCGGGACGAGCGCGATCCGGGGCGTCGCCTTCAGTCCCGACGGCCGGACCCTGGCCACCGTGGCGGGCGTGTCCCCGGACAGCACCGGCCCCGCCCAACCACCCGACCCCAACGAGCAGGTCCTCACGCTCTTCGACCTCGCGGGCGGCGCCCCGCCGGAGCGGCTGATCGGCCACGACGAACGGGTGACGGACGTGGCCTTCAGCCCGGACGGCCGCATGATCGCGACGTCGAGCGTCGACAAGACGGTCATCGTTCGGGACGCCGCGCGACACACGCCCCTGACCCGACTCGTCGTGGACACCGGCGCCGAGGGCAGCGGCGTCAACGCGGTCGCGTTCAGCCCCGACGGCCGTACCTTGGCCACCGCCAACTACGACGGGCGCATCACCCTGTGGGATACGGCCCGGTGGGTTCGTACGGCCGTCCTCACCGGACACACCGGACAGGTCCGCGCGGTGGCCTTCAGCCCCAACGGTCGCACCCTGGCCACCGCCGGCATCGATCAGACCGTGCAGCTGTGGGACCCGGCCCGACGGACCCGGCGGGCCACGCTCTTGAATACGGCAGGCGCCTCGATCTCGCTGACCTTCAGTCCCGACAGTCGCATCCTGGCCACGGCCAACGCGGACACGTCCGTGATGATCTGGGACGTCGCCGACCGCACCCGTCTGGCCACCCTGACGGGCCACACCGGACAGGTCCGCGCCGTGGCCTTCGGGCCCGACGGTCACACCCTGGCCAGCGGCGGCGACGACCACGTCGTCCGCCTGTGGGACACCGACCCCGCCCGCACGGCGACCGACCTGTGCGCCACGCTCGCCCGCGACCTGACCCGGGAGGAATGGCGTCAGCTGATCCCGGGACGGTCCTACCGACGCACGTGCGGGACGGGGTGACCCGGATCCGGTCCCGGTCGCGGCCTGCGCCGTCGCGTCACCGGGGCTGCGGACTCCATTCGAAGAGGAGGATGGTCGCGTCGTCGCGCAGCGGGTTGCGCTGGTGGTCGAGGATGGCGTGGATGAGCAGCCGCAACACCTCCGCCGGGCGCTGTCCGGCGGAGGAGGAGCCGATGATGAAGTCGGTGAAGCGGTCGAGGCCGAACTCCACACCGTTCGCGTCGCGGGCCTCCACGACGCCGTCGGTGTAGAGCAGGACACAATCGCCGGGTTCCAGGGTCGCCTCGTAGACGTGCCGGGCCGCCGGGGCGAGCGGGCCGGCCAGGCCGATCGGCGGTTGCGGGGGTCGGTCCAGCGCCCCGGCGAGTACCCGCTCGGCCCGGATCAACAGTGGCGGAGGATGCCCGCAGTTGACCCAGTGCAGCACCCCGGTCTCCGCGTCGAGCCGACACATCACGCCGGTACAGAAGTGGTCGGGCAGCCAGCGGGCGAGCGCCCGGTCGACGGAGCCGACGATGTCGGGCAGGTCGGCCCCGTCCCGGCGGGCGTTGCGCGCCGCCGCCATGGCGACCGACGTGGTCAGCCCCGCGGTCAGATCGTGACCCATGCCGTCGAGGATCATCGTGTGCAGGATGTTCTTGACCACCGAATGGTCGAAGGCGTCGCCCGCGACGTCGTACGCGGGTTCCAGGACCGCGGTCGACACGCACCGTCTGCTGCCGATGGTGCGCGGGGGCAGGAAGGCCCACAACATCTCCGCGGGCGCCCCCATGGACTCGGTGCGGGTGCGGGCGGCGAGCCAGTCGCTGTAGGCCCGCTTGGAGGTGATCAGCATGGCGAGCAGATGGGCCAGCATCCGGCTGCGGCGCATGCGCGCCGCGTCGAGCGAGGCGGTCCGCACTCGCAATACGCCCAGCCGCTCCGCGCCGTCGACCAGGGGCATCCACAGGATCAGGCCGTCGTCGACCTCGGCCACCCGAGGGGAGACCGTGCGGTACGCCCATCCGGCCGACGTGCCGTCCACCCTCAGCGACTCCGGCGCCTCGTCGAGTGGCACGAGCAGACGCTGCTGCAGGTCGACGAGGTAGATCGACGCGGTGTCCAGGCCGAGGACGTCGGCACACCGATTCGCCAGCGCGGGCAGCTCGACCGGCAGTGCGGTCTGCGCCTCGATGATCAGCTCTTCCAGGCGATTCTCGTCGACGGCGCCGTCGGGAACGGAGAACACATGCGGTGTGTCCGACACGAGGACCACCCCTTCCTCGCCCAGTTTCACACCGATCCCGCGCTCTCTCACGCCGACCCATCACACCTGTGAGCAGCCCCGACCGACCACTACGCCGGCGGCTCGATGTCTCGGGTCTTTTCTATCCAAGCCCTATATATGACTTATTCGGCTTATGAGCATTTTGGAATCTTCGGGGTATCTTGCGGTTGCAAAATCGCGGAGCACCCTGGAGGAAACGCAGTGTCCGATTCACCGCAGCACCGCATCTTCGCCATGTTGGACGTCGACGGCGACGGCGTCATCACCCACGAGGAATACCTCTCACGGGTGGACCGCGTCGCCTCCGCTGTCGGCCGCGACGCCGACCATCCGACCGTCGCCGCGTCGTGGACCGCTCACGATGCGGTCTTCCGGGACATGGACGCCGACCGCGACGGGCGCGTGACATTCGAGGAATACCGCACGTGGGTCGGGCACGACGCGTTCGAACGCTATTGCCGATCCGCACTGGGTTCCCTGTTCGACATCGCCGACGCCGACGCGGACGGACGCCTGGAGCGGGCCGAATTCCTCCGCTTGCGTACGGCGGGGGGCAACGCGGAAACCGACGCCGCCGCGGCATTCGACGCCCTGGACACCGACCGCGACGGACTGGTCGACCGCGACGCCTACTTGGCGGGCATTCGAAGCTTCGTGACCAACGCGGAGTCCCCCATGGCGGCGGCCTACGGCGTCGCACAGCCGGTGCCGGACCGTTCCTGATCCCGCCGGCGAAGTCGTCGACCCGCAGCGGCACGATCCCCGACGGCCGCCGGGCCGAACACAGGCGGGTTCGGCTCCGGCGTAGTCGGGGCCGCTCGTGCCGCTTCCGGCTTTTGCCCGTGCTCCGATCGACGGATGCGCGGGACTGCCACCACCCTCGCGTTCGGTGGTCAGGATGACTGGACCTCGTCGAAGAGGGCGACGGCGTCGGCCGGATTCGGGCTCACGAGGCGGTCCAGGCCGGCCGCCGTGATCCTGGCCCACCGGGCGGCCCGTGCCCACATCCGTTCCTCGAACGCGCGCACGGCCTCGTCCATGTCCCCGGAGCCGGCGGCGATGGACTCGGCGAGTTCGGCGCCGTCCAACATCGCCAGGTTCGCGCCCGCCCCCAAGGGCGGCATCAGATGGGCGGCGTCGCCCAGGAGCGTCACCCCGCCGACGTGGGTCCAGGTATGCGACTCGGGCAGGACGTACAGCGGGCGGTGGGCGAAATGGGTGCCGTGGCGGAGCAGGTCGAGTACGGGAGGGGCCCAACCGTCGAACAGGGCCAACAGGCTTGATCGCGCGGCCTCGGCGTCGGCCGGTTCCTGGTGCGCGTGCCGGTCCGGCGGCGTGCGGAACTGCGCGTACACCTTGACGTGGCCACCGCTGTTGCGTTGGGCGACCAGACCTCGGTTCACGCCGTACACGGCCATGGAGCCGTCGCCGATCATCCGGGCCAGGTCGGGGTGGCGGGTGTCGACGTCGTCCAGGGAGGTCTCGACCATGGTGACGCCGGTGTAGTGCGGCGTCACCGACGAGACCGCCGGGCGGACCCGGGACCAGGCACCGTCCGCGCCGACCACGAGGTCGAACGTCTCCTGTCGCCCGTCCGCGAAACGCACCAGTACGCCGTCCCGGGTCCCCGGCACCACCTCCGCCACACCGCTCCCCCACCGGACGTCGAGAGGGCCGAGCAGCAGGTCGCGGAGTTGCCCGCGGTCGATCTCGGGATTGGCCCGGTCGTCCGGCCGCGGTCGCCAGTCGCGCACGACGGCCCCGTCCGGGTCCAGGATGCGCATGGCCTGCCCCTCGGGACGAGACAACGCGCGGAACTCGGCCAGCAACCCGGCCCTGTCCAGCGCGAGTTGGCCCATCCCCTCACGCAGGTCCAGCGTGCCGCCCGGGGGACGCGCGTCGGGGGCGGGATCACGTTCGAGGAGGGTGACGGGGTGGTCATGGCGGTGCAGGACGCGGGCGAAGGTAAGACCGGCGGGGCCGCACCCGACTACGGCGATTCGGTGTCTCATGTCGATACACTGTATTGCTCGCTACAGTGCATCGCAACATGGGAGCGTGACCGTGTGGACCCGGCCGGAACCGCCGCCCCGCCCCCCGGAAGGCGACATGGGATGATCGCCGAGTGATCACAGCGTGGCGTGGCCGACGGGCGTGGAGTTACGGCCTGCTCGTGTCGGCGGTGGTGATGGGTGTGGGCGGGTGCGGGGACAAGTCGGGGTCGACCGCAAACGCCGGCGGAGGCGGATCGACGTCCCTGCCGACAGCCCGGGCAGGCGGCGGCACGCCGCCCGCACCCACGTCCCGAAGCATGCCGACGGCGCCGACCGCCCCGGCCCCGCCCGCCGGTTGTCCGGAGTCCGGTGTGCGGGTCACGGGTGAGGAGCCCGACGCGGCGATGGGGCTGCGGGCGATGACCCTGACGATGGTCAACTGCGGCGATACGCCCCGCGGCGTCACCGGATATCCGGGCCTTTGGGTCCTGGACGCCGACCGAGCCGAGATCGGGGTCGACATCGATCCGGGGGCGGCGTCGATCACCACGATGGAGAGCCTCCAGGCCGAGCCGCAACCGGTGACGCTGCGCCCCGGCGAGCGGGCGGTCTCGGTGGTCGTATGGCGCAACACCGTCACACAGGCGGTGGGTTCCGGCCAAAACGCCCTCTACCTCGATGTCGAGCCGCTACCCGGACAAGCCCGCCAACAGATAGCGGTCCCGGGCGGAATCGACCTCGGCAACACCGGACGCCTGGGCGTCGGCCCCTGGCACACCCCCGGCTGATCCATCGCCTCCCCCACACCGTGACCGGCATCTCCACGAATCCGGGCCGAGGCGAGTCGCCGCCAAGGATCGACTCGCCGGTAGGCTCGTGCCGTCGAAGTCCGAGCCGTGGGTGTGGAGTCGGGGGTGCCTTGGCCGCCGGGATCGTGGAGTACGAGTCGGCCGTCCCCTGGGAGGGCTTCCTGGCGGAGCCGATCGGTGGTCCCGCGGCGGCGGGTGTTCTGGTGTTGTCCGGTTCGAGCGGACGGATCGAGCGCGAGCGGTGTCGGCTCTTCGCCCGCGCCGGGGCGACCGCGATGTCGATCCGGTGGTTCGGCGGGCCCGGGCAGCCGTCGGGCATTCGCGAGGTCGCGCTGGAGACCTTCGTCGCCGCGATCGCGTTGCTGCGTGAGCGCGGCTCGGAGCGCGTCGGTGTTCTCGGCGTGTCCAAGGGCGCCGAGGCGGCGCTGCTGGTGTCCACCGTCTCGGACTGCGCCGACGCCGTGATCGCGCTCGCCCCGACGTCGGTCGTCTGGGCCGCTGTCGGCTCCGGCCGGAACCGTCGCGAGCGCCCCTGTCGCTCCGGTTGGACCTGGCAGGGGCGGCCGCTGCCCTTCGTCCCCTACGACGAATCCTGGCAGCCGACGGAGCCGGAAGGCGCGCCGGTGTCCGTGCTCGGCTGGTACGAACGCAGCCTGGCGGCACACCCGGACCGGCTCGCCGCCGCGACCATCCCCGTGGACAGGACCACAGCCGACCTGGTCCTGATCGCGGGCGGCGCGGACCGCATGTGGCCCTCGACGCGTTTCGCCCACGAACTCGCGGACCGCTACGCCGCAACCGGCCGCGAAGCAGCCCTCATCTCCCGACCCGACGCGGGCCACCGAACCGTATTCCCGGGCGAGGTGCCTCCACCCCCATCCACCCGCTTCGACCACGGCGGCACCCCCGAAGCGGACGCCGAACTCGGCGCAGCCGCCTGGCCGACCGTGCGGGCCACCATCCTCGGCAGCCGACCACCGGCCGGGAAAGCCGGCACCAAGCGGATTGGTCGATCTCCGTCACACAGTCAGTGGTGTGGTGTCGGGGAAGTGCGGGCGAGGCGGGGGAATTCGGTGGTTTGGTCGCCGAGGGTGAGTAGGCGGTACGTGTAGCGGGCCGCGCTTTCCAGGTTTTGGGCCTTGCGTAGCGCGTCCTGGGGGATGTGCCCACCGTGGAGCAGCCGTGGTGGGCCAGGATCACGCAGTCGCTGTGGCGGCTTGCGGTCGCTGTGGCCTCGGCCAGTTCCGGGGAGCCGTTGGGGTGGAACGGCACACGGCTGATCACGGGGGCGTACGCGATGTGGTCGAGGGTGAGTTGGCGGATGCGCTCGCCCATGGCGTCGACGAGCACCGCGTATTCGGGGTGTACGTGCACCACCGCCTCGACGTCGGGTCGGGCCAAGTAGGTGTGTTGGTGCAGGCGCCACTCGCTGGACGGCGGCGCCGAACCCGTGTCCGTGCGCGGCTCGCCGTCGAGGCGCACGATCGCGAAGTCCCGTTCGGTCAGCCGGTCGAGCCGACTGCCGGCAGCCGTCACCGCGAAGGTGTCGGTGCCGGGCAGCCGGGCGGACAGGTTGCCGCCGCTCGCCAGGACGAGGCCGCTGTCCACGCACTGCCGGCCGGCGTCGACCAGGGCCGCGAGGATGTGCTCCGCCGTCATCGGGGCCCGCGTCCCTCGCCGCCGACCACCAGGGCGGACGCGGCTTCGGCGACGCGCGCCGGGGTCAGCGTGGCGCGGTCCACGAGCAGGGTCCGGGACAGCCGCAACATCGCGGCGCCGACGACGGCGTACCGATCGTCGTCCAGCGTCTCCAGGTCGCTCACCTTGGCCAATCCCACGGTACGGCGGGCCGCCTCGCAGCCCGCGAAGCCGAACGCGTCCGCGAGGATGGCCGGCAGCCGCCCGTCGAGGTAGGAGTCGGGGTAGCGCTCCGGCGCGCGCCGCCCCGGCCAGTGCCCGCGCAACCGCGCGGTGAACCCGTCCCAGCTCGTCGCGAGCGTCCCGAACAGCGCCTCCGCGCGGTCCTGTTCGCCCAGCGCGGCGGCCCGGGCGCCCGCGAAGAGCAGGTTGGCCCACAACATGCCGAGGTCGAACCCGATCGGCCCGTAGCACGCGAACTCGGGGTCGAACGCCCGCACCGACAGGTCGCCGTCCCGCGCGTCGCCGCGAACGAAGACGCTGCCGGTGTGCAGGTCGCCGTGCAGCAGGGTTTCCTGCGTGGTGAGGAACGTGTGTTTCATCGCCATCGCGGCCGCCGACCACGCCCGGTCGGCCCGCAGTTCGGCGTAGGGCGCGTCGAGGGCCGGGCGTACCGAGTTGCGTTCGGCGCCCAGGAAGGGCTCGGTGAACACGAGATCCTCGGTGATCTCGCAGAGTTCCGGATTGATCGCGGCGGCGGCGCGGGTTCGGAACTCGGCCTCGGTGAGGCTGTGGACCGAGGTGCCGAACGCGACGTCGGCGAGGTATTCGGCGAGTCGCTCGGCGACGCCCTCGTGTGCTCCCCCGGCATTGAGCCGGGTGCGGAACACCTCGTGATCGGACAGGTCTTCGAGCGCGAGCACGTACCCCTCGGGGTCGAAGTCGAGGAGACCGCAGACGTGTTCGGACAGTGCGCCGTGGATCCGCAGGGCGGCGGCCTCCCGCACCGCACGCTGTTCGGTCATCGGCCATTCCGGGCCGACGAGGCGCACGTACGGCAGCGCCTGCTTCAGCACCAGCCGTCGGCCCGCGGCGTCGGCGCAGACGAAGACGAGGTTGAGGTTGCCGTCGCCGACCTCGGCGACGGTGAGCGTCGTCGGGTCGATCAGCTCGCGCAGCGTGGCGCGTGCGGCGATGTAGGCGGGGACCTCGGCGGAGGTCAGGATCCGGTCAGCCATGGGTGCGCTCCGCGATCGCCGGTGCGGTGGTGGGGACTTCGGGGCCGCTGCCGGGGTTCGGGTCGGCGGAGGCGGGTGTCGCCGCCGCGGCCCGGCGGCGCCGGCCGCGGCGCAGCGAGAAGGACATCAGCAGGGCGAAGATGAGCACGAGCCCCTTGATCAAGTCCTGCGTGTAGTAGGGCAGTCCGCGCATGGTGAGGCCCTGGAGGATCAGCCCGATGAACACCGCGCCGACGAACGTGCCGAGCGCGTTGGGCTTCTTGGCGCCCAGAACCGCGTAGCCGACCAGGGTCATGGCGACCGCGTCGAGCAGCGACGAGTCGCCCGCGGTGACGTCGCCCTGCCGCAGACGCGAGGCGAGGATGATGCCGGCGGTGGCGGCGAGTACGCCGGAGATGGCGTAGGCCGCGAACTTGTAGCGCTTGACCCGGGTGCCGGCCAGGCGCGCGGCCTCCTCGTTGCCGCCGACGGCGTAGAACACCCGCCCGTGGCGGGTGCGTTGCAGGAAGACCCACAGCAGCAGGGCGATGACGAGGAAGAGGTAGACGGAGTAGGGGATGCCGAAGAGCTTGTCGCCGTCGATGGCGGTGAAGTCGTCGGTGAACCTGCCCTTGACCACGGTGCCGTCGCCGAGCTTCATCCCGGTGGTCAGGGTCTGGCCGTCGACGAGCCAGCGTTTGAGGCCCTGGATGGTGAACATGGTGCCGAGGGTGGCGAGCAGCGGCGGGATGTTCAGGAAGACGACGAGGGTGGCATTGACGCATCCGACGAGCAGGCCGACCAGGAGGCAGATCACGATCGCGCTCGGGCCGGTGAGTTCGTAGTGGATCATCGCCTCGGCGGCCACCGTGACCGACAGGCCGGTGACCGCGCCGACCGACAGGTCGAGGTCGCCGACGATGGCGGTCAGCGTCATCCCGAGCGCGGCGATCGCCGCGACCGCCTGGATCTGCAGGATCGACACCGTGTTGTCCCAGGTGCCGAAGCCCGTCGTGGTGGCGGAGAACGCGATGTAGAGCGTGACGCCCACGAGGATGATCCCGTAGCGCACCACGAAGTCGCCGAGCGCGGCCGGAAGTGGGGTCCGCCGCGCGGTCGATGTCGAGTCGCGCAGATTCATGCGTGGCTTTCCTTTCCGGCCGCGCTCGGCGCTGCCTCCGAGGGCGGGAGTGACGGGGTACGGCGTACGCTCATCGCCGTGATGAGGCGTTCGCGGCCGGCGTCGCCCAGGGCGAGGTCGGCGGTGATCCGGCCCCGGTCGAGCACCACGATGCGGTCGCCGACCTCGAGGGCCTCGTCCACGTCGGAGGTGGCGACCAAAACCGCGGCGGTCGCGGCGAGTTCGCGCACGGTGGCGCCGATGTCGTGGCGGGCGTTGATGTCGACGCCGCGGAACGGTTCGTCGAGCAGCAGTACCCGCGGTTCGCCGAGCAGCCAGCGGCCGATGACCACCTTCTGCTGGTTTCCCCCGGACAGGGTCTCGATCGGCGCGTCGGGTCCGGCGGCCACCACGCCGAGGTCGCGCATCATCGTCGCGGTGGCCCGGCGTTCGGCGCCGGTGCGCATCAGGGTGCCCCGGGTGAACATGCCGGCGAAGGGCAGGGTGAGTTGGGAGCGGATCGGCCAGCCGGGGATGATCGCCTGTTCGTGGCGGGATTCGGGGACGAGGTAGACGCCGCGTTTGATCGCGGCGCCCGGATACCCCGGGTCGAAGGGGCGACCGTCCAGGGTTCGCCGGCCCGCGCCGATCGACGTGGCACCGAAGATCCATTCGAGCAGTTCGGTCTTGCCGCTGCCGAGCAGACCGAGCAGCACGGTGACATGGCCGCGGTGCAGTTCGAGGTCGAGGGGGTGCGGGTCGTCCTCTCGCAGGCGAACTCCTTCGAGCGACAATACCGGCTCTCCCGGCGGGAGTTCGGCGCGCTCGGACTCGGCGGGGGTGCGGTCGAACAGGGCGGTCAGTACGGTCGTCCAGTCGAAGCCCCGCCCGGGTATGGGCTCGAACTCGCCCTGCATGGCCCCGTCGCGCAGGACGCCGACGCGGTCGCACAGTTGGTCGATCTCGGCGAGTTTGTGGGTGACGAACAGGACGGTCATGCCGTCCGCGGCGAGCGCGCGCACCAGGTCGAACAGGCGCGCGCTCTCCTCCGCGGACAACGCCGAGGTGGGTTCGTCCAGGATCAGCAGCCTCGGCTTGCGGGACAACGCCCGCGCCAGGACCAGGAGTTGCCGCTCGGAGACGCCCACGTCGCGCACCGGCGAGCGCAACGTCTGCCGGTCGAAGCGCAGGCCCAGGGTGGCCGCGACCTCGACGGCCTGGGCCTCGGTCCGGCGCCGGCTGAACAGGATGGGCGAGGATCGGTCGCCGAGCCGGTCCAGGGCGAGGTTCTCCGCGACGGTCATGTCGAGGATCACCCCGTCGTTGGGGTTCTGATGCACGGTGCCGATGCCGCTGCGCTGGGCGGCGAGCGGGTCGGGGAAGACCACCACCTCGCCGTCGCGCAGGATTTCGCCGCCGTCCGGGGACTCCGCGCCCGAAAGGATCTTGATGAGCGTGGACTTGCCCGCGCCGTTGGCGCCCATCAGGCCGTAGATGTCCCCCGCGCCGATACGGAGGCCGACCCCGCGCAGCACCCGGTTCGGGCCGTAGCTCTTCGAGATGTCCCGCACTTCGAGGACGGTGTCCCGGCTGCGGTCTCGGCGGTCTTCGCGTCGGTCGTTTCCGTCCTCGCGTCGGTCGTTTCGCTCGTCGCGTCGGTCGTCGCGTCGATCGTCCTGTGCGTCGAAACGCCCGTCGTCGTGTCCGTCGTCCTGTCGGGGCCGCACGGGTGCCTCCTTTCCGGTTTCGACCGAGGGTGGGTCAGGCGCCCGGCCGGATCGGGGTGATCCACGGCGCCCCGAGCACGTCCGGGGTGGCCAGTTCGGGCAGCGCCTTGCGCAGCGTGTCCATGTTCGTCACCCCGTTCGCCTTGAGCGTGTCCTGGGTGATCAAGGTCGCGGGGATGGTCATCTTCTGCGGCAGGTCGACCTTCCCGGCCGCCGCGATCGAGGCCCGGGCCACGACCGCGCCCACGTTCGCCGGGTCGGTGGCGGCGGTGGCCCGCCACGGACTGCCGGCCTCGGTCATCAGCTGGATGTCGGCGGTGGAGACGTCCACGCCGTAGACCTTCACCTTGTTCGTCATGCCGTTCTGGCGCAGCGCGATCAGCGTGCCCTTGGCCAGTTCGTCGTAGGCCGCGAACGCGAGCGTGGTGTCCGGGGCGGCGGACAGCGCCGCGGTGCCCTCGGTCGCGGTGTCGGCGGCCACCGACTCGGTGTACTTGCCGAAGCGCGCCTTCTGGGTGAACGTCGGGTTGTCCTTGAGGAACTGCTGGTACACCTTGTCGCGGGAGTCGAGCGGCGCGATGCCGGACACGTTGACGTAGGCGAGCTTGCCGCCCGAGGGGTTGTCCTGCTTCATGTAGCCGAGGATCTTGTCGGCGATCGAGGCGTCGTCCTGCGAGATGTAGGTGGCCTTGCAGTTGGAGATCGCCACGTCGTAGACGACGACCGGGATCCCCTTGGCGATCGCGTCGTCGATCTTGGGGTTGACCGAGTCGGCGAGGCCGTGGTCCACGATGATCACGTCGGGCTTGGCGTTGATCGCCTGGTCGAGTTGGCTGACCTGGGTCGCGTTGTTGCCGCGCGCGTCGTAGACGGTGACGCTGCCACCGGCGGCCTTGATCTGCTTGGTCGCGCCGTCGCCCCACTGCTCGAAGTAGTCGCCGACGCCGGATTGGCGGACGAGCGCCACCTTGAAGTCGCCCTTCAGCCCGGTGGGCTTGGCCTCGGGCAGTTTGCGCGCGTTGTCGACGGTGCGCTGCGTCGCGCAGTTCCCCGCGCCGCCGGCGGCGCCGGACGCGCCGGGCTCCGCCTTGTTGTCGTCGGTGCTCTGGGAGCATGCGGCGAGCAGGGACATTCCGACGGCGGCGGCCCCGATCACGCGAATGGCCTTGGATCTCATGGTGTTCTCCTCACTCGGTGGTCTCGGCCGCGACCGGCCGGGCCGCAGGGGTGTCGCCCGCGGCGACGTCGATGACGCGCGCGTCGGTGACGATCGCCGTGATCAGATCGGCGGGTGTCACATCGAAGGCGGGGTTGAGGGCGGTGGCGTCGGGCGGGGTCACCCGTACACCGCGGAACAGGCGGACCTCGGCGCCGCCGCGATCCTCGATCTCGATCGCGTCGCCGTTCGGGGTGTCCCGGTCGATGGTGGTCTCGGGAGCGACCACGAGGAACGGCACCCCGGCCCGGGCCGCGGCCAAGGCCACCGCGAACGTGCCGATCTTGTTCGCGGTGTCGCCGTTGGCGGCGATCCGGTCGGCCCCCACGAGGACCGCGTCGATGCCGCCTCGGGCCAGCGTGATCGCCGCGGCCGAGTCCACGATCACGTCGTACGCCGCGCCCATGCGGCCCAGTTCCCACGCGGTCAGGCGCGCACCCTGGAGCAGCGGGCGCGTCTCGCACGCGATGGCGCGCACGAGTCGGCCCTCGCGGTGCAGCTTCGCCACCACGCCGAGCGCCGTGCCGTGCTCGACGGCGGCGAGCGCGCCGGTGTTGCAAATGGTCAGTACGGTCAGCGCGGCCCGGTCCGGAATCAGCCGCGCCAGCGCGTCGGTACCACGTTCGGCCATCGCGACGCAGGCCGCGATGTCCGCGTCCCGTACCCGCAGCGCGGCGTCCAGGGCGGCGAGCGGGCCGCCCTGTTCCAAGGCGGCGAGCGCGGTGTCCACGCCGTAGGCGAGGTTGACCGCCGTGGGCCGGGCCTCGCGCAGTTCGGCGATCGCCTGCCGGGCCTGGTCGGCCGGCAGGCTCTGCGCGGCGAGCGCGACGCCCAGGGCGCCGGCCACGCCGAGCGCGGGGGCTCCGCGTACCGCCAGTCGTTGGATCGCGTCCACCAGGACGTCGAGGTCGTGGATGTCGAGTTCGACGAGGCTGTCGGGCAGCAGGGTTTGGTCGACCAGCCTGATGAATCCCCTGCCGGGTTCCCGCTCGGCGTCGTCGGCGGGAATCCAGTCGATCGTGCGCATCCGCCGCGTCTCCCTCTCTACGCGGGACGACCCGTCGATGCCTCCGGGGGTCGTCCTCATGATCCGAGTGCGCCGAAGTTGTCAGACAATTCGAAGCGTGTCAAGATGTCCGACATGGCGACCCAGACACGGCGGCCGCTGGCCGACGACATCGTTCGGGAACTCAAGATCGAGATCCGCGACGGCGTCCATCCCGCGGGGGCGCGGTTGCCGACCGAGGCCGATCTGTGCAGGCGGTTCGGGGTCTCGCGGGCCACGGTGCGCACCGCGCTCAAGGAACTCGACGTGCTCGGCCTGATCCGCACGCAGCAGGGCGCGGGCACGTTCGTGCGCACCCGCCCCGCGGTACGCGACGGCCTGGAGCGCATGGGCTCGATCACCGAGTCGATCCGGCGCAGCGGCAAGGAACCCGGGCACGAGTACGGGCGGCGCACGCTCCGCCAGGTGCTGCCCGACGAGGCCGAACGGATGGGTGTTCCGTCCGACACCGAGGCGCTGGAACTGCGCCGCCGGGTGACCGCCGACGGCGACGTGGTCGCCTACTCCTACGACGTGATCCCGCGCGGCCTGCTGCCGGCCGCGTTCGATCCGGAGGAGCTGAGCGGGTCCTTGTTCGCCTATTTCGAAACCGAGTTGGGCATCCATCCGACGCTCGGCCTCGCGAAGGTGCACGCGGTCTCGTCGGCGCACATCGCGTGGGGGCCGGACGCGGCCAAGCACCGACTGTTCGTGCTGCTCGACCAGTTGCACTACGACGACGACCACCGGCTGCTCGCGTACTGCAAGACGTACTTCGTCGAGGGCTCCTACGAGTTCCAGTTGGTACGCACGGCCTGACCGCGCGGCGCCCCCGGCCCCACCGCGCAAGCCCGCAGGCGCTTGGCGCTTGGCGCTTGGCGCCTGGCGCCTGGCGCTTGGCGCTTGGCGCTTGGCGCTTGGCGCACTGCAACGAGCGGGCACGCGCGGGGAGTTCCGCGCGTACCCGCCCCAACCACCCCTACCGTGCCCGTTCCCGGGCCCGGCAGACGCTCACACGACCCGTTCGCTGCCCCCGTCCACGGGGATCTGCGCGCCCGTGGTCGCGGCGAAGTCGTCGGAGCACAGCCGGGTGACCGCCTGCGCCACGGTGGCGCTGCTCACCTCGGTACGCAGCAGGTTGCGCCGCTTGTACTCCTCGACCGTCATGCCGTAGTCGGCGGCGCGCTCGGCCAGGATCTCGTCGGTCCACAGGCCGGTGTCGAAGACCGCGTCGGGGTGCACCACGTTGACCCTGATGCCGTCCGCGGCCCATTCCAGCGCGGCCACTCTGGAAAGCTGCGTGACGGCCGCCTTGGACGCCGAGTACGCGGCCGCGCCCGGTCCGGGCGCGGGCACGTTGCGGGACGCGATCACCACCACCCGGCCGCCGCGCGGCGCGAGCGCGAGCAGCGGGTGGGCCTCGCGGAACAGTACGGCGACGGAGTCCACGTTGACCGCCATCGAGGTGCGCCACGCGTCCGCGTCCAGCGCCGAGATCGGCGCACTCGCCTTGAACACGCCCGCGCTCGCGACCACCATGTCGAGGCCGCCGAACCGCTCGACGGCGGCCCGCAGCGCGCTCTCCACGGCGGCGCGGTCGGTGACGTCCACGACCTGCCCGAGGTATCCGGCCCCGGGGAGGGTCTGCGTGACGCCGGCGTCGAGGTCCCAGCCGACGACGCTCGCGCCGGCCGCCGCCAGGGCGCGTGCGCACGCCCGGCCGATGCCCGACGCGGCCCCGGTGACCAGCGCGACCTCGCCGGCGAACACCTGCGGCGCCCCGGCGCGGCGCAGCTTGGCCTGCTCCAGGTCCCAGTATTCGAGGTCGAAGATGTGCTCTTCGGACGCGGGCCGGTAGCCGCCGAGGCGTTCGCCGACGGTGATCACGTCCATCGTGTGCCGGTAGATGTCGCGGGCGACGTCGGTGTCCTTCGCGCTGCCGCCGACCGTGAGCATGCCCAGGTCGGGGTCCAGGACGATCCTCGGTGCCGGGTCCAGCGGCTTCAACTCGGTGCCGCGACGCCGGTGATGGCGTTCGAAGTACTCCCGGTAGCGGTCGGCGTAGCCGGCCACGTCGCGGCCCACCAGCGGCACCCGCTTGGTGCGGATGACGTGGTCGGGGGTTGCCGGGCCCCTGGTCGCGACCTCGGCCAGGTCGGCCCGTGCGACGAACCTGGCCGTGTCCTCGTCGGCGTGCCGGGCGACGATCATCGGCCGGCCCGCGGCCTCGCTGATCTCCCGGCGCAGCAGGGCGAGTTCGACGCTCGTCGGGCGGGCCGGCGCGCGGGCCGGCGCGGGCGCGGCGTCGGCGTGTTCGGCCAGTCGGCGCTCGGCGCGGGTGATCAGGTCCAGGTGGCGTTCGTACGCCTCGCGGGTGTCGTCGCCGAACGTGAACAGGCCGTGGTTGAGCAGGACGAGGCCGATGGTCCCGGCGTGTGCCTGGTCGCGCCACACCTCGGCGCAGCGCACGGCGAGGTCGAAGCCGGGCATCACGTACGGGACGATCGCGACGTCGTCGCCGAACACGTCCCGGATGACCGCCTCGCCGTCGGCGAGGTTGGTCAGGGTCAGGATCGCGTCGGCGTGGCTGTGCTGTACCGCGCGGTGCGGCAACATCGCGTGCAGCAGCGCCTCGACGGAGGGGTCGGGGGCGGCGGCGTCGAGCAGCGCGCAGCGCAGTTCGTTGACCATCTGGGCATCGCTGAGCGCGGTGACGGTGAGCAGTTCGCGCAGTCGGGCCAGGCGCAGCGGGGCGAATCCCTCGGGGCCGATCGAGGCCAGGTCGTGGCCGCTGCCCTTGACGTAGAGCACCTCGACCGGCGCGCCGGTGACATCGGCGATCTCGGCCTTGACGGAGGTGTTGCCGCCGCCGTGCAGCACGAGTGTGGGTTCGCCGCCGATCAGCCGTGAACCGTAGGCGCACTGCCCCAGGGGACCGTCGCCGGCGTCCGCGTCGGACCATCGATTGCGCATGGGTGCACCGTCCTCGTCCTCTTATTCATCAGACCAACCGAGCCAATTTGTCTGACAACCTAGGAGCTGCCGTGCCCGCGGTCAATACGCGGGTCGGGCGTCCGGTCCGCGCGGCGCCGGGACGGCCGGGCAACCACCGCCCGCCCGACGGCCGGCTCGGTCGGGGTGGTCAGACGCGGAGCAGGGCCTTGATGGCGCGGCGTTCGTCCATGGCGCGGTATGCCTCGGCGGCCCGGTCGAGGGGCAGCGTGAGGTCGAAGACCTTGCCGGGGTCGATGCGGCCGTTCCAGATCAGGTCGATCAGCTCCGGCAGGTATTGCCGTACCGGGGCCGGACCGCCGTGCAGGTGCACGTGGGAGAAGAACAGGTGCCGACCGTCGAGGGACACGTCGTGGGAGACCCCGACGCAGCCGATGTGTCCTCCCGGCCGCGTCGCGCCGATGGCCTGCATCATCGACTCCTGGGTACCGACCGCCTCGATCACGGAGTGCGCGCCGAGGCCGTCGGTCGACTCCCGGATGCGCGCGACGCCCTCGTCGCCGCGTTCGGTGACGATGTCGGTCGCCCCGTACTCGATGGCGAGCTTCTGTCGGGACTCGTGGCGGCTCATCGCGATGATCCGCTCGGCGCCGAGTTGCTTCGCGGCGAGCACCGCCATCAACCCGACCGCGCCGTCGCCGACCACCGCGACCGTCCGGCCCGGCCCGGCCTGCGCGGCGACCGCGCCGAACCAGCCGGTGCCGAGCACGTCGGACGCCGCCAGCAGGCTCGGAACCAGCGTGTCGTCGGGCATGCCGGGGGTGGCCACCAAAGTGCCGTCCGCCAGCGGCACGCGCAGCCGCTCCGCCTGGGAGCCGAGCGCGCCGAGCGATTCGCGGTGGACGCACGAGGACTGGTAGCCCGCGCGGCAGATCTCGCAGGTGTTGTCCGAGGCGAAGAACGACCCCACCACGAACTGCCCCGGCCGAACCGAGGTGACCGCGCCGCCGACCTCCTCGACGACGCCGGCGTACTCGTGCCCCATCGGGGCCGGGCCGTCGACGGTCTCGAGTCCGCGATACGGCCACAGGTCCGACCCGCATACGCACGTAGCCGCCAGTCGGATCACCGCATCGGTCGGGCGGACGATCGCCGGCTCCTCGCGCTCTTCGACCCGGACGTCGCCGGGGGCATGCATCACGACACCACGCATGGGGAGTACTCCTTGGCTCGCTGGTCACATACCGGCGGATCGGATACCGACCCGCCGGCCATTGAAGGACGGCCCGGGGGAACGGACCCGCCGCGCACGCGGTGTCGTTCCGGTATCACCCGCATGCGCGCCGGCGGCGCCCGCCCGACCGCTTTCACGGCGCGGCCCGGCGGCGCCACGTCCTCGAGACAACCCGATTCCGCGCGCCGCAGGGAGTCACCGGTGTGGGGTGTACCGGCAGTACATCCCTCGCCGCGCGGTGAGGACGTACGGTCGAGAGGTGGACAACCATGACGAAGTCCGCGAGTTTTTGACCTCGCGGCGCGGCAGGATCACCCCGGAACAGGCCGGACTTCCCTCCGGCGGCCGACGCCGGGTGTCGGGCCTGCGCCGAAGCGAGGTCGCCGCCCTCGCGGACGTCAGCGTCGAGTACTACGCCAAGCTGGAGCGCGGCAACCTCGCCGGCGTCTCACCCGCCGTCCTCGAGGCCGTCGCACGAGCGCTCCGACTGGACGACGCGGAACGTGCGCACCTGCTCAACCTGGCCCACACCGCCACCGGCGCCGACGCCCTCGGCCGGCCCCGGCGCCGCGCGACCCGGTCGTGGCGGCCGCACCCGAGCCTGCGGTGGACCCTGGACGCCGTCACCGGAGGCCTCGCGTTCGTCCGCAACGGCCGCATGGACCTGCTCGCCGCGAACGCGCTCGGCCGCGCCTTCTACGCCGACATCTACGCCGGCGGCGGACACCCGCCCAACCTCGCCCGCTTCATCTTCCTCGACCCCGCCGGGCGCCGCTTCTTTCCCGACTGGGATCTCGTGGCCGACACCACCGTCGCCATCCTGCGCACCGAGGCCGGCCGTGACCCGCACGACCGGAGCCTGCACGACCTGGTCGGCGAACTGTCCACCCGCAGCGACGACTTCCGCACCCGCTGGGGTTCCCACAACGTCCGCCGGCACGGCACCGGCGAAAAACGTTTCCACCACCGCGTCGTCGGCGACGTCACCCTCGCCTACCAGAGCCTCGACATGGCCGCCGAGCCCGGTCTCACCCTCACCATCTACACCGCCGAACCGGGCTCCCCCGCCGACGAAGGCCTTCGCCTCCTCGCCTCCTGGACCACCGACAGCACCCCTTGCGGACCCGGCGCCGACACACCACCGACCACCCCACACACCGGCGCCCGACCACAACCCTGAGCCCCGCCTGCGGACTTGGTACGGCACGCTGTCGGACAGCGACCGCCGTCCCCGCTTCGATGGCGATTCAGTCGAGGTCCGGCATGAGGGGCGGGCCGTCCTCCTCGACGGCGAGGGCCACGACGCGCAGGAGGGCGGCCAGGTCGCCCAACTGCTTCCCGGTCAGGGGCGCCAGCAGGCCGGCCTCGGCCTGCCGCTGGTCGTCGATCACCGCCGCCCACGTCTCGGCGCCCCGTGGGGTCAGGCCGACGAGAAGACTGCGGCGATCCTCGGCCGCGTGCTCCCGCGTGATCAGGCCCGCCGCCTGCAGGCGGTCGAGGCGGCTGGTCAGGGTCGCCGGATGCACGCCGAGCCCTCGGGCCAGGCGGGTGGGCGCCATACGGTACGGCCCGCCCGCCGAACGCAGGCGCCACAGGATCTCGTACTCCCACAACTTCAGGCCGTGCCGCGCCAGGGCGGCCTCCTTCTCCCGCTGCAGGTGTCGCACGAGCATCTGCATGCGGGTGACGGCGCCCTCCAATTCCCGTTCCAGGCCCGGGACTTCACGCTCCCATCGGAGGATGTGCCGGTCGATCGAGTCTGGTTTCCGCGCCGATTCCGCCGCCGCATGCCGTGCTGTCACGGGGCCACCCTACCCTCCAGAAATTATGACTTCAGATATTTTGAAATCGTAGTACTGTCCGAACCCATGTCCACCTTCACCCTCGCCGGCCGCATCGACGAACACGTCGTCGACAGTGTGCTGCTGCGCGGCAACCCCCTCGGCGACCCGACCCGACGCCCGCTGTGGGTCTACACCCCACCCGACTACGACGACGCGCCCCAACGCCGCTACCCCGTCACATATCTCCTCCTCGGCTACGCGGGGACACTCCCGGTCTGGGGCAACCGCACGGCGTTTCGCAAGCCGGTCCCCGAGCTGATCGACGAGATCTTCGCGCTCGGCGAGGCACCCGGGATGGTGCTGGTCTTCGTGGACGCCTGGACCACGTACGGCGGCAGCCAGTTCATCGACTCGCCCGGCACCGGTCGCTACCACTCCTACCTGTGCGAGGAGATCGTGCCGTACGTCGACGCCCGCTACCGCACGCTGCCCGAGCGCGACCACCGGGCCATCGCGGGCAAGTCCAGCGGCGGACTCGGCGCCGCGATCACCTCGATGCTCCGCCCGGACCTGTTCGGCGCCTTCGCCACCCACTCCGGCGACTCGCTGTCCGAGGCCCAATACCACCCACACTTCCTCACCGCGGCCCGCCAGCTCAGGCCCTACGGGGGCGACATCCTCCGCTGGTGGGACGACTTCCGCTCACGCGTCGCCTTCACCAGGGAAGAAGACCTGAACCTCCTGGAGATCCTCGGCGTCTCCGCCTGCTTCTCCCCCGGCCCCGACGGCTCCCCCACCCTGCCGTTCGACCCCCGCACCGGGGCTCTGCGCGAGAGTGAGTGGCAACGCTGGCTGGCCTGGGACCCGGTACGCATGGCCCCCGCGCACGCCGGCGCCCTCCGCGCACAGCGCGGCATCCGGATCGACGCCGGCACCCGCGACGAATGGTTCCTCGACCTCGGCGCACTGGCCTTCCGCGACGCCCTCACCGACATCCAAGTCCCGGACGAGATCGTGCACTTCGAGCTGTTCGAAGGCGGCCACCACGCCGTCGAACACCGCATGCCGCCCGCCCTGGCCTGGCTGGCACACCGCATCACCGACCGCCCGTCCGCGGCCACCTCGTCGTAGCCGCGCCGCGCACGGATTGCCGTTCTCCTGTAGGCCCGAACAGGGCCGCCTGTCGCGGGTGTTGGCCGCCGGAGCCGCGCACCGCATCGGCGAGACCGGGACCGGATACGGCGTCGGCCCGGCCTGGTCGGCCTCCGGCGCGCCTCCCGGAACCAGGCTCGTCAGCGTCGAGCGCGCCCCGGGCAGTGCGCACGTCGCGGCGGAGCCACGCACCGCGCCTCGCGGCAGAACTCGACGTCATCGTCGGAACCCGGCTCCCACCCCGCTGACACCACCGCGCCGCGCCTTCCGGCCGCACGGCGCGGGGAGAGACGTCGATATCGCCGAATTTCACTCCGCAGGAGCAACTACCGCCGCGCGCAGCCGCCCGGACCGGGCCCGGGGGGCGGAGGTCGGGGGTCGGCGTGAAGCTCCCATTCCCGCCGACCGCCGACGCTTCCTCCGCACACGCGCTCCGATCGCCGGACCGGGGATGGACCGATACCGGATCGCGCGGCCACCGGCCACCTGCGCGGCCGGCACACTCATACGCCTACCCCCGTCACCCGGGGCGATATTCCGCCCGGGTCCGCCTCGCATACGCTCCGAGGCCGCCGAAGGCACCGAGCCCGCGCCCCGGATTTGGTGCGTCCGCCGGTGCCCCGGGCCCGCGGTCGGAGCCTGGGGGCACACTGGGGGAATGGACGTTCTCGCGGTCCACGGCTACCTCGACATGCCGGGTCGGGGCCACGTCGACGTGGACGTTTGTCTGCACGACTGGCCCGCGGCCGACACCGACTACCCGTTCACCTGGAACGCGGTGCTCACCGGCTCCCCGAGACTCGTCGTCGGCACCGAGGGTGAACTGCACATCGACACCGAGAACACCGACCACGGCCACCCCTGCGTCGTCATCGCGAGCACCGACCGCCACACCCAGGTCCGCGGACACGAGAACCAGGCGCGCGCCCTCGCCCCGGAACGCGAGAGCCCGCCGACACCGCCGCATACCGCGTTCGAGTGAACCGCCCCCACACCCGCTCCCCCCGAGCATCCGTGTCGTTGGGCCGTGTAGAGGCGCCCACGGGCATCCTCGGCCTCGCGGCCGGGACCCGGGTCCTCGCGCCTGCATCCCGCGAGGACCCGGCCGGGCCACCACGCGAGGGCCCCCGCCGGGCCCGTCGTACCCACGAGCGGGCCCGGCGGGGTGTCGGGCTTCGGCTCGCTCGCTCCGGGGACGAGCGAGCCGAGGCACGGCCGGTCACGCCGGGTGCCCGCCGAAGGCCGCGGCCAGCCGGATCTCCAACGCGTCGACTCCGCCGTGGTCGGGCGCAAGGGCGACGTAGCGCCATTCGCCGTCGTCCGTCGGACGGTCCACGTAGAGGATCACCCCCCGGTCCGTGCCCGGTCGCACGTCCAGGCCCGCTGCGATCAGGCGTTCCACCGCCGCGTCGAACGGCATCGCGGCCTCGGCCCGCATCGTTCCCATCGCCCAGACCGGGGCCGCGCGGTCCGTGCCGGCGAGCCGGGTCACCAGGGCGTGGACGGTGCTGGTCGCGGTACGGCGGACATTGCATTCCAGGGCGTACAGGGTGCCGTCCGCGGCGCAGACGGCGTCCAGGCTGTACGGGCCCCGGTATCCCTCGGCCGCCAGGTGGCGGCCGAGGGCGAGCGTCCAGTCGGCGAGTTCGGCCCGCGCTCCGCCCGGGAGGTCGCACGGCGGGCAGAGGTACCCGGCGAAAGAGCCGCCCGACATCCGCATCTCGCCGTCGTACAGCACCCTCGCGCGGCCCGGAGCGGCGTGGCCCTGGGCACTGACCGCTCGCGTGTGCTCCACGTACCGCTCCACGACCCATCGCTCACCGGTGCCGGCCGGCAACGGGGGGCGGGGGTCACCGCGCGTGACGAACCGCATGCCGTGCCCGCCGGCGGAGCGGTCGGGTTTGACGACCACGCGCTTCGTCCCCGTGAGCAGTTCGGCGGTCACCCGATCGAGGTCGGCGCTCGTGCACTCGCGCCCTTCCGGCAGGCGCATGCCCAGTCGTCCGGCGAGGGTGCGAAAGCCGGTCTTGGTATTCAGGTCCGCCACGAGGCGGACCACGTCCGGCCGCGGCCCACCCGCCTCGTACGGGGCGACCCCGATGCCCAGGTCGGCGGCGAGGCGCACGGCGGCCTCGTCCAGCGCGATCGGGAGCAGGCGCGCTTCCGGGCGCTCGCGGACCAGCGTGCGCAGCGGCTCCAGCAGACCGTGCGCGGTGACGGCCTGGGCCATCGGCAGGTGCGGGGTGTCCGGCACCGTCAGCACGGTGAGGGATGCCTCGGGGATGCCCAGGCGCAGGCAGGTGTACCGGCGGAAGGTGTCGGACACCGGCACGGGCGTGATCAGGACGTCGTCCGGTCGCATCAGCCACAGCTTGCGGGGCGCCTGCTCCGACCAGCGCCGCAGGGTGGTCTCCTCGGCCAGGTCGGCGGCAAGCGGCGAGACGAAGTTGGCGAGGAGGACCAGTGCGCCCGGATCCGCGTGTTCGGTGATCACGATGCGCCCGTCGCGGCCCGGTGTACCGCCTCCGGTGCGAGCCGCTCCGGGGGGCGCAGGGAGCTGCGGCCCTCGTTCCAGGCGGTGAGCAGGTGGGCGGCGAGCCGGTCCTCCACGACGCCGCCGGCCCGGATCCCGAAGGCCACGTCGTTCTCGAGTTCGGGTTCACGCTCCAGCAGCGCCGCCACCACCTCGCGGCGCATGAGTTGTTCGTGGACGGCGTCCGCCTCGACGTGTTCGGTGTAGAACAGGGCGCACGCCGGATCCGCGACGCGCATCCGTTCCAGTGCCGCGGCGAGGCGGGCCGCACCGGGTGGTGAGCCGATCTCGATGGCGGCGAACTGGCCCACGGCCATGCCCCGGTGCGCCCGATGCAGTCCGAACAGCGACATGAGGTTGACCACGGCAAGCATCGGCGCGGGCACCCGGTCGAGGTAGAAGCCGTACGCCGGGTCGAGTCCGAGTCCGCGCATGAGGTCGGCGAACAGCCGCGCGTGCATACGTTCGGCACGCCCGCCGCCGTATTCGTCGAACTCGACGGTGACCACGCCCGCCTTGGCGCGTCCGGTCAGGCGCGGAATGAGCCACGCCTGGGGGTCGGCCTCCTTCAGGTGGTAGAGCGAGCGGTGCACGACGTATTCGCGGAACTGCTCCACGTCACCGCGCTCCAGGAGGTGGTGGCTGACCCCGGTGCCGTCGAGGGGCTCGATCAGCAGGGGCGCGAGAGCGTCGTCCACGCCGCCATCGGCATCGACGTTGTCTCGCAGTGCGCACAGGAACGACTCCTCCAGTCGCGCGCGCAGCCGCAGCAGGTCGGGGTCCCACTCCCAGCGCGGATCCGCTCCCGCGAACGAGCGATAGTGCAGTTCGTAGCAGGCGTACAGGGCAAGCTGGAGGTCCTCGCCGAAGCCGTCGGCGTCGGCTCCGGCTCCGGCCGGTGTCCGTACGCCCGTCCCGGCCGGTTCGGCCAGAGCCGCGAGCACCGCGCGCGACAGCGGTCCGCGAGGGGTGGGCAGTGTCGGCGCGGTCATCCGTCCTCCCCGGTCGGCGGCGGGTCGGATGGTGGCCTGGGTGGGAGCCGATGGGCCCGGTGGCTGGTGTCGCACCACGGCGGGCGACGGGTTCGGCGGCACGTGCACAGGGCCACCACGCGTCGATCGGAGAAGGCCGTGCTCCCGTCGGAAAGCTCCACCTCCACGGGCCCCTCGACCATCATCGGCCCGCCGTCGACGACCGTGATCCTGCGGGTGTCACTGGGGGAAGTCGCCACGAATGACCACCAACTCCTCCTCGCGGCAGCCCGGCTCGATCAGGCCGCATTCCTCCAGAAAGGCCGCCCGCGCGGACAGGACGGGGCCGAATGGTTCGAGGCTGCGGGCGACCACGCGCGCATGCAGGCCGACGGCCTCGAGCAGCCCCAGCGTCGTCCCCACGCCGCACAGCGCGGAGTGCACGACCAGGAGCGTGCCCCGGGGCTTCAGGTATCGCGGCACCTGGGTACACAGGCGATCCAGCACGAGGCGCCCGTCGGTGCCGGCGTCCCAGGCCCGTGCCCGCCCACGGGGAGGGACGTTCTCCTCCTCTGTGGGTACGTACGGCGGATTGGCCAACACCACGTCGAACGTCCGGCCGGCCACGGGCTCCAACAGGTCGCCGCGCCGTACGCTGACGCGGCCGCGACGCCAGGCGCTGTTCAGGCGAGCCGCCCACACGGCCTGGCGGGAGATGTCGACCGCCGTGACCCGACAGCCGGCGGACGTCGCGGACGCCGCCGCCAGCGCCACCGCTCCGGTCCCGGTACCGACGTCCAACACCTGGCCGGCCCGATGCAAACCCTGCTCGACGAACGCCGAGGCCAAAAGCCTGGTGTCCGCCTGGGGACGATACACACCGGGCAAACGAAGCATTCTCATCGTCGTCGGCTGCCCCGGCGCAGCCCCGACAAACTCCATGATCCCCATGGACGCGATCACACCCGGGGCGTCGGTGAACGTGTCCCCCCGCCACCCGCCGCACACGGGCCGCAGCCCTCGGGGGTAGCGGGCGGATCCCGGGCCCGCACGGGTGACGGCCGCGCCGCCGACCACCCCGCCGAAACGACCCGCGAGGGAGGGCTACGTCCGGGTTCGGCGGATCGCCTTTCCCGCCAGGACGTCCGTACGCCGGCCGTCCTCGATGACGAACCTGCCGTCGATCAGGACGTGTGGGATTCCCGTGGGCGTAACGCGCGGGTTTTCGAACGTCGAGCCGGCCGCGACCGTGTCCGGGTCGAACAGCACCAGGTCCGCGCGGTATCCCTCGCGGATCGAACCCCGGTCGGGCAGGCGCAGCCGGGCCGCCGGGCGCGACGTCAGGTGCGCCACGCACTCCTCCAGGCTCAGCACCCCCAGTTCGCGGACGTACCGGCCGAGGTACTGCGGGAAGGTGCCGTACGCGCGCGGGTGCGGCTTGTCCCCCTGGAGGATTCCGTCGCTGCCGCCGGTGTGGACCCGGTGGCGCATGATCTGCCGGACGTTCTCCTCGTGCCCGACGTGCTGGAGGATCGTCGAGCCGAGCCGGTCGCCGACGAGCAGGCGTCGGGCGGTGATCCACGGCTCCTCGCCGCGCTCGGCGGCACTGCGGGCGACGGTCTTGCCCACGTACGCTTCCAACCCCGGGTCGGTGATGCCGGACATCTCGATCGTGTCCCACTCGATGGGGACACCGTGGCAGCCGTCGGAGCCGATCTCCTCCAGGTGATGGCGGATCCGCTCGGCCGTGGCGTCGTCCCGGAGCCGGGCCAGGGTCGCTTCGGGGCCGCCCTCGCTCGCCCAGCTCGGCAGCACGGCGACGAGCGTCGTACAGCCGGGTGTGTAGGGATACGTGTCGAGGGAGATGTCGCAGCCGTCCTCCAGCGCCGAGTCCAGCAGGGCCAGGAGGTCGGGGGCCCGGCCCTTGTTCACGCCGAAGTTCATCGTGGCGTGGGCCAGGTGGAGCGCGCAGCCGGCCGCCTTCGTGAGCTGCACCATCTCCTCGTACGCCTGCAACGCCCCGGCTCCGTACGAGCGGTGGTGCGGGCAGTAGTAGCCGTCGTATCGGGCGACGACGCGGCACAGTTCGGTGAGTTCGGCGTCGTCCGCGTACATCCCGGGCGTGTAGGTGAGCCCGGACGACATGCCGACCGCGCCCTGCTCCATGCCCTCGGCGACGAGCTGTCTCATCCGGGCGAGTTCGGTGTCGGTCGCGGGGCGGCCGTCCCACCCCATGGCGTACATGCGCAGCGTGCCCTGCGGGATGAGGTAGGCCGCGTTGACCGCGATGCCCTGTCCGCCGAAGTTTCGGTCGAGGCGGTCGAGGTAGCCGCCGACGGTGCGCCAGTCGAAGTCGATGTCGGAGCCGTCGCCGTTCCAACCGGTGATCGACCTGCGCACCTCGGCGAGCGTTCGGTCGTCGACGGGCGCGTACGACAGGCCGTCCTGGCCGAGGACTTCGAGCGTCACCCCCTGTGCGGCCTTGGCGGAGTGGTCCGGGTCGCGCAGCAGCGCGAGGTCGCTGTGCGCGTGCATGTCGATGAAGCCGGGAGCGAGCGCGAGGCCGCCCGCGTCGAGGGTGCGCCGGCCGGACAGCCGAGGGTCGCCCGAACGCCGTATCTCGCGGATCCGGCCGCCGTCCAGACCCACATCGGCCCGGTAGGACGCACCACCGGTGCCGTCGATGACGCGTGCGTCGCGAATGACGAGGTCCATGCGACGGCTCCTAGAACAGGGTGCGGATGTAGTCGGTCACGGTGCCGTCGGCGGCGACCAACGGGATCAACTGCCATTTGTCGAAGGACGTACACGGGTGCGACAGGCCCATGCCGAGCCAGTCGCCCACCTCCAACTCGGCGCCCGCGTCGGTCGTGATCCAGCCGTGCTGGTCGGAAAGGCCGGTGACGGCGATGCCGGTGGCGGGGCGCACCGAGCCGTCGCGCGCGGAGCGCACCACCTGTGCTTCGGGCAGGTCGAGGTCGTACGCGGCGTCGCGCTTGCCGGCGTTGACGAACGCCTGCGTCGCGGACGGTCGGGAGACGACCTGGGCCCACAGTCGGAAGGCCGGCTGGAGCGCGCCCTCGTCGGGGACCCGGTTGAACGGCGTGATGTGGCGGTAATGGCCGTCGTCGTGCGAGACGTACGCGCCGGAGCGCAGCAGTTTCAGGACCGGGCGGGACAGGGCGGGAAGCTCGGCGAAGACGTCGGCCACCGCGTCGAACCAGGCGCTGCCGCCCGCGCTGACCACGATCTCGTCGAGCTGCTCGAAGCGGCCCCGCTTGTCGAACTCGGCGGCCAGGGACGTCAGTCGGCGCAGCCAGGCACGCACCCGCTCGCCGTCGGCCCGCGGCACCTCGCCCTCGTAGCCGGCGACGCCGACGAGGCGCAGGACCGGGGAGGCGGCGACCGCGTCGGCGATCTCGGCGCACTCGCCCTCGGTACGGGCGCCGGTGCGGGCGCCCTCGCCCGCCGCGAGTTCGACGACCACCTCGACCGGGCGGCGTGCCCCGGCGGCACGCAGTGCGGCGTCCATCAGCGCGACGCCGCGCACGGAGTCGACGTAGCACAGGAACCGGAAGTCCGGGTCGGCGTGGAGTTCGGCGGCCAACCAGCGCAGCGCCGCCGCGTCGACCAGCTCGTTGGCGAGGAAGACGCGCGAGACGCCGAACGCGCGGGCGACCCGGGCCTGGTGCGGGACGGCCACCGTGATGCCCCACGCGCCGTGTTCGAGCTGGCGGGCGAACAGCTGCGGGGCCATCGACGTCTTGCCGTGCGGGGCGAACGCCAGGCCGTGGCGTTGCGCGTACGTCTCCATCAACGCGAGGTTGTGCTCGACGGATTCGGCGGACAGGGCCAGGACCGGCGTGGTGAAACCGCCGGTGAACAGGTTCCGGCGCTCGGCGGCCAGTTCGCCGACGGTCAGGCCCTCGGCGTCCGGCGGCAGAGCCTTGAAACGGTGGTCGACACGCTCGTCCGCGAGCGAGGCGAGCCGTCCGACGGCGTTGTCGACGGCCATGGGCACCTCCGGAGTATCGTTGCATCCTGTGCAACGGCCATTGCGTATATCGCTCGGTGCTGTCTAACATCCGAGCCAACGCCGGGTCAATGGTCGGCGTCGCGCGGCCGTCGACGAGGCGGATGCGACCGCCCGATGATCTTCGATCATCCGATGAACCAGGAGCCGAGCGATCGTGAGCGTGAGCGCGCCGGAAACCGTCGACGTCGTCTGCCTCGGCGAGTCCATGGTCACGTTCTTGCCCACAAGCTCCGGTCGCCTCGCCGACGTCCCGTCCTTCGAGCGCGGGATCGGCGGCGCCGAGTCCAACGTGGCGTGCGCGCTGGCCGCGGCCGGGCACCGGACACGCTGGCTCAGCCGGGTCGGCACCGACGGCTTCGGCGACCACCTGGTCGAGGCGGTCGCGGCGTACGGGGTCGACACGTCGGCCGTCCAGCGCGACCGGCTTCGTCCGACCGGCATCTACTTCCGCACCGCGGGCGAACGGGCCACCGGGGACGGCGACCGGGCCACGCCGGGCACGGCGACCGCGGTCACCCCGGAAGGCGAAGCCGTCGCCGAAGTCGTCTACTACCGCGCCGGCTCCGCCGCCTCCGCCATGTCACCCCGGGTCGTGCCCGACCGGGACCTGTGGTCGGGCCGCATCCTGCACCTCTCGGGCATCACCGCCGCCCTCTCCGACGACTGCCTCGCGCTCCTGGGCGAGGCGACCCGCCGCCGGCCGGGTCGGCCCCTGGTGTCCTTCGACGTCAACTACCGCGTGAACCTCTGGGACGAGCGCCGAAGCGTGGCGGCCGAGCCGGCCGTCCTGCTCGACCTGGCCCGCGGCGCCGACCTGGTCTTCGTCGGCGAGGACGAGGCCGAGGCCGCGTGGAGCATCCGCGGCGCGAACGCGATTCGGGCCGCGCTCCCCGAGCCCGGCGTCGTGGTCGTCAAGCAGGGCGGCGCGGGCGCCACCGTCTTCACCGACGACGGGCCGTCGGTCTTCGTAGCGGCCCTCGCCGTCGACATCGCCGCTCCCGTCGGCGCGGGCGACGCCTTCGCGGCCGGGTTCCTGTCCGCGACCCTGCGCGGCCTTCCGGTACGCCGGCGCATCCGCCATGGGCACCTCATGGCCGCCGCCGCGCTCACCGTCGCGGGCGACCTCGCCGTCCCGCCGCCGCGCGCCGTGGCCGATCGCCTCGCGGCCCTGGACGACGAGGCCTGGGGCAGACTGCGTCTCGGCCCCGGCTGGACCGAGGCCGCCGCCGTCGGGGCGGACCGGGAGGTATGTACGCCATGAGCCAGACCGTCGACCGAGCGCTGAGCATCCTGCCGCTGCTGGCCCAGGGGCCCGCCGACCTCGGACAGGTCGCCGAACGCCTCGGCGTCCACAAGTCCACCGCGCTGCGCCTGCTCCGCACCCTGCACGAGCACGGCCTCGTCTACCGCCAGCAGGACCAGCGCTACCGCCTCGGCGCGCGCCTGTTCGCGCTCGCCCAGGAGGCCATGGAGAACCTCGACGTCCGCGAGATCGCGCACCCGCACCTGATCGCGCTCAACGAGCAGTGCGGGCACACCGTCCACCTCGCGGTGTACGAGGAGAACGAGGTCCTCTACATCGACAAGGTCGAGAGCCGGTACCCGGTGCGGATGTACTCGCGGGTCGGCAAGCCGGTCGCGATCACCGTCGCCGCCGTCGCCAAACTGCTCCTGGGCGACCTGCCCGAGCCCGAGCGGCGCGCCATCGCCGAACGGCTCGACTACCCCATGTACACGTCCCGTTCGATACCGAACGCCGCCGCGTTCCTCCGGGAACTGGCGACCGTCCGCGAACAGGGCTGGGCCACCGACCTCGGTGGCCACGAGGAGTCCATCAACTGCATCGCGGCCCCCGTCCGCGGTGCGGACGGTCTGGTCGTCGCCGCCATGTCGGTCTCCGCGCCGAATGTCGTCGTCACCGCCGAGGAACTCCTGACTCTGCTCCCGCTGGTACGCCGCACCGCCGACGCCATCACGCGGGAGTACTCGGGCACCGCCCACCCCCCGCGATGACCGCTCGACGACCGCGCGACCCGCGCACGATTCCCGCTTCGACCCGGAAGGCACGCTCATGAGCGACAAGCTCGAAAAGACCGCGATCACCCCCTCCACCCACACCGCGCCGCCCGCCCGGTTCTCCCACGGCGTGCGCAAGGGCAACATCCTTCAGGTCGCCGGCCAGGTCGGGTTCCTCCCGGCCGTCGAGGGCCAGGCGCCCACCCCCGCCGGTCCGACCCTGCGCGAGCAGACCCTCCAGACCTTCGCCAACGTCAAGGCGATCCTGGAGGAGGGTGGCGCGAGCTGGGACGACGTGATGATGATGCGCGTCTACCTGACCGACACCGGCCACTTCGCCGAGATGAACGAGATCTACAACGCGTACTTCGAGGAGCAGGGCCTGACCGCGCCCGCCTCCGCCCGTACCACCGTGTACGTCGGCCTCCCCGCGGGTCTGCTCATCGAGATCGACGCGCTCGCCGTTCTCGGCTGAGACCCCTTGCCCCGATTGTTCCCGGCTGTCCCCCACGGCACGGCGCCTGCCTCCCCCATGGCGCCGTGCCGCGGTCCCCCCTGCCCCACGCGCCCGGAAACCATGAGGTCCCCTCCGTGCTGTCCACCCTGCCGGCCTCGACGCCGCCCCCGAAGTCCCCACCGCACACCGGCGGTCTCCTGCTCCTGTTCGACGGCACGGCCGCGCTGCTGACGGTCGCGACGCTCGGCATCGCCCTCCTGCTCTACCTGATCATCAAGGTCAGGCTCCAACCGTTCGTCGCGCTGCTGGCGGTCTCCATAGCGGTCGGCCTCGGCGCGGGGCTGTCCGTCACCGAACTCTTCGGTACCGTCCAGAAGTCCGCCGCCGTCTCGGTCATCGAATCGGGCATGGGCGGCATTCTCGGCCATGTGGCGATCATCATCGGCCTGGGCACGATGCTCGGCGCGATCCTCGAGGTGTCCGGCGGCGCGGAGGTGCTGAGCACCCGCCTGCTGAACCTCTTCGGGGAAAAGCGCGCGCCGCTCGCCATGGGTCTGACCGGCCTCATCTTCGGTATCCCGGTCTTCTTCGACGTCGGCATCTTCGTCCTGGCGCCGATCGTCTACGCCGCCGCCAAGCGCTCCGGCAAGTCGATCCTGCTGTACGCGATGCCGCTGCTCGCCGGTCTGTCGATGACCCACGCGTTCCTGCCGCCGCACCCCGGACCCGTGGCCGCGGCGGGGCTGTTCGACGTCTCGCTCGGCTGGGTCATCCTCATGGGCGTCGTCGTGGGCATCCCCGCCGTGCTGGCCGCCTGGGCGTACGCGGCGTGGATCGGCAAGCGCATCTTCGTCGACGTCCCGCACGACATGGTCGAGGCCGCCCTGGAGGCGAAGGCCGCCGTCGCCGCCGAGCAGGCCGCCTCGGGCATCGAGCCGCCGGAGAAGCCGGTCGCCCTCGGTACGGTTCTCGCCATCATCGGCACGCCGCTCATCCTGATCCTGGGCGCGACGTTCTCCTCCATCGCCTTCGACCCGTCGACCCCGCGTTCGGTCATCGAGTTCTTCGGCAATCCCTTCGTCGCCCTGACGATCGCGCTGATCCTCGCGTACTACCTGCTCGGCATCCGCCGGGGCTGGTCCCGCAAGTCCCTCGAAACGGTGTCGACCGCCTCGCTCAAGCCCGTCGGCAACATCCTGCTGGTCGTGGGCGCGGGCGGCGTCTTCGGCGCGGTCCTCAAGGCGTCGGGTATCGCGAACGCGCTCGCGACGACCTTCGACAACGTCGGGCTCCCGGTCATCGTCCTCGCGTGGCTGATCTCGGTCGTCCTGCGCGTCGCCCAGGGTTCGGCGACCGTCGCCATCGTCGCCACGTCGGGCATCGTCGTGCCGCTGGTCGAGGGCCAGGACATGTCGCAGGCCCACCTCGCCCTGATCATCATGGCGATCTCGGCGGGCTCCATCTTCGCCTCCCATGTCAACGACGGCGGGTTCTGGATGGTCGCCAAGTACTTCGGCATCTCCGAGCGCGACACCCTCAAGTCCTGGACGGTCCTGGAAACCGTCCTGTCGGTCGCGGGCTTCGCGGTCGCGGCGTTGCTGAGCCTGGTGATCTAGCACCGCACGTGCCCGACCCCGAGGCCGCCTTCCCGGAAACGGGAAGGCGGCCTTTTCCGAAGGAGTACGACCCGGCCGACACCCCGGTCACCGGGTCGGGGACTTCGGTCCGTTCTCGGTCAGGGTCCGCAGGCCCGAGGTGAGGCGGCCGAGCAGTACGGGGAGGGCCTCGCGGTCGGATTCGGGCCAGTCGCGGGTGACTTCGGCGATGACGTCGCTCCAGGCCGCCCAGATCTTGCGCGACGTGTCCTCGCCGGAGTCGGTGAGTTCGAGGGCGGCGGCGCGGGCATCGTCGGGGTCGGGGGTGCGCCGCACGAATCCGGCTGCGACGAGTTCGGCGACCTGGCGACTGAGGGTGGTGCGACCGACCTCCATCCGGTCGGCGAGGTCGGACAACCGCACCGGCTGGAAGTCGCCGATGCGGGTCAGGGCGAGCACCAGGTGCGTGGGGACCCGTACGCCGGCCTCGTGTCCCACACGTTCGAGGAGGCGGTCGTCACGGGACACGCGCACCAGGTCGCGCAGGGGCGGGATGACCGAGCGCAGCCAGGGTCCGTGCGGCGAGTCGCCGCCCGTGGCGGCCTCGCCGAGTCGGAGGCGCGGGTCGGGCTGGGGGGCGGCGTCGGTCATCTGGACTTCCCGGTCGCGTCGTGTGGTGCCGGGCGGCCCGGCGGGGCCCATCCTAGCAAGATAGTTGCGTCAGTGTCGCAACTGTGGTTCGGTGCAGAGCCGGGCACACCAGCGAAAGGAACCCCCGTCATGAGCGACCGCGAACAGCGGGCGAAGACCGTCGCGAACTTCTGGAAGGGCGTCGACAGCCACGACTGGGACCTCGTCGCGTCCACCCTCGCCGACGATTTCGTCCGCATCGGCATGCGCGACAACGAGGAGGACACCTGCCGCGGCAAGGACGCGTACATCGCGTTCGTGTCCGGCGTGATCGGCCGCACCCGGACCCACGAACTGCGGTCGCGCTTCACGTTCCTCAGCGACGACGGCCGCTACGCGTTCAACGAGGCCGTGGAGACCATCACGTACGCCCCGGGCGAGCAGCCGCTCGCGATGCGCTTCGCCAATTACCTGGAGTTGAACGACGACGGGCTGATCCGCAAGCTCGACATCTTCTGGAAGACGCCGTCCACGATGCCGCCGGACTGGATCACCGTCGACTCGATCATCGGCGACGAACCGACCGCCGAGACGGCGTAGCGCCCGGCGCACACGTCGGCGCCGAGGGGTGCGCTCCGGGTGCGGTCAGGGAGTGAGCGGGAGTTGGTTGCCGGTGGCGCCCGTCTCCAGGGTCGGGTAGTCGGGGTGGTCCAGGCGGTGATGGACGTAGATCTGGTCCGCCCACGGCGGGTCGAATGGGGTGAACGCGCGCAACCCCAGGACACGGCCGATCGGTCGGGCCGGGTGGGCGGCGTTGAAGTCGGCGATCGCGGCCGCCTCGCCGATCTGCTCGACGGTGCCCGGGAGATCGTCGAGGTAGCAGGTGACCCTGGGCAGCAGGTGGCCGTGGTCGGGCCTGCGGAAGAGTTCGAGTGCGGTGGTCGTCGAGGTGTAGTGGTCCAGGTCCAACGCGACGAACCCCACCGGGTGATCCCGGAGTTCGCGGGTGTGGGTGTCCAGGTAGTCGGGGAGCGTCCGGTCGAGGTCGCCGAGCACGAGGTCGGTCTCGCCCAGGCGGGCGCGCAGTCGGGCGTGGTCCATGGCGTAGAAGCCGGGGCCGAACAGGTAGGGCAGGTCGCGGGGATCCTTGGCCGGCGGCATGCCCACCCCGCCGTCGAAGCCGACCACGCGCACCGCGACGCCGGTGGCGGCGGCGTAGTGACGGGCATGTTCGGCCAGAAGCAGCAGGCCGTTGCCGCCGGCCACCCCGAACTCCATCACCGTCACGCCCCGGTGCCCCAGGCGCGCGGCCGATTCGGTGGCCCGGCGCACGCCGTACGCGTAGTGGGCCCGCTCCACCAGTCCGAACCGGTACGCGGTTGCCGTGCCAATACCGGGTAGTCGACGTAACAGCCGGTTCCGGGCGGCGTCGCGGGTACCGGACTTCGACCAGTCCCACACCGTGTCGGCCCAACCGCCGGTGGGTCGACGGCCGAACGGATGACCCTTTTGGGCGCTCGTACCCGAACCCCTGCGCATCACGGGCGATTCCCTTCCGACACGACGACGACAACCGGTCACCGGCAGCCTTCCCACCCGCGCCCGCCGCGCAATCCGGCCCGGTGGCACGCCTCGACGTCGTCGTTGCGGTGTCGGACGCGTTCGCGAACACGCGCTCACACGACGATCATCACGTCCGCGCGGGATGGGGTGTGCGCGGCGGGCTTTCGCCGAGGAGTTCCAGGCCCAGTGAGGTCAGCGCGTGCAGGACCGCGCCGCCCCGGCGGGTCGTGGTGATCAGTCGGGCGTTCCGCAGCACGGTCGCGTGTTGGCTCGCGGACGCCGCCGAGACGTTCAGCCGACGAGCCAACTCCGTGGTCGTACAACCGTCGTTGATCACGGTCAGCGCGGCGGCCCGGGTCTGCCCCAGGAGGGCGCCGAGCGCGCGGTCGTCGCCCGTACCGGGCTGCCACAGCGCCGCGCCGTCCCGGAGGTCGCGCACCGTGGGCACGGCCAGCACGTACGGCGCGGTTTCGTCCTGGACGTCCCAGAGCACCACCGATTCCCGCCAGACGAAGAGCGTCGGTGCGATCACCAGGCCCCGGCCGCCGAGCACGATGTCGTGGTCCTTGCGCCGCCGGATCTCCAGGACCGGCGGATTCCAGCGGATGAACGGCACGTACAACCCGGCCAGCAGCCCCTCGACACCGCTGTCGAGCAACGTGCGGGTCAGGCGGCTGCGCGCCGCCTCCAGATGCGAGCGCACCCGCTCGCGGAAGGGTGCGACCGTCACGTCGTGGGTGGCGCGCAGTGCCTCGGCGAACTCGCGGCGCGGTTCGAGGCCACCGTCCAGAAAGTCGCGCACCCAGGTCGAGTAGGCGGGGTCGAAGGTCAGGTGCGCCAGCTCCGCGCGTAATCGCGCGCCGGGCACCGCGAGCAGGTTCTCGATGCCCTCGTCGAGGGAGGGCGAGTCTCCGACCAGCGTGCGCAGATCCAGGCCCGGGCCGCGGACGGGCAGCAGCGCGGTGAGCGGACCGGGCGCCGCCTCGAGGCGTGCGGCCACCTCGGCACGCCACGCCCGGAAGGGCAGCGGTCTGCGCGGGCCGTGCAACAGTTCCAGGCTGTGATAGGTCTCGGCCGCCGCACCGACCGTCGTGGCCAGTCGAGTCCGGGCCAGGTCCTCCGCGGTGAAGTGGATTCGCAGCACTCGTGTACTCCGAGGGTCGGGGGCGATTCGTCCTGGGCGCGCTGTATGCCGCCTCCCGCTCGGTGCGTACCCCATCGGGAGGACCACGACAGTGTGCGTCCTCGGGGGCGCTCCGACCAGCGGGTTTCAGCCCAGCCTGAAAGGCGTTTTCAGACGACGGCGGATCGACCAGGCTTCAGGGACGAGGCGAGCGGACAACGTCGTCCGTCCGCCGAGCGAATACGAGCCGGAGCGGAGGACTCCGGGTGCGAGGCCACATGGACGCAGGCGACGAGATCGGCCGACGATCCGACACGGGGCGGAAACACCGGCCGAACAAGCCCGCCGCCCAACGCCACGCGGCACCCACACCCGAGTCACAATCCCGTCCGACGGGGAGGAACGGGAACTCCACCGGACTCGAACCCGACCGGAGGCGGGCGGACGTCCGCCCGCCTCCGACCGCACACCTCCGGACCGCGACCCACACATGCCCGGGCCGCCGACCGAACGTTCGCCGACCTATGGTTGTCGCGCCCCGATGCGGCGTATCGTGGAATACGCCGTATCGGGGCAAGCGATGTATCGTCGGCGGCATGTTGGTGTGGGAGCGGGAGGAGCCGCCGAGTCGGCCGGTGCCGGCGCCGTTGAGCCGGGAGCGGATTCTGGGTGCGGCGATCGGGCTGGCCGATGTGGACGGCCTGGAGGCGGTGTCGCTGCGTAAGGTGGCCGCCGCGCTCGGCGTTGGGCCGATGCGGCTGTATGGCTACATCGCCACCAAGGAAGAGTTGCTCGACCTGATGGTCGATGCGGTTCACGCGGAGATTCGGCCGGTCGGAGACGGCTGGCGCGAGGTGCTGCGCTCCCTTGCCGAAACCACCCGCGAGGCCGCTCACCGGCACGAATGGTTCGCCGATCTGATCGGTGGACGACCCCGGCTCGGGCCGCACGCGCTGGCCAGGGGGGAGGCCGTGATGGCCGCGATGGGCGACATCGGCCTGGACATCGTCGTACCGGCGGTCGACGCGGTCGACGCGTACGTGATCGGCGCGGTGCGCCGGGAGATCACCGAGTGGCGCGCCGAGCGGGCCACCGGGATGGACAAGCGGCAGTGGCAGGCCACCTTCGGGCCCTATCTGGAACGGGTCTTCGCCACCGGCCGATTCCCGGCGCTGGAATCGATGGTCCGTGACGGCCCGCACCCGGACCCCGACGAGGCCTTCCGGACGGGCCTCGACTTCGTCCTCGACGGCATCGAGGCCCGCATTTTGAGCTGAGGCACCGCCGGCGCCGGTTCCCGGAGGCGGATCCCGGCCGGCATCCCGGGCCGTCAAGCCGCTCGCGACGGCGGCCGGCGCCCACGTGCCGGTGCCGATACGGCACCGGCACCGGCACGCCGGCCCGAGCCGGCGGCAGCGCGTCCGGCGACCGGCCCGTGGGCCGGTTCGTCGTCCCGCGCCCCCGACCGTCAGGACACCTCCTGCCATCGAGACGCCGACTGCCGTCGGCCCCCCGACCACACTCGCACCGCCCGTGGCCGCTCGTCGCCGCAGCAGCCATCCGCGTGCCTCACTCGGCGAGTTCCGCGCGCAGCGCGCCGACCGAGGCCGGATCCCAGCCGGGGCGCGGCGCGGAGCCGACCAGCAGCCGGGTGTAGGCGTGTCGCGGATCGGTCAGGATGTCGCGGGTGCGGCCCTGTTCGACCGCCACGCCCCGATAGAGCACCAACAGGTCGTCGGTGACCTGTTGCACCACCGCGAGGTCGTGGCTGACGAACACCAGCGCGACGTTCGTCTCCGTGCGCAGCTCGGTGAGCAGGTGCAGGATCTGCGCCTGGATCGACACATCCAGCGCGGAGACCGCCTCGTCGAGCACCAGGACCCGCGGGCGGGCCGCCAACGCCCGGGCGATGGACAGCCGTTGCCGCTGTCCGCCGCTGAGCCGATGCGGACGCGCGTCCGCCTCGCGGGTGCCGAGTCCGACCTGGTCGAGCAGTTCGCGCACCCGCTTGTCGCGATCCGCCTCGCCGTGCAGCCGCAGTACGCCGGCCACGCACTGCGCGGCGGTGAGCCGGGGATCCAGCGAGACGTACGGGTCCTGGAAGACCATCTGGATCTCCCGGGCCCGACGCAGCCGTTCGGCCGCGCCTCGTACGCGTGGCGCGCGCGGACATCCGTCCACCGCGATGGTGCCCGCGTCCGGGCGGACCAGGCCCACCAGCATGCGCGCGATCGTGGTCTTGCCCGAGCCGGACTCGCCGACCAGGCCGAGCGAGCCGCCCGGCGGCACGGTGAAGGAGATGTCATCGGCCGCGACCGTCCTCCCGCCGCGTCGGCCCGGCAGGGCGAACTCGCGACACAGGCCGTGTACTTCCAGAGCCGGCGGAGTCATGAGCGCACCATCTCCACGGGGTGGTCCAGGTCGGTTCGGCGGCACATCACGCTGCCGCCGCCGTCGAGTTCGCGGGCGACCGGCCGCCAGGTCTCGCACGCGGTCTGCGCCGCCGGGCAGCGCGCGACGAACGGGCAGCCGGGGAAGGCGTCGTCCAGTGACGGCGGTCGGCCCGGGATCGGCCGGATCGGGCGCGGGTCGCCCAACTCCGGTGTACAGGCCAGCAGTCCGGCCGTGTACGGGTGGCGAGGATCCTCGAACAGTTGCTCGGCCGTGCGCTCCTCCACGACCCGGCCGGCGTACATCACGTACACCCGGTCACAGTAGGCCGCGGCCAGGTGCAGGTCGTGCGTGATGAACAGCAGGCCCAGGCCGCGCCGGGCGCGGTGTTCGCGCAGGATGGCCAGGATCTCGGCCTGCGTGGTCACGTCCAGCGCGCTGGTCGCCTCGTCCGCGAGCAGCAGTTCGGGGTCGCCCGCGAGCGCCGCCGCGATCACCACCCGCTGGAGCATCCCGCCGGACAACTCGTGCGGGAACTGCCGCAACCGCTCGGCCGGTCGCACGATGCCCACCGCTTCGAGCAGGCGCAGCGCCTCGGCGTACGCCTGCGCCTTCGGCCGGCCCAGGGTGTGGATCAGCCGCTCGGTCAGGAAGTCGCCGATCCGGCGCACCGGATTGAGCGAGGAGCGGGGATCCTGGTGCACCATCGCCACCCGGCGGGCGCGCAGTTCGCGCAGGTCGCCGGGGCCCAGGGTGAGCACGTCACGCCCGGCCACGCCCACCCGGCCGCGGATGTGCGCGTCGCGCGGCAACATCCGCAACACGGCCTTGGCGGCGGTGGACTTGCCCGAGCCGGACTCGCCGACCAGGCCCACCACTTCACCGCGATCCACCCGAAGGCGCACGGCGTCGAGCACCGGGCGGCGCGCTCCGACGCCGGGCAGTTCGACGGTCAGGTCCTCGATGTCCAGCAGGCGATCGTGGTCGAGTCGGTTCTCGACGGCCGCGTTCGCCTTGTCGACCATCGTCATCGTTCCCTCACCCCCAGGCGGTCCGAGATCCGCACGCCGACGACGTTGAAGGCCACCACGACCAGGGCGATCGCGGTGCCGGGTACCAGGGCCGGCCACAGCGCGCCCTGGACCAGCGCGGCCTGCCCCTCCTTGACCATCAGCCCCCATTCCGAGCTGGGCGGCTGGGCGCCGAAGCCCAGGTAGCTGAGGGTGGCCATGCCCATCAGCACCTGGCCGAACATCAGCACCAGGTAGCCGATCAGCGACGGCGCCAGGTTGGGCACGAGCCGTCGGGCGCAGATCGCGAATCCGCCCATGCCCTGCACCCGATAGGCGTCGATGTAGGGCTTGGACCGCTCCGCGAGCGCGATGCTGCGGGTGTACTTGGCCACCACCGGCGAGTAGGCCAGCGCGAGCGCGATCACCGCCGTGGTCAGCCCGTCGCCGAACACCGACACGATCAGGATCACGAACAACAACCCGGGGAACGCGAACATCACGTCGGTGACGCGCGAGACGAACGCGTCCACCCAGCCGCCGTGCCAGGCGGCCAGCGTGCCCAGCGCGATGCCGATCACCGACGCGAGCGCGAGCAGCGCCAGCGGCGCCACCAGGCTCGGGCCGGCCCCGTGCAGCACCCGGGAGAGCAGGTCGCGCCCGGACTGGTCGGTGCCCAGCACGTGCGCGCCGTCCGGCAGCGCGAGCGAGGCGTTCAGGTCGATCGTGTCCGGTTCGTACGGCGCCACCAGCGGCGCCAGGATCGCCGCGGCCGCGGTCAGCAGCAGGAATCCGGCCGCGATCCGGAACGGGATCGGCCAGGTCCGCTTGGGCTTGGCCGGTTCGGGGGATGCCGTGGCGACCGACGGCACGGCGGCTTGGAGGAGGGTCATGCGGCGCTTCCTTCGAGGCGCACCCGCGGGTCGATCAGCGGGTGGACGAGGTCGACGAGCGTGGTGACGAGCATGTACGCGAGCACCATGAGCAGCAGCACGGCCTGGGTCACCGGGAAGTCGTGCGTGTTGATCGCCTGGACAAGGAGCGAGCCCATGCCGCTGATCCCGAACGCGGTCTCCACGACCACGGTGCCCGCGAACAGGCTCGCGGTGATCAGGCCGCACATGGTCACCACCGGCGCGAGCGCGTTGCGCAGCACGTGTCGGCGGATCACCTTGAACTCGGACAGTCCCGCCGCGCGGGCCACGGCGACGTGGTCCTGGGCGTACTGCTCCAGCATGCTCTGCCGGGTCACCCGGCTGACCACGGCCAGTTCGCCCAGGGCCAGGGAAAGGGCCGGCAGGGTCAGGTGGTAGAGCCGGTCGCCGAAGCCCTCGCCGGCGCCGGTGACCGGGAACCAGCCCAACTGCACGCCCAGGAAGGCGACCAGGGCCAGTGCCTTGACGAACTTGGGGATCGACGCCAGCAGGGTGGTCACCATGACGACGACCGCGTCGACCCGCCCGCCGCGCACCGCGGACACCACGCCGAGGGCGACTCCGGCCACGACGAACAGCACGGCGGAGTAGGAGACGAGGAACAGCGTGGTGGGCACGCGCGAGGACACCAGGTCCGCGACCTGGTCGTGGTACTGCATCGAGCGGCCGAGGTCGCCGTGCAGGACGCCGCCGATCCAGTCCCCGTACTGCACCCACAGCGGGTCGTCGAGGTGGTAGGCGGCCCGGACGGCGGCCAGTTTCTCCGGCGTCGCGTCCTCCTGGCCGCCGACCAGGAACGCGGCCGGGTCGCCGGGGGCGGCATAGATGGCGCCGAAGATCACGAAGGACGCGGCGAGCAGGGTGACGAGCAGCCCAAGGGTGATGCGCAGGGCGCGGGCGGGCATGGGAGACACCTCCGAGGGCGGGGGAACGGGCCGGGTCGCCGGTGGGGCCGGCGCGGGACGTCAGCCCTTGGCGCCGAGGTCGGCCAGCCACGGGTAGGCGACGTTGGACATCGACGCGGGGGCGCCGGTCAGCTTGGTGCTGGTGACCAGCACGTTCGGCACCTGAACCAGCGGCAGCCACACCGCGTCGGCGGTGAACCGGCGCTCGGCCTCGACCAGCAGTTTGGCCCGGGCGGCGTCGTCGGTGGTGCGCAGCGCCTCGTTGACGACGCTGTCGTACTCGGGCGAACTGAAGCCGACCCAGTTGTTGTTCGAGCCGGTGAGCGCGTTGTCGTAGAAACCGGCCGGGTCGGCCTTGGAGATGTACCAGTCGTCGGCGAACATGTCGACGCTCTTGCGCAGCGCCTGGTCGGTGTACAGCGAGGTGAAGTCGGCGCCGGACATGGTCTTGATCTGGGCCTTGAGGCCGATCCGGTGGGCGGCGTCCACCACCGCGTTGGCGATCAGGTTGCGGGTGGGGGTGCCGTCGTTGGCGATCACGAGGGTGGGGGCCGCCGGGCCCAGTTCGGTGACCAGCTTCTTCGCCGCGTCCAGGTCGGCGGCGGTGGGCTGCGCCGGGGCGCCCTGGAGGGCGTCGTAGCCGGCCTGGAAGGTGGCCTTCTCGTAGCCCCACGCGCCCGGTCCCAGGGGGGTCTTCCACGGGGTGGCCAGTCCGGCGAAGGCCGCCTTGGCGATGCCCTGGCGGTCCAGCGCGAGCGAGAGCGCGCGCCGCACGCGCGGGTCCTTCATGCCGCCGCGCTCGGTGGGGATGAGCGTCCAGGCGCGGGAGGAGGAGCCGTAGGAGACGGTGAGCGCGCCGTTGCCGGCCAGGGGCGGGACCGCGCTCATCGTGGTGAGGTAGGTGCCGTCGGCGGCGCCGGTGGTCATGCTGTTGACCATCGCGTTCTCGTCGGCCCAGCCGAAGGTGGCCGAACGCACCAGCGGCTTGCGGGACTTGTCCCAGTAGGCGTCGTAGCGCTCCAGGGTGATCCGGCTGCCGGCCTTCCATTCCTTGAGCGTGTACGGGCCCGAACAGGCGTCGGTGCGGCCCGGGGTGCCGTAGTCCTTGCCGGCGGGCTCGGCCTGTTCGCGGTCGAGCACGACGCCCGCGTTGCCCGCGAGGGCCTTGGTGAACAGCGCGTCGGGTTCCTTCAGGCGTACGGTGACCTCGGCGTCGCCGGTGCGTTCGATGGAGCTCACCCGCTCGAACTCGTCCGACTCGTTCCTGCCGTCGGCGGCGTGCCGTTGCAGGCTCCACACCACGTCGTCGGCGGTCATCGGCGAACCGTCGTGGAAGGTGACGCCGGCGCGCAGCTTGAGGACGAGTGTGGTGGGGTCGGTGTAGGTCGCGGACTCGGCCAGGTGCGGGCGCGAACTCAGGTCGGGTTGGGTCTGCAGCAGCCGCTCGCAGACGTTCGCGAGCAGTGCGTTCGAGTCGCTGTCCGAACGCACGTCCAGGTCCAGCGACTTGGGTTCCTTGGCGAGCAGCCATCTGACGCTGTCCACCGGGCCGGCGGCCTTCGCGGTGGTGTCGGTCAGCGCGAGGTCGGCGGGTTTGCCGGGAGTGCCCGCGGCGTGGTTGCCGCCGGCGGTCTTGTTGGAGCAGGCGGTGCTCAGGCCGAGCAGGGCCGCGAGGCCGAGCGCGGCGAGGGTGCGAGTGCGGGACATGCGACTCTCCGGGGATGCGGGGCGTGCGGGGACGCGGGGGTGTGGGGGTATGAGGGGCGGCGAATGGGCGGTGCCGGGAGCGGGTGGTTCGGCCCCGCCCGGAGCGGCCGGCTCGGGCGCGGCAGAACGGCGTTCAGGCGCGGCCGGAGCGGCGGTTCAGGCGCCGCCGGGGCCGTCGTGCAGGTTCCAGGGCAGGAGTTCGTACTCGTGATCGCACGGGGTACCGGCGGTGACGCGGTATTCGCCCGTGGTCAGATCGACGCAACTGGACAGCAGCGTCGCCCACTGTCGGACCGCCGGTCGGGCTGGATCCGGGTGGGTGCACAACGATTCGGGGTAGCCGAGGTGGTCGGACATCGCGGCGTGGATCAGCTTGCGGGTCTCGGCCGGGTCGCCGGCGTCCCGGCAGCGCCGCAGGCCGGCTTCGGCGCGCGGCACTCGGAGCAGCGAATCCGGCGCCGAGGGGCGGTAGTTCGCGGCCAGTTGGGTGGGCATGAAGGCCTGGTAGTGGTTGCCGTGCACGAGCAGGCCGTCTTCGGGATACATCCAGCCGTTGGCGCCGGGGGTGGTCTCGACGTCGATCGCGAAGCCCGAGCGGTGGGTGAGCAGGGCGTTGCTGGCGATGTGTGCGCGGGTGCGGAAGAGCACGTCCAGCGCCTCGGCCGGGTTGGCACAGTCGAGTACGCGGCGCCGGATCAGCGTCTGCGGGATGCCGATGGCGTGGTCGAAGCGTCCGCCGAGGCCGTTGGCGTTGAGGGCGAGGCCGGCCGAGTTGGCGCCCTGCCGGCCGACCTGGCCCGCCTCCACCTGCATCACCACGGTGGGCTTGCCGGGCTGGACCACGCGCACGACCATGACCGTCTCGCGCACGCCGTAGCGCCAGTCCCAGTTCTGGCCGGCGTACACGTGGCCGTCGCCGGAGGCCGGTTCGAGCAGGGCGAAGGAGGTGCAGCCGTCGGGGTTCTCCGGGGCCGGCGCCGCGGCCGGGCCTCCCATCGCGGCGAAGGTGTCGTCGTAGATGATCTCGCCGCGGGCGTTGAGGGCGAGGATGTCGAGCAGGTCGAGGCCGGAGCCCTCGGCGATGCCGGTCATCTCCTCGACCAGGTCGGGGGCGAAGGCGCGGGACGGGGCGAGCCAGTGTTCGGCGCGGGCGGTGACCTGACGCCAGGTCAGGCCGCCGGCGGCGCCGAATGCCTCGGCGTAGTAGTCGACGGCGGTGTGGATGAGCGCGCTCGCCCCTTCGCCGTACTGGCGGCCCCGGGTCCGGGGCTCGCCGCCGATCTCGATGGTCGGAAGGGACACGCCACTCACGTCGTCTCCTGGGGTGCTGGGGGTATGGGGGTTCGCCGTGCGGGGTGTCGCGGGGTCGCGGCTGTCGCGGCGACACTTGTCGTCCCGGGCCGTGCCGTCTCGGGCCGTCCCGAGTCGGATGGTTCGATCCGAGATTCCGTAACAGTCATTACGAGATCGCGGTAACATGTATTGCGCGTTTCATGAGGAGAGTAATGGCTGATACCGGGGAGTCAAGAGGCGTGAGCGAACAACCGCTGGAGAATCCGGCGCTGGCCCGAGTCCGGGCGGCGATCCGTGAGCAATGGGCCGACCTGTCTCCGGCCGAGCGCAACGTGGCCAGATACCTGACCAACTGCTCTCCCGAGCAGGTACTCTTCGCCAGCGCCGCGGACCTGGGCGCGAGCATCGGCGTCAGCAACGCCACCGTGGTGCGCACCCTGCAACGCCTGGGCCTGGGCGGCCTGTCCGCGCTCAAGCGCGACATCGCCGCCGACTTCGTCACGGACGTGGCCCCCGAGGTACGGGTCCGGCAGCGGATCACCCAGGTCGGCCAGGACCTCGACGGCATCCGCGCCCGGGTCTACGACGAGGCGATCGAACGGCTGGAGCACGGCCGGGCCAACCTGGACCCGACCGCCTTCCGCCGGGCCACCCAACTGCTGGCCGACGCCGGCGAGGTGCTCGCGTACGGCGTCGGCGCCTCCGAACTGGCCGGCCGCCACCTCGCGCTCAAGCTCAACCGCATGGGCCGGCGGGCCCGCTTCGTGGGCACCACCGGCTTCGCACTGGCCGACGAACTGCTCACGCTGCGCCGCCAGGACGTGGTGGTGATGTTCGTCCCCGGGCGATTCCTGCACGACATGGAGGTGCTGCTGGACCGCGCCCGCGTACTGGGCGCCGGCATCGTGGTGGTCACCGACGAACTGGTGGAGCGCCTGGCCGACACGGCGGACGCGGTCCTGTACGCACCGCACACCCCGACCGGCATCACCACCGAGTCCCTGGCCGCACTCGTCCTCGGCGACGCCCTCCTACTGGCGGTCGCCTCCCTCGACGAAACCCGCTCCGTCGAACACTCCCACCAACTCACATCCCTCCGAGCCCAACTCCTCGAACCCGGAGAAGGCCGCCCCAAACGCTGAAGACACCCATCGGGGAGTCGGCCCGGCGGATCGGTCAGTCGTGGGTCGGGCGGTGTTTCGGGGCGGGGACCAGGACTTCGGCACGGAATTGGAGGCAGTCGGCCGCCGGGTTGTCCCGAGTGCATTCGAGCATGTAGGAGAGATAGCCGCGGGCCGTGTCGAGTTGATTCAGTTGGGCCTCGATGGCGGTGATCCTGGAGGTGACGGTGTCGCGCCAGTTGTGTGTCGCGGTGCGGCCGGCCAGGACGGCGGCTATCTCGTCGAGCGACATCAGGCCGGTGTCGCGCCACAGGCGGATCAGCGCGATGCGGTACAGGTGTTCCGCGTCGTAGTAGCGCCGGCCCGCGCGGCGGTGCGGCGTGATCAGCCCTCGGCGCTCCCAGTAGTGCAGCGTCGAGATCGGCAGGTCGAAGCGGTCCGCGACGTCGCCGACCGCGACCAGGGTGTCCCTCATCGCCTCAGTTGACCTCAACCCGGGTTGAGAAGGCAAGGTCGATCCCACTCGACCCGGCCCGGGCGCGGATATCCGCGCCGGCCGCGAGTCGGTCTGCCACGCGCACCTCGGGAGAGCCGATGAGAACCGTCCGCGACACGAGTCCACCCCCGACCTCGATCGGCGAGCGGGCGATCCGGCGCCGGGAGCGACTGGTGTTGGCGCTCGCCTGCGTGGTGTCGTTCGTGGTGGTCCTGGACGCGACGATCGTGTCCGTGGCACTGCCGGACATCCGAGCCGACCTCGGCTACTCCCCCGCGGCGCTGCCCTGGGTGGTCAACGCCTACACGCTCGCGTTCGCCGGGTTCCTCCTCCTCGGCGGGCGCTGCTGCGACGTGTACGGGCTGCGCCGGAGCCTCTCCGTCGGGATGGCCCTCTTCACGGCGGCCGGCCTCGTCTGCGGACTGGCCACGTCGCCGGCGGTGTTGTCGGCGGCCCGGGCGGCGCAGGGCCTGGGGGCGGCGTTGTCGATGCCCGCCACGCTGTCCGTGCTCACCGCCACGTTCGCGGAAGGGCCGCGGCGGGCCCGGGTGTTGGGCACCTGGAGTGCGGTCGGCGGGATCGCCGCGACGGCGGGGCCGGTGCTCGGCGGGGTGCTGACGCAGTGGCTCGGGTGGCGCTGGGTGTTCCTGGTGAACGTCCCGCCGGCGATCGGTGCCGCGGCCGTCGGTCTCGCCGTGCTCGCGCCGCACCGGCGCGGATCGGGCGGGCCCGGCCGGCTCGACGTCGTGGGCGCGCTGCTGGCCACGTCGGGGCTGGTGGCGGTGGTGTTCGCCGTGATGCGTTCCGAGGTGGCGGGGTGGGCGAGTGCGTCGGTGTGGGCCGTGCTGACGGTCGGGGTGCTGTTGCTCGGCCTCTTCCCGGTGCATCAGGCCCGGTGGGCCGCCGATCCGCTGCTGCCGCCGGGGTTGCTCCGGCTGCGGTCGGTGCGCGGTGCCAACGTGGTGATGTTCCTGGTGGCGCTGGGTTTCGTCGCGACGCTGATCGTCCTGTCGTTCCACATGCAATACGTACGCGGTTACACCCCGCTGCGCGCCGGATGCGGATTCCTGCCGATCGGCCTCGGCATGATGGTCGGGGCACGAACCGCCGGGTCGCTGAGCCTTCGACTCGGCCCGCGCCGCGCCGTCTCCGCGTACTGCGCCCTGGGCGCGGTGGGACTCACCGCGCTCGCGGCGTCCGCGACCGCCGGCGCGCACGGCTCCTACTGGTGGGCCGTCGCCGTCCCGGGCATGCTGTTCGGGCTCGGCACGGCCGCCGCCTTCACGCCGATCACGCTGGCCGCCACCGCGGGTGTACCGCCGGCCCGAGGCGGTGTGGCGGCCGGGCTGCTCAACACCGTCCGCCAGGTCGGCGGCGCCGTCGGCCTGGCCGTCCTGAGCACGATCGCCTCCGCCGTGACGGGCCCGCACGGCGACGCGGGCCGAACACCCACCCCGCACGCCCTCGCCGACGGATACGCGGCGGCCTTGGCCGTGGCGGCCGGCTGCGTGGCCGGCGCATCGGCGGTGGCCCTCGTCGCGATGCCGCGAAGCACCCACCCGATGGCGGTCCGAGCGCCGACCTCGGGCGCCTGACGACCGCCCTCGCACCGGCCGATCGATCCACCCCGCGACGCCCATCCCGCGCAGGGCCGGCCGGGAGCGATGTCGTCGAAGGCGCGGCACGGTCGCGATGGGCGCGCTCGTCAACCACCCCGGGGAGGCTCGACCGCGCCGGCGGTCGCGGTCACGCGTGGCTCGCCGGCCGGTTGGCGCCGTGCGGGGGCTTCGGTGGGTGTGGTCGTGGTCAGCCACAGGCCGGTGAGCACGGCGCCGATCAGGGTGATGACGCCGGCCACCAGGAACGCGCTGTTCAGGCCCGCTTCGAACGAGGCGCCGTCGGATTGCCGCGTGCGCACGACGGCCCCGAGCACGGCCACGCCGAGCACGGCGCCGATCTGGCGTGTGGTGCTGCTGATGCCCGCGGCAAGGCCTCCCTCCTGGGGGTCGACCGCCTCGATGGCGGCGCCGGTGAGCGGGGACATGGTCAGGGCGAAGCCGATTCCGACGATCGCCAGTCGCCACCACACGTTCCCGTAGCCGGTGTGGGCGTGCACGAAGCCCAGCGCCAGCAGCCCGAGTCCGGCCAGGGTCAGGCCGCCGGTCACCACGACACGGAAGCCGTATCGGGCGGCGAGCCTGCCCGCGAACGGGCTGACGATCACCATCGCGAGCGTGGTCGGCAGGGTCTGCAAGCCGGCGCGCACCAGCGAACTGCCCTGGACGTACACGAAGAACTGGGAGAAGAAGAACGTCGAGCCCATGAGCGCGAAGCCCACCACGACCATCGCGGTGTTGGACACGGTGAACAGTCGCCGGCGGAACAACCGCGGCGGCAGCACGGGGTCGGCGCGGCGCCCCTCGACCACGACGAAGGCGGCGAGGACGACGACCGCGGCGGCGAACCCGCCCAGGATCGGCGGCGAGGTCCAGCCCCGGCTGCCGCCCTCGATCAGTGAATAGGTCAGCGCACCCACCCCGAGAACGGACAGGACCGTCCCGGGGACGTCGATCGCGGGCGCGCTCGGATTGCGGGATTCGCCCAGGAGGCGCAGCCCGGCCGCCAGGAGCAGCGCGCCCAGGGGCACGTTGATCAGGAAGATGGCGGGCCACCCGAAGGCATCGGCCAGCATGCCACCGACCGGGGGGCCGGCGGCCAGGCCGATTCCGCTGAACCCGGCCCACAGTCCGATCGCCTTCACTCGTTCCTGCGGAGCGGGATGGGCGGCGACGAGCAGGGCCAGCGACGCCGGGCTCAGCGCGGCGGCGCCGACGCCCTGGAGCACCCGTCCGGCGAGCAACCAGCCGACCGAGGGCGCCATGGCGCACATCAACGACGCGAGGGTGAACACCGCCACGCCGGACAGGAACACACGTTTTCGGCCGAAGCGGTCGGCGAACACTCCGCCGGACAGCAGCAGCATGGCGACCAGCAGCACATAGGCGTCGACGATCCATTGCAGGCCGGTCAGCTCGGTGTGCAGACGCTCCTGCATGTCGGGCAGCGCCGCGCCGACGATCGTGTTGTCGAGCAGCACCATGAACTGGCCCGCGCAGGTCGAAGCGAGCAACACCGTCCGGCTCGATCGACCGCCTGCGGCCACGGGCAATGCAGCCATGCTCGTTTCCCCTCTTTCATCCGATAGCACCGGGTATGACCGATATGCCGACACAAGACGGCTCGGCAGAACCCGCAAACGCAGTTGAGTACTGCGTTAGACAGGACTGTAAAGCGCATCCTCCGCTAAGGCAAGCAGCAGCTGCGTTAAGGTGAGCGCATGGACGAGCCACGGATGGATGAGCCACAACGAGCCCGGCGGCCCGGCGGGCGCAGCGCCCGCGTGCGCGCGGCGGTACACCAGGCCGTCACGGAGCTGGTCGGCGAGCGCGGCTACAGCGGCTTCACCGTCGGCGAGGTCGCGGCCCGCGCGGGCGTGGCCGACACGAGCATCTACCGCAGGTGGGGCAACCTGGAGAACCTGCTCGCCGACGTGACGAACGCCCGTCTCACCGCCCGGTCGCCGATGCCCGACACCGGAAGCCTGTCCGGCGACCTGCACACCTACGCGGCCAACGTCGCCCGCGAGATCACCGGCCCCGACGGCCCGGCGGTGCTGCGCCTGACCATCGCGCTGTCCGACATGGACGAACAGGGCCTGCGCGCACGCGACGACTTCCTCGCCGAACGCTCCCGGCAGCTGCGGTCGATGCTCGACCGTGCCGCCGAACGCGGGGAGGACCCACCCGACGCCCTCGACGTACTCGACCACGTCATGGCCCCGATGTACATCCGGGTGCTGTTGGGAATCGGCGCGCTCACTCCGGAGTACATCGACGGGTTGGTGGACCGGTTGTTGTCGTGACCCGCCGTCGGCCGGGCAACCCCGCGACCGACCCGGTCACGAATCGACCCACCCGGCCTCGCCCACGCTTCGCCGCACCTCCTGGTCGGACCGAAATCGGCCGGGCGTACACCCGACCAGGCCCTTGAAGGTGCGGACGAAGTGGGGTTGGTCGTGGTAGCCGGTCTCCGTGGCCGCCTCCGTCCACGACAGCCCCGCGTCGTGCAGTCGCAACGCCGCGCGCAGGCGCAGGACTTGGGCCATCGTCTTGGGCGACGTGCCGACCTGCTCCCGAAAGCGCCGCTCCAGGCGCCGTACGCTCCAGCCGGCCGCGTCGGCCAGTTCGTCCACCCGCACGCGTCCGTCCAGCCGCATCAACTCCCGCCAGGCGCCCACGACTTCGGGACAACAAAGCGGACCGTCCCGGAGTCGGGCGGCAAGCAGCTTCTCGATCAACGCGAAACGGCCGGGCCAGTCGGGGCATTCGGCCAGACGCTCGTCGAAGTGCCGCTCCCGCGTGCCGAGCAGGTGCTCGGGGTCCAGCGGGCGGTCCACCCATTCGGCCATCGGGAGGGCGCAGATCCGGTAGGCCGCGAGCGGCGTCAGCAGCACGGTGACGCCCGCCAGGACACCGGTGTGCTCGCCGATCACGGCCGTCGTACAACCCCCGTTGACCATCGAGGTTCCGGACACGGCACGTCGCGGGTCGATCGCGTCGACCACCCGCACCGGTTCGCCGAACCCGATCATCATCCTGACGACCCCGTCCGGCACGACCAAACGATGCCTGGTGCCGCGGGCTCGGAGGCGGAATCCGCGCAGGCCCAAGACGTGTCCGCGTAGTGCCGGTCCCGCCCGCCGGGACACCAACTCCCCTGCCTCCGCGCCGTTTGCCGCGGGGTCCACCTCGGCGCGGACGGCACCCGTCGTGCTCTTGGCACCGTGCGCTTCGGGGCGCCGCTCCCCCGACGGTCGGCCGGCTTCTCGCATATCGACGCACGGTATCGCGTCGGTCACGGCGCCGACGAGCCCGGAAGCGGACCGTCCCCCTGCCCGCACGCGCCACAGGCCCCGCCGTGACGTATTCGTGCAATACAGGCGCCCTCCGACGCGCCATTCTGGGACTCGGGCGCGGCGATCCCGCACCGTCGACTCCTCGGCCGCGAAACGGCTTCGGGGCGGGCCGCGGACGGACGAAGGAGTACCGATGTCGCCGCTTCGACCGACCGGCTGCCCGTCGACGGGGGGCGGGCAGCACCGGGAGGAGGGCGCTGCCCGCGCCCGTGTCGCCGGTCCGGCCTCCCGCCGATCCGTACTCGGCGATGCGACCGGCCGGACCGGCACTCGCACCCGGCAGTGCACACCCATACGCCCTCGGACGCGCCAGGGTCCTCGACCCGCGGCAGACACGAATCGCCACCTCGTGCGATGCCGCGCCCGATCCGCGGGGCCGCTGCCCGGGCCGAGGCACCACCCATGCCTCGGCCCGGAGCCGCGCTCGCAGCCCGCGCCTCCGGAAGGGAAACACCGGGCGACGGAGCCCCTCCCGCGTCCGTTACGAAAGCCCGGGACGGGCAGCCGCAACCCCACGCACAACCACCTCTGCGGGTGGCGGACCCGGCGCGGCGGAGCAGCGGGTCCGGGCGCCACTCGACGCGAGGCCGCCGAAATCCCGGGCGCCGCAAGCGCGGTGGGCCACGCGCGTCCCGGACGCCCCGCGCGCCGGGGCAGCCGTCGGCACATCCGCGATCCGGCCGAGAACACGCCCCCCGGCGTCAGGGCACCGTGACGACGATCTTGCCGCGTGCGTGTCCGAGGGCGCTGACGTCGTGCGCCGTGGCGATCTCCTTCAGCGGGAACACCGCGTGCAGCGGGACGGTGAGGCGGCCCTGATCGGCCTGCTCGGCCGCCAGTGGCAGTCCCGCCCAGCCCGGTGACTCCCCCGCCTCGGAGCGGGAGAACCGCACACCGTGCCGAGCGGCGTCGAAGTCCGCGATGGTCACCACACGCTCCGGGTCGCCGGCGATGGCCACGAGGTCGGCGAGGGAGCCCTTGCCGGCCGCGTCCAGAACCACATCGACACCGCGCGGAGCGAGCGCGGCAACCCGATCGGCCAGCCCCGCCCCGTAGGTGACCGGTACGACGCCGAACCGCTCCAGGAAGCCGTGGTTGCCCTCGCTCGCGGTGCCGATCACGGCGAGGCCCCGGGCCCGGGCGAGTTGCGCCGTGATGGTGCCGACGCCTCCGGCGGCGCCCTCGATCAACAGGGTCATGCCCTCGGCGGCGGCCAGCGCCTCCAGCACACGCGTGGCCGTGTCGATGTTGCCCGCCGCGCCACCCGCCTCCTCGAAGGACCACGCCCGAGGCTTGGCCGCCCACGCCTCCAGCACGGCGTACTCCGCGGCGGCGCCGCCCTGATCCGCGAACGGCACCAGACCGAACACCGCGTCCCCCACGGCGGTGCCGACCACCCCCTCCCCCACCTCGTCGACGATGCCCGCCGCGTCCATGCCCGGCGTATGGGGGAAGGCCGGCGAGACGAAGTCCCGCAGCCTCCCCGAACGCAGGTACCAGTCGGCGGGGGTGACGCCGGTGGCCCGCACCGCGATGCGGACCTGCCCGGGTCCCGCGTGCGGCTCCTCGACCTCCTCGACGGCGAGAACCTCGGAACCGCCATAGCGGTGGTACTGCACAGCAAACACGGTCAACCTCCGTACACACGCCCGTCGTTCGGCGGGAGAGTTCGCAGCCGCGCACCTCCGCGGCCGACGGTCGGCCGGGAAATCCCGAGGCACCACGTCACGCTAACCCGCCAAACGGTCGACCCCTTCCGTTTGTGCTTAAGTGGGAGACATGCCTGCCGGACTGTCTCGGAACCCCACTCCCACCGCCTCCGACGCCCCCGCCCCGGGGCAACGGGCCGACGCCCGAAACAACCGCGCCCGGCTCCTCCGAGCCGCCCGCGAGGCATACGCACTCGACGGCACCGGCGTGTCCTCCAGCGCGATCGCCCGCAGAGCGGGCGTGGGCGCCGCCACCCTCTACCGGCACTTCCCGACCCGCGGCTCACTCATCGCCGCCGCGTTCTCCGAACAACTCGCCGAGTGCCTCGCCACCGTCGACGAGGCCCTACGGGACGAGGATCCCTGGCGCGGACTGCGCACCGCCCTCACCAAGGTCTGCATGATGCAGGCCCAGGACCGAGGGTTCAGCGCCGCGTTCCTGGCCGAATTCCCCGACGCGCCCGACATCCGGCGCGAACGCGTCCGCGCCGAGGCGGGCCTGGCCCGGCTGGTACAGCGGGCGAAGGACGCCGGACAACTGCGCCGGGACTTCGACACCAGCGACGTCACCCTCCTGCTCCTGGCCAACAACGGCGTCCTGCGCGACTCCCCGGCGGACTCCGTCGCCGCTTCCCGCCGCCTGCTCGCCTACTTCCTCCAGTCCTGCCACCCATCGGCCGACACCCCCCTGCCCACCCCCGCCCCACTCCACCTCGACGACCTCTACCGACCGCGGCGTCGATCGGAGTGACCACCGCACCCGCCCGAGGCGATGGATGTCCGGTGTTTCCGGGGCTGCTCGGACGAAGGTCGTGACCGCCGAGGAGTATCAGCGACACCTCGAGGAACTGAAGGCCCGAGGGCAGATCGGCGCGGTGTCCGACTGCCGCGAGGCCAACCGCTGTTGAGCAGGCGCCGGGGGTATCGAGGGCACCGTCGAGCGTCGAAACTCCGCGGCACCCGGCGGGCCCGTCTACCCGCAGTTCAGCGTTACGCTCGCGTAGAACACGTGGCCGCGGTACGGGTCGTCGAAGACCTCGAAGACCTGGGGCGCGTCGGCCGGTTCGCAGGAGTGGCGGCCGTCCGTGCGCGCCGAGTCCTGGGCGTCCTCGATCGCGCTTCGAACCGCGATGTCGGCTGTCGGGCCCATGCCCCCGCCGCAGTACGCCGCCGTCCCGCTCGCCATCGCCGGCGCGGCGGCGGACAGCAGAGCGGCGGCCAACCCGGCGACGAGCAGTGCGCCCCGGCTCGGTCTCGTGGAAGTTGTCGCCATCGGTGATCCCCTCCTGATTCCGGCAGGGCCCGACGGTGGGCCGGGCCCGGAGTCTCCGTCACCTACACGGACGGCCCGCGGCACGGGTTCACCGGGCGGCGCCTCGATGTCCACGATGCCAGGGCCTTGCCCCGCGCCGCCGGATCGGACGGTCCCCGACGCGCCGTTCGGCATGCGAGCGGTTCCGGGACCGGGCGGGATCACCGCCCGGCGGTCGGATGCGGTCAGATGCGGTCGGCTGCGATCAGGAGGTACTGGAAGGAGCCGTTCCGGTAGGAGTTGAGGAAGGCGTCCTCGATGCCCGTGGTGAGGGAGGACGTGGCCCGCAGTTCCCAGTAGGGCAGCGTCGCGGGGGTCAGGTCGATGATGGCCTGCGGCACGAAGCGGTTGTCGGCCATCGCCCGCAGGTACTCCCTGCGCGAGTGGATGTTGCATTCGAAGTGGGCGTTGATCTGGGACACCCACTTGGAGGGTTGCCCGTAGACGGGGTTCCAGCAGCCGGTGATGGTCACGTACCGGCCGCCGGGGGCCAGGATGCGGGCGTGTTCGGCGAACAGGTCGTGCAGGTCGACGTACATGCTCGACTCGTTGTTCCACGAGGCCTGCGCCTGCCCGCTCGCGAAGGGCATGTCGAGCATGTTGCAGACATGGGCGCGCACGGAGGCGTCGATGTCGAGTTCGCGGGCGCGCCGGTTGGCGAACTCGGCCTGCTTGGCGGAGAGGGTCACTCCGTCGACCGAGCAGCCGAAGCGGTGGTGGGCCATCACCATGGAGCCGCCGCGGCCGCAACCGGCGTCCACCAGCCGGGCGTCACGCCGGATCGGCCCGAGGTGGTCCAGGAGCAGGTCGGCCTGCGCGGACTCCAGTCGGTGCAGTTCGCCGATGAGCTTCGCCTCCCGGTCGCCGCCTTGGGCGCCGGCGAACGCCGAGTCGTCGACGGCCCCGATGCCGTAGTGGTGGTGGTAGAGGCCGTCCACGTCACCGAGGCGCAGGTTCACCGGCCGCGCCTCGTGATCCCAGTAGCGGGCGATGTCCCCCTGATAGGGCGTCGCCGGGCCGGGGATGGTCACCGAGATGGCGGGTTGGGCAGTCTGGGTCACGATGGTCTCCTCTTGGTTACCAGAAATCGGGCAGGCCGTAGCGGTAGGTATTGGTCTGGTGCCAGTGGTGGTTGCCGTCGACCCACACCGCCACCCCGCGCAGGAAGCGGGCCACCTGGGGCACGGGACACGCGAGAGCCAGCGCGGCGGCCTCGGCCTCGAAGGCGTGCATCAGGTCGTTGTGCACGTCGATGGCCTTGAGGAACGCCTCGCGCTCGTCGAGACCCTCCCGTTCGGCGAGCACCGCGGGCAGGTTCATGTGCCGCCCCGGAGCGGCGAGTTCCTTGGTGTAGGAGTACAGGTCGTTGACGATGGTGGTGGCGTTGGAGGCCAGGGCGATGACGCGTTGCATCTCCGGCCGGGCGTGCAGGTCGGCGGGCAGTTCGTAACCGCCGACGGTGTCGGTGATGGTGGGGCACGGGCGGAAGTTGTTGAACTGCCGCATCGCCAGGTACTCCCACACCTCGGGCACGTATTCCGTCTGCGCCCAGGCGGCCTCGGCGAGGTAGCCGAGGTGCAGGCGGGCCATGTCGTGCCGGAACCGGTCGGCCCGCGAGGCACCGGCGAGCCGGAGAAAGTAGTCCATGGCGGAGCGGTACGCCCGCCGCGGGGCGTCGCTGTGCAGCGACCGCGCCCAGGGGCCCTGGTACTCCGGTGTGGTGTGCACCGGATCGAGGGCGGTGTGCGCCATGAGGAGGCGTCCGCCCAGGCCCACCGGTGTGCCCCCGTGGTCCTCGCAGTAGCAGTCGTCGAGGGCGTTCTCCGCGGCCATCAGCCGGGTGGCGACCATCAGGTGCTCGATCGTGGGGGCGTCGGGATGGCACGCGACCATGTACTTCCCCAGCGAGAAGCCGTCGAACTGGTCCTCCCACTCGGGTGGGAACAGCGCGACCTCGTCCACCGCCCAGTCCTTGATCCGGCGGCTGACCTCCGCCACCCGCACCTCGTCGGGCTCGGCCACGGGGTGGTAGTACAGGCCCGGAATCTCCCGGCACGGCGTCGGGAGCTGCGCGCGCTGCGCCGGTTGCAGGCCCGTCGTGCCCAGGCCGCTCGGGCCGCGCAACGCGCGCTCCCATACATCGCGGACCGCGACGTCCCGGGCGCCGACGTCGGGGGTTGCGGGCGCGGTCACGCGGTGGTGGCGGGGGGCCGGGCCTTCCCGGGGAGGCTCCGGCGGACCCGGGCGCCGCGCCGCGTAGAGGGCGGACGTCCCCAGGCCGCTCGGGCCGCGCAGCACCCGCTCCAGGACCTCGCGAGCCGGGCCCGCATTCCCCCGGGCGCCGTCCTCCGGGGCACCGCCGTGCGGCACGGGGGGCGAGGCGCCCCCCTTCGGGACGGTGTCCCCGGCACACGTCGCCTCGTCCGCGCGACAGCCGTCGGCCTCGGGTGCGGCGCGGAGTGCGGCGGGCGCTGCCACGGCCCGTGGGCCCGGTGTCGGCACCGGATGGAGCGAGTGATCGGGCATCCGTGACTCCTTGGCTGTTCGAATGGGGCGGTGATCGAATAAGGCGGTTTCCCCGAAGCCGGATCCGCGGAATCGGGATGCGCGGATTCCGGGCGGGTATCCCGGACTCGGAGGGCAGGGGAATGCACGGCCGGTGGTCCGGGAAAAACAGCCGAGGGGCGAATTCCCATATCCGGTCGGTGGGGCCGCCCGTGGTGTCGAGGCGATGTGGTCTTGGCAGCGTTTCTCGTATGCGGCGGGCCGAAGGAAGGGATGCTCGGAGGGCGTTCTTTTCGCATCCGGGAACAGGTTAGGGCGACTCCCCGATTCGGCGAGGAGGAGGGGTCGATTGTCATTCGATATAGTGAACTTCCTGTCACATGTTTGCCGGGCGCACATCGCGGGTGGCCTGCACATCCCGCGTCTCCGAGCGGGTGCCGCCCCATCGGTGGGGCCTCGGCGGGCGCACGGGCGGACCCGGACCACCGCCGGGGGTCCGCCCTTCTCGATCCGGTGAAAAACGGATGATGCGCCGCAATCCGGAAAGCGTGACGAGTGATTCCGCTTTTCTGCTTCGTGCCGGGGCAAACCCAAATCTTTTCCATGAACGGCGCCGCCGTGTTTGACCGGTCGATATCCCGTTCCTTTGCCACACGTCGGGCGCCTCATTCACTCTTTCGTGTAGTAGCAGATTCACCCTCGTTGTTGTCAGGCTGTTCCTGTCTGCTCCAAGCTCGGGAGGAAGAGGCGCTTCATGTCGGTCGACGCAAATCCGCAGCCGTCCGCGGATCGGGAACGGGAACAACAAAGCCTTGACACCGCGGCGGCGCGGAATCTGGCGACGACGACCAAGTCCGTCCCGCAGATGCAGGAGATCAGCTCCCGATGGCTGCTGCGGATGTTGCCGTGGGTGCAGGTGCGGGGCGGTACGTACCGGGTGAACCGGCGGCTGAGCTACGCGGTGGGCGACGGGCGGGTCACCTTCGTGCAGACCGCGGGCCGGGTCGAGGTGATCCCGGCCGAACTGGGTGAGCTGCCGGCGCTGCGGAACTATGCCGACGAGGCCGTGCTGACCGAGCTGGCCCGGCGCTGCGAGCAGCGCGAATACCCGGCGGGCGCGGTGCTGGCCGAGTCCGGGTCGACCGTCGAGCGGGTGTTCCTGCTGGCGCACGGGCGCGTAGACCAGGTGGGGACGGGCCCGTACGGCGGGGAAACGGTGCTGGGCGCGCTGGCGGACGGCGCGTACTTCGGCGACGAGTGTCTGACCGCGGCGGAGCCGACCTGGGCGTGCACGTTCCGGGCGAGCACGGCCTGCACGGTGCTGGAACTGACCCGCGCCGACGTGGCGAACCTCGCCGGGCGGGCCGAGTCGCTGCGCGCCCATCTCGACGGCGTGGCGCGGATCCCCAGGCAGCGGACCAACAAGTACGGCGAGGCGGCGATCGATCTGATCGCCGGCCATGTCGGCGAGGCGGTCCTCCCGCACACCTTCGTGGACTACGAACTCGCGCCGCGCGAGTACGAACTCTCGGCCGCACAGACCGTGCTCAAGGTGCACAGCCGGGTCGCGGACCTCTACAACGGGCCGATGGACCAGACCGAGCAGCAGCTGCGCCTGACCGTGGAGGCGCTGCGCGAGCGCCAGGAGTACGAACTGGTCAACAACAGCGAGTTCGGCCTGCTCGCCAACTGCGACCACAGCCAGCGCATCCAGCCCTACGACGGCGTCCCCGGCCCCGACGACATGGACGAACTCCTCTCCCGCCGTCGCGGCAACAAGTTCTTCCTCGCACACCCCAAGGCGATCGCCGCCTTCGGGCGCGAATGCAACGCGCGCGGCCTGGTTCCGGACGCGGTGGACTTCAACGGGCACCGACTGCCGGCGTGGCGCGGTGTTCCCATCTTCCCGTGCGGAAAGATCCCGCTCACCGCGCAGCGCACGACGTCGATCCTCTGCATGCGTACGGGCGAGGACGAACAGGGCGTCGTCGGCCTTCGGCAGGAGGGCATTCCCGACGAGATCGAACCGAGCCTGTCGGTGCGCTTCATGGGCATCGACGAGCAGGCGATCATCTCGTATCTGGTCACCGCCTACTACTCGGCCGCGATCCTGGTCCCGGACGCGCTCGGCATCCTGGAGAACGTCGAGGTCGGCCGCCGCCGCTGACCGGGCGGGCGTGCCGCCACGCACCGTGCTCTCGTCGGCGCCTTCGCCACCGGCAGCCTGTCCGGCCCGGCAGTCGCCGGGCGGACGGGCCGCCGCGACCCGCGGCGGAGGGACGAACGCGGCGCCCGAGGGTGGCGCTATCGTGGTGGATGGAGTGATGCCGAGGCGCGGAGGTCCGGATGGCCGGGTTCGAATGCCTTTGTGGTCACGGACGTTCCTCGCACAGCGGGCCGCCCGAACGCCGGGGCGGGTGCCGGACGTGCACGTGCGCGGAGTACGTGTACGCGGCCGAAGCCGTCGCGCGGTCGCGCGTCCGCGCCGAGGAGCCGCCGCCAAAGGAGCGCGAACCACATCCGCTCTGTCCGCTCCAGGACCCCGACTGCAACGGCTTCCACCCGACGATCGGCTGGTAGCGCCCGCATGCGGAGGCTGTGATGGGGACTGCCGCAGACGCCCCGGATCACGCGCGGCGGATGGGCATCGTTCGAGCCATGGTGGTTCGGGAACTGGGCTGGGACGCCGACACGGACGACGAAATCCGCGCCCACATCGAGGACATCATCGGCGGCGTGATGGTCGGCGACGACACCGACGAGGTCGTGGATGTCGTGCTGCTGTGGTGGCGAAACGGTGACGGCGACCTGGCCTGCGAACTCACGGATGTGGTGCGGCTCCTGTCCGACACGGGCGCGATCTGGGTCCTCACCCCCGTGACGGGCAAACCCGGTCACGTCGACCGGAGCGAGGTCGCCGAGGAAGCGCACGCGGCCGGCCTCGTATCGGTGGCCGCCGTCACCCTCGGAGCATGGTCCGGCAACCATCTCGCCCGACCCCCCGAACCACCCTCCGCGTAGCGCTGGTTCGCGGACCTCGGCGTACGCGGCTCGGCCGGCCGCTCGGGGCGGCCGGCCGGGCCGTTGTCGGGATTCACATCCGACGGGCCGTCAACCCTTGTGCTCGTGGACCGTGTTGGTCTCCTGGATCTTCTTCCAGGACTTCGGTTCCGGCTGAGCGTCCGCCGCGGCCCTGGGCGTCAGACTCGGCTTCGCCGTGCCCGGCGCGGCCACGCCGGCCGACCCCGCCGCCGGCTTCGACGGCGTGAACAGCCAGGTGTTGAACAGTTCGGCCAGCGGCTTGCCGGAGATCCGCTCCGCGTACGCCTGGAAGTCCTGGACGGTGGCGTTGCCGTACCTGCGCTCGGTCGGCCACCCCTTCAGGATCCGGAAGAACTTCTCGTCCCCGACCGCGTTGCGCAGCGCCTGCACCGCCACCGCGCCCCGGTCGTAGACCGCGCCGGCGAACTGCTGATCCGGGCCCGGGTCGCCCGGCTTGATGGTCCAGAACACGTTGTCGGCCGGGTAGAGGTTGTAGACGTAGTCCGCCAACTCCTGGGCCGTGCCCTCGTTTTCGTGCTCGGACCACAACCACTGCGAGTACCGGGCGAAGCCCTCGTTGAGCCAGATGTCGCTCCAGCGCCGCACGGACACGCTGTCCCCGTACCACTGGTGGGCCAGTTCGTGCACCACGACGGAGGTGTTCGCGCCGCGGGCGAACTGCGCGGGGCTGTAGAAGATCTGACCCTGCGTCTCCAGCGCGTACCCGGTGGGCACATTGGGCACGTAGCCGCCGACGGTGCCGAACGGGTACGGGCCGAATCGGCCGCTGAGCCAGTCGACCAACTCGCCGGTCCGCTCGACACTGGCCTGCGCCGCGCCGGCGTTGTCGCCGAGGTCCCTGCTGTACGCGGTGATGACGGGCAGTCCGCCGGGGGTGGTGTCGGTGCGGATGTCGAACTTGCCGATCGCCACCGTGGCCAGGTAGGTGGCCTGCGGCTTGGTCTGCCGGTAGTTGTAGCGGGTCCAGCCGGCCCGCGAGCTCTGCGTCGAGGTGCCGTTGCTGATCACCTGGGTGCCGTCGGGGACCAGTACGGAGACGTCGAACGTGGCCTTGTCGGTCGGGTGGTCGTTGCTCGGGTACCACCAGGCCGCGCCCTCGGGCTCGTTGGCGGCGATGCCGCCGTCGGGGGTGCGCAGCCAGCCCGACACGCCGCCGCGCAGGACCGTGCCGGGCCGGTCGGCATAGCGGACGACCACGGTGATCGGGCTGCCCTTGGGAATCACCCGGGCGGGGGTGATCTCCAACTCGTGCTCACCGGTGGCGGCGAAGCCGGCGGGCCGCCCGTTGACCAGCACCTCGTTCACCTTCAGCACGAAGTCGAGGTTGAAGCGGGTGAGGTCCTGGCCGGCGGTGGCCAGGATGGTGGTGGTGCCCTCTAAGTCGTCGGTGGCGGGCTGGTACTTGAGCCGGATGTCGTAGTGCGAGACGTCGTAGCCGCCGTTGCCGGCGGTCGGATAGTAGGGGTCGCCGATGCCCGGGGCTCCCGGGCCGGCCTGGGCGGCGGCCGAGGCGGAGGCGGGGACGGACAGGAGCAGGGCAAGCGCGCCTGCGGCGGCAGAGACGGTCAGCCTCGTGCGCACAGTGGTCCTCCACAGGGTCACTGGGAAAACGGGTCGGATCGATCCTTCTCCCGACGGACCCCGTCCTACGCCCGAACTCGCGGATGTTCACGGGAAGAAAGCAACACGAAATGCCGGCGCGGCAATCGGGGGTTCACCGGTTGCCGGGAACGACGACCTCGCCCCGGCGACGCGGTGGGGGTGGGCGATCAGCGCCGAACAGGGCCGGGACGCGGGCGATTTCGGTGACGCGGACGCGTCGGACTCGATCCGATTCGGGCGGTTGCCGTCCGCCTCGACGCACGACGGCGCCGCTCCCGGGTAAGGGTAGCGGCGCCGCGCGTGACGTCAGTGCCGGTGAGGGGGCCGCCTCACGGCGGAAGGCACACCGTGGCTCCAGCCGAGCGGTATTCCACGGCGGCAATGGTTGGGCCCGGGGGCACACCCTCACCGACGACCATCACAACCGACCCCGGCCCGGAATCATTCCCCACCGCCGAACCGTGATCGGCGTCAGCGACTACTTGCGCCAGAACAGGTGGTGCGTCACACCGCTCGGACTGGGCACGACCTCCAGATGGAACCGGTCGAGCAACTCGTCGGGCGACTCCCACAGGCGCAGTCCGCCCTCCAGCTTCACCGGCGAGACCACCACATGCATCGTGTCGACGAGGTCGGCCTCGAGGAATTCCCGGATGACGGTGACCCCGCCGCCGAGCCGCACGTCCTTGCCCTGCGCCGCCTGGCGCGCCTTGTCGAGAACCGTGGCCGGGTCGCCGTCGACGAAGTGGAACGTGGTGTCGGAGAGCGTGAACGAGGGGCGCTCGTGGTGGGTCATGACGAATACCGGGGTCCGGAACGGAGGCTCGTCCCCCCACCAGCCACGCCACTCGTGGTCCTGCCAGGGCCCGCGCTGGGGCCCGAATTTGTTGCGGCCCATGATCTCGGCGCCGATGTTGCGGTCCCAGTCCCGCGTGAAGTAGTCGTCGAGCCCCCGGCTGCCCCCGGGATCGGTGCGCATCGGCCAACTGGCGGTCGCTCCCGCCCAGGCGATCACCTTCTCGGGATGATCGTATCCGAACGGGCGTTCGAGACTTTGATCCTCACCGGCGCCGACGCCGTCGATCGACACGCTGAAATTTTGAACTCTCACCAACTGAGACACGTAATCCTCCTGTGATGCCGACAAACGAGACCGCGTGGGGACCGTCCGCCTGGACAGCCACCCTTTCCCGCCACGAACCCCTCGAACCCGGTCGTTGCCCTCCCAAACGGGGTCGATTCCTCGAGCTTGCGCGTCGGTTTCACGGATGGGTCGGAGCCCTCATCCCGTTCTCGACATCGGTCCGGAGGTTTTCCGAGAAATCTTTCGACCCCGTCTTGCCGCACTCGGCCCGACTCGGGCCTCGCTGTGACGAGCCGCGGCGGAGCGGTTGACCGTCGACCCCAGATGGTTGTACAACCATAATGATTGTAGATCAGTAACGATTGATGGGGTGGTACATGTCGTCGCCCACCGGGATCGGCCGCCGCGAGAAGCTCCTGGTGCTGTCGACCTGTTGTCTGAGCCTGTTCATCGTCGGACTCGACAACACCATCCTGAACGTGGCGCTGCCGTCGATCCGGGGCGATTTGAACGCCTCGGTGTCGCAGCTCCAATGGACCATCGACGCCTACACGTTGGTACTGGCCGCGCTGCTCATGGTGGCCGGCTCGACGGCCGACCGCATCGGCCGGCGTCGGGTGTTCCAGACCGGGCTCGTGGTGTTCGCCGCGGGCTCCGCGTTGTGCGCCGTGGCGCCGGGGCTCGGGTGGTTGGTCGCGTTCCGCGTGGTGCAGGCGGTCGGCGGGTCGATGCTCAACCCGGTCGCGATGTCGATCATCACCAACACCTTCACCGAACCCCGCGAACGGGCCCGCGCGATCGGCGCGTGGAGCGCGGTGATCGGCGTCGCCATGGCGCTCGGGCCGATCGTGGGCGGTGCGCTGGTCGACTCGGCCGGCTGGCGGTCGGTGTTCTGGATGAACCTGCCGGTCGCGCTCGTCGCCATCGTGCTCACCGCGCTGTACGTGCCCGAGTCCAAGGCCGCGCACCCCCGGCGGGCGGATCCGGTCGGACAGGTGCTGGTGTTCGTATTCCTGCTGTCGCTCACCTACACGATCATCGAGGGCCGCGCCCAGGGGTGGTCCTCGCCGCTGATCATCGGCCTGTTCCTCCTCGCCGCCGGTTGCCTGGCGGGCCTGGTGTACCGGTCGCCGCGGCGGGTGGAGCCGCTGATCGATCTGCGCTTCTTCCGCAGCGTGCCGTTCGCGGGGGCGACCGTGACGGCCGTGTGCACGTTCGCGGCGATGTCCGGATTCCTGTTCCTGAACACGCTCTACCTCCAGGACGCGCGCGGCTGGTCGCCGACCGAGGCGGGCCTGCGCACCCTGCCGATGGCGGTGATGACGGTCGTGTTCGCACCGATCTCCGGGCGGCTGGTCGCGCGGATCGGCCCGCGCGTACCGCTGGTCGCGGCCGGTGTCGCCATGGCGACGGGCGCGGCGTTGTTGGTCGGGCTGGCCCAGGACACCTCGACCGTGCGCATGGTCGCCGCGTACGGCGTCTTCGGCGTCGGCTTCGGGCTCGTCAACGCGCCGATCACCAACACCGCCGTGTCCGGAATGCCGCGTGCCCAGGCGGGAGTCGCCTCCGCGATCGCCTCGACCAGTCGGCAGTTCGGCCAGTGCCTCGGGGTCGCGGTGGTCGGCACCACGATCGCCTCCGTGCCGGGCGCGCCCGGCGGCGCCGACCTGGCGGCCGCAACCCACACCGGGTGGTGGATCGTGCTGGGCTGCGCGGGCGCCGTCGCCGTCCTCGGTATGCTCACCACGGGCCGCCGGGCCCTGCGCACGGCCGAGCGCACGGGCGCGGAACTCATGCCCGCGGCGCCGCCCGCCGGCACGCAGGAGACGACGGACGTGAGGCAATGACCGCATCCCCCGCACACGACGCGGCGAGCGAGGCCCTCTCGGATGCCGCCGGGCGCATCTGGCGGGGGATGCGCGTGCTCGTCGTGGAGCGACACGATCGCCGCCGCGCGGTGACCGAGGCGACCGGGTTGAGCTTCGTCCGGGTCAAGGCACTGCGGCGGATCGCCGGCGGTGCGATGTCGATGCGCGAACTGGCCGCCCGACTCGCCACCGACAAGCCGTACACGACGCTGGTCGTCGACGACCTCGAACGGCGCGGCCTGATCGAACGCACCGTCCACCCCACCGACCGCAGGCAGCGAATGCTGGCGGCGACCCCGGAGGGCCTGCGCCTCGCCCAGATCGCGCGCGACATTCTGGACGACCCTCCGGCGACGCTGCGCGACCTGCCGGCGGCGGACCTGGCGGTCCTGGACCGGGTGATCACGGCGCTGGTCGACGCGGACGAGCCGGCGTGGTAGGAGTACGCCCGCCCGGGCGCCCCCGTCTCCTCCGACAGGGCTCGGAATCGGCGTCTGCCCGGGCTTTTCGGTGTGCGGTCGTGTTTCGGTATGGCGGAGCGAAGCGCGGGTAGGAACCCGGGCATTGCCGGGACCGATCGGGGAGAGTACATGACGGCATTGCCGCGCCGAATACGGCGTCCCCTTCCGCGTACCGGCGGCATCCTCGACGGTCGCTATCGCCTGGGACAACTGCTGGGCGCGGGCGGCACCGCCGATGTCTTCCGGGCCGTCGATCTGCGGCTGCGCCGGGAGGTCGCGGTCAAGATCTTCCGACCCGGTATGGCCGCGGTGACGGCGGAACGGTTCTGCCAGGAGGCGGTGTTGCTCGGCCGGTTGACACATCCGGCCCTGGTCACGGTGCACGATGTCGGTTGGCACGAGAGTTGCACGTATGTGGTGATGCGCCTGATCCGGGGCGTCACCCTGCGGCAGCACATACTGGACGGTCCACTGGCGGCCGATCGGGTGGCGAGGCTCGGCGCGCGACTGGCCTCGGCGTTGGCACACGTACACGCGGCCGGCATCGTGCATCGGGACGTGAAGCCGTCCAACGTGCTGATCGGCCCCGGCGACACCCCGTACCTGGCGGACTTCGGCATCTCGCGTCTCGTCGACGAGCCCACCCGCTCCGCACCCGGCACGATCGTCGGCACCGTCTCCTACCTCGCGCCCGAGCAGATCCTCGGGCACGGCTCGGGCCCCGCGTGCGACGTCCATGCCCTCGGCCTGGTCCTGCTGGAGGCGCTGAAGGGCGAACGCGAATATCCGGGTTTCTCGCTCGACGCGTCCCCCGCCCGCTCGCGGCGAGCGCCGCACGTCCCGTCGCACGTGCCGGGCGAACTGGCCGGTGTGATCGAGGCGATGACCCGTGTCGACCCCGCCGGCAGGCCCGACGCCGCCGAGTGCGCCCGCCTGCTCGACGCGGCCGCGGCATCGTGCGCGCCCCCGTCGGGCGCGGCGGGCGGCGCGGCTCTGGGCGCGGCGCCCTCCTCGACCTCGACTGCGCGGGTGCCGCGGCAAAGACGACGCCATCTGCCGACCGCGGGCCTGGTCGCCGGCATCATCCTGGGCGCGTCCGGGGCGACCCTGGCGGTCCTGCACCACCAGGCCGGTTCGAACGCGGACAACAGTCGCCCCGCACCGACCACCGCCCCTCTGCCACCCCTCACGCAGCCCGCGGCCCCACCCGTCGTACCGCCCCCCACCACGTCCGCCCCGCCGCCCTCGGCACCCGCCACGCGGACGACCACTCCCCCTCCGCCGCCGGCCACGACCGTCACGGTCACCGTCGACGCCCGAGTCCCCTCATCCGCCACCGACTCGCCGCCCCGAGACTCGGACAAGGGTCCGAAAGGCGACGGTAAGTCCAAGGAAAAACGCGGTAAACCCACCGAACCCCGCGGAAAACCGGAGAGGTGAATCCGCCCGACGTCCGCCGGCGGCGCAGATGGCGGCGACCGTTCCCGATCTCATCGACGGGAGAACCGCGTACGGGCAATCGTGCCGTGACCGTCTCCACCCTCATCCTGCCGAGCGCGTGCAACGTGGGACCGGGCCGGGTCGAGGGCCCGAGCCGTCGGTCGTCCCGATTGCGCGGAGGTGCCGGATGTCGGTTCGTGCGGTTGGGGGAAGATCGGGCGGGTGGATTCCTCGTTGGCGGAGGTCGTCTCCGTCGTGCTGCTTCTGGGCGTGCTCGCGTGCGCCGTCGTTCGGCCGTTCGGCATGCCGGAGGCGGTGGTCGCCGTACCGGCCGCGGGTGTCGTGGTCGCCGTCGGGGCGATCTCGCCCGCACACGCCGGTGACGAGGCGGCGCGGCTCGGGCCGGTGATCGGGTTCCTCGCCGCCGTTCTGGTCCTGGCCCGGCTGTGCGACGACGAGGGCCTGTTTCACGCCTGCGGGGCGTGGATGGCCCGAACCGCGGCAGGACGCCCGCGCCGGCTGCTGGTGCAGGTGTTCGTCGCCGCCTCGGGGATCACCGCGGTACTCAGCCTGGACACCACCATCGTGCTGCTCACCCCGGTCGTGTTCGCCACCGCCGCCCGGCTCGGCGCCCGCGCCGAACCGCACGTCTACGCCTGCACCCACCTGGCGAACACCGGCTCGCTGCTGCTGCCGGTCTCCAACCTCACCAACCTGCTCGCGTTCGCCGCCAGCGGTTTGAGCTTCACCCGCTTCGCCGCCCTGATGGTCCTGCCCTGGCTGGTCGCCATCGCCGCCGAATACGTGGTCTTCCGGCGCTTCTTCGCGGCCGACCTGGACGCCGGCGCCCAGGCGCCGCCCACCGCCGAACCCCGCGAGGTGCCGCTGTTCGCGCTGATCACCGTGGCCTGCACGCTGGCCGGCTTCGTGCTGACCTCCGCGATCGGCGTCGACCCCGCCTGGGCGGCCCTCGCCGGCGCCGTCGTCCTGGCCGTGCGGGCCCTGGTCCGGCGGCGCACCACGCCCACCGCCATCGTGCGCGCCACCGCGATCCCGTTCCTGGCCTTCGTCCTGGCCCTGGGCATCGTGGTCCGCGCCGTCGTGGACAACGGCCTCGCCGGCGCCCTGGGCCGGCTGATCCCGGACGGCACCGGCCTGGCGGCCCTGTTCGCCATCGCGGCACTGGCCGCGCTGCTCGCGAACGTCGTCAACAACCTGCCCGCCGTGCTGGTGCTGCTGCCGTTGACCGCGCCGTCCGGGCCGGGCGCCGTGCTCGCGGTGCTGATCGGCGTCAACCTCGGACCCAACCTCACCTACGCCGGCTCCCTGGCCACCCTGCTGTGGCGACGCATCGTGCACGAACACGACGGCGAGGTCGAACTCGGCAGATTCACCCGACTCGGCCTGTGGACCGTGCCCGCAGGCCTGCTGTTGTCGGTGCCGGCACTGTGGCTCTCCCTCACCGTCATCGGCGTCTGATCACCGGGAAGAAGAGCGGGGGTGGTGCCGGGTTCGGCCGCTACGGCGTGACGACGGATTCCGGGGCGGCTTCCGGGTCCCGGGGCTCGCCCGAGTGGACCGGGCGCGGACCGTACACCCGGCGCAGCCCGTACGCGGCGAGCACGACCGCCAGGCTGCCCAGACTGGTGAACAGCTGGGTGCGCTGGTCGTCGATGACCGCCATCGCCACCAGCACGGCGACGAAGCCCGCCATCACGACCCAGGTGAGGTAGGGGAACAGCCACATCCGCAGCGTCAGTCGCTCCGGCGCCTCGCGCTCCAACCGGCGGCGCATGCGCAGTTGCGAGGCGCCGATCATGACGTACATGAAGATGGCGATCGCACCGGAGGAGTTGACCAGGTACGTGAACACGGTGTCCGGCGACAGGTAGGCCAGCACCACCGAGACCCAGCCGACGACCGTACCCGCCAGGATCGCCCGCACCGGGACGTTGCGCCTGCTGGTCCGGACCGACCACTTGGGCGCGTCGCCGTGCGCGGCCAGCGCGAAGAGCATGCGCGAGGACACGTACACCGACGAGTTGAGCACGCTGAGCACGGCGGTGAGGATCACGATGTCCATCACCGTTCCCGCGCCGGGCAGGCCGATGATGTCCCACGCGGCGACGTACGGACTCGCCAGCACCTCGGCTCCGTCCCACGGGACGATCGTGACGACCAGGAAGATCGAGCCGACGTAGAACAGGATGATCCGCCAGATGATGCCGGTCGTGGCCTTGGCCACGGAGCGCTCGGGCTCCTTGCTCTCGGCGGCGGCGATCGTGACGATCTCGGCGCCGCCGAAGGCGAAGATGACCACCACGATGGCGGAGAAGATCGAGGTGAAGCCGTTCGGCGCGAAGCCGCCGTGCGAGGTGAGGTTGGAGAAGTCGAACGAACTGCCCGGCCACGCGCCGAACACGTGCAGCCCCCCGACGACCAGGAACGCGATGATCGCGGCGACCTTGACCGAGGAGAACCAGAACTCGAACTCGCCGAAGGACTTCACCGACAGCAGGTTCGTCGCCGTCATCACCGCCATCAGGGCCATCGCCAGCACCCACAGCGGCAGATCGATCCAGGCGTGCAGGATCGCGGCGCCCGCGACCGCCTCGACGGCCACGATGATCACGTAGTAGTACCAGTACAGCCAGCCGATCGTGAACCCCGCCCAGGGCCCGATGGCACTGCGCGCGTAGTCCGAGAACGAACCCGAGGACGGCCTCGCCACGACCATCTCGCCGAGCATGCGCATCGTGCACAACACCAGCGCGCCGGCGAGACAGTACGACACGATCGCGGCCGGCCCGGCGGTCTTGATCACGCTGCCGCTGCCGACGAACAGACCGGCCCCGATCGCCCCGCCGATCGCGATCATGGCCATGTGCCGGTTGCGGAGCGAACGGCTGAGTCGTGGTTGCTCGGTCGGGGATGTGGACTGCGACGACATGGAGACTCCTGCGGGGCGGGGAACGAAAGAGGTAGGGGGCAGGCGGGCGCGACCGGTCAGGTCCAGTCGTCCTCGCGGCCGGCGCCGATCACCCAGGTCAGGGCCCGGAACCGGCGCAGCGCCTCGCGGGCGTCGGGGGCTTCCAGGCGCACGGTGCGCGGGCCGACGACGTCGACCCCGCCCATCGCGCTCGCCCGTTCGGCGAGGTAGGGGCTGTCCACGTCGACCTCGACCACGTGCGGGGCGGGGATCGCGCGGCCCCGGTCTCCCGGGCTCGCCAACGCGGCGGCGGCCTCGCGGCGGATGTCGGCCGCCGTCGCGGCGGGCGTACGGCAGATCGCCGCATGCCGGGAGATGGCCGTCTTCACCGTGACCGTACGGCAGCCCGGGGCGTAGCGCCCGGCCTCGGCGCAGGTCAGGTCGTCGCCGGTGACCAGCACCACCGGCACCCCGGCCTCGGCGGCGACGAGTGCGTTGAAGCTCCCCTCGTCGACCGCGCGGCCGTCGACGCGCACGCCGAGCACGCTGTGCGAGAGGTAGGTGTGGGCGAGTACGCCCGCCTCGCCCGCGCCGGTGTGGTAGCCGACGAACGCCAGCGCGTCCACGTCGAGTTCGAGGCCCTGGAGCATGCCGAGGGGTTTGTTGCGGCCGACGATGAGCACCGCGCGCGGGTCGAGTTCCTCCAGGAGCACGTTGTCCATGCCGCAGTGCGCGTCGTTGACGATCACCTCGTCGGCGCCGCCGTGCAGGAATCCGGCCACCGCCGCGTTGACGTCGCCGGTGAGCAGGCGCCGGAATCGTTCGTAGCGCGGGTTGCCGGCGCGCACGTCGGCGGGCAGCACCGTGCCGGTGGCGCCCTCCATGTCGGCGGAGATCAGGACGCGGGTCATACCGCCACCTCCTCGGGGTCGGGACAGTCGTGCTCGGACGGGTACCCCGAGGAGGTCGCGGACCCCAGGTCCACCAGGGCGTGCACATGGGCCGCGCCGCTCTCCAGGACCACTTCGCGGACGGTCTGCGCCTCGCGGACGGTGGCCAGGCGCACCTCGTCGTCCACGACCCGGTAGCCGTACACGGCCGGGCGGGGCAGCGAGTTGTAGGCGAAGTGGGACGAGAAGTAGTACGCGCCGGTGTCGTACAGCGCGACCACGTCGCCCGGTTCGAGCAGCGGGAGCGGGCGGCCGACGGCGGTCAGGTCGCCGGCGAAGCAGCACGGGCCGGCGACGTCCTGGATCTCCTCCGGCGTGTGCTTGGGTCGGCCGTGGGCGTCGAAGGCGCCCACGCGCAGCGGCCACGCCCGGGGCATGAACACGGTTCGGGTGGCGACTTGCGCACCCGCGTGGGTGATCGCGATGCGTCGGCCGCCGGCGCTCTTCGTGTACTCCACGAGCGAGGCGATCGTGCCGTTCTTGGCCAGCAGCGAGCGGCCGAACTCGGTGACCAACTCGTAGCGGCCGTCCAGGAGTTCGGGCACGGACGCGCGCAGTTCGGCGACGTAGTCGGCGAAGGTCGGGTCGTCCTCGTCGCCGGTGAAGTCCACCGGCAGGCCGCCGCCGATGTCCAGGCCGGTGATCTGTCGCCGGCCCAGGACGGCGTTGACGTGCTCGGCCAGTTCGTGGGTGGCCCGCAGGCCGGCCGCGATCAGCGACAGCGGGCAGCCCTGGGAGCCGACGTGTGCGTGCAGCCGGTTCAGCCACGGCCGGCGGACGAACGCCTCGACCACGGCCTCGACGGCCCCCGGGTCGCGCAGCGCGATGCCGAACTTGGACGTGGTGGTCGCGGTGCTCATCGCGCCGATCGTGCCCGCGCCGACCTGCGGATTGACCCGGATCCCGATCGGCCCCGTCGCCGGGCGCTCGGCCACGATCGCGTCGATCCGCGCCAGTTCCTGGAAGTTGTCGACGTTGACGGCGATGCCGTGCGCGAGGGCGTACCGCAGTTCCTCGATCGTCTTGGCGGGGCTGTCCAGGACGAGCCGTTCGGGGGTGAACCCCGCCGCCAGGGCCTGTTCGAGCTCACCCGGCGAGGCGACCTCGCAGCCCATGCCCGCGTCGGCGAGCAGGCGCAGCACCGGGACCAGGCCGCACGCCTTGGCGGCGAAGGTGTGCAGTACGGGGGTGTCGCCGAACGCCGCCGTCAGCGCGTCGACCGACGCCCGGATGCCGTCCACGTCCAGCAGTCCGAGCAGGGGCTGCTCCGGGCCCAGCAGCCCCTGCTCGACCACTCGGGCCAGGGCCGCCTCTCGGGCCGATCGACGCCGTCGGGCCGCTGCGGAAGTCACGTGCACCACACCTCGGAGATGTCGAGTGTTCGCGGCCCGTTCGAGTCGCATGCACAGCTTGGATCCGGGCGCGGGCGGGGGTCAGCGTCACAGGCGACCAAAGGCGGCAGCATCGATTGTCTGCCACGACAAGAAAATGATCATGAAATGCGATGTGGACCCGCTCCGGATTCACGGGCGCGCCCGGTACACCAATCGCAGCCCGAGATCCGCGAGCAGTCGGCCCGTCGGATCGTCCAGGTCCACCCCGAACAGCTCCCCGGCCCGGCGCAGCCGATAGCGCAGGGTGTTCGGGTGCACGCTCAGCCCGCGCGCGGCGGCCGAGGTGTCGCCGAAGGCGCCCAGGTACGCGCCGACCGACGCGGAGTACTCCGATCCGTGCAGGCGGTCGTGCTCGACCATCTCGTGCACCGGCCCGGCCATCGGCCACAGCGGTGCGAGCCGGTCCAGCAGGCGCACCAGGGCCACCTCGGACACCACGTCGGCGGACAGCGCCGACGCGGACGCGTGCGCCCCGGCCGACGCCGCCGCCCGCTCGCGCAGCACCCGCACCACGATCTCGGCCTCCTCGCGCGCGCCGGGCAACGCGTCCGGCCGCCCCGCGGTGGGCCCGACGCCGGCGAAGACCACCGTGCCCGGGACCGACCGCGCGGTGGCGACCAGGTCCCGCGCCGGGTCCGCGTGCGCGTCGCCGGCCGGGGTCAGCACGAACAGCCGCCGCCCGGCCCGCGCGGTCACGCACTCCGGGCGCAGCGCGGTCGCCTGCAGCGCGAGCACGTCGAGCACCCGCTGTTCGGCGTGCGTGGGCGGGTCGGCCGCGGCCTCCGTCCCGGGACGCTCGTACGCCTCGACCACGATCACCGTGTACGGCCGATCCGGGCGCACCCCCAGTGTCCGGGCCGCCTGTTCCGCGCCCGCGCCGCCGCCGAGCAGCGTGTGTACCGCCTCCTCCCGCCGCCGCGCCGCCTCGCGGCCGCGCGTCTCGTGGTGGACCAGGTGCGGCAGGGCCGCCCGGGCGGCGGTACGCAACGCCGCCGTCGCGTCCGGCGCGAGCGGGCGTCCGTCGGCCGCGGCCCAGATCGACCCCAGCACCTCGCCCCCGTCGCGCACCGCGATCGCCAGCCGCTCCGCGTAACGCTCGTCGGCGGGCAGCCGAACCACGTCGTCGGTGCCCCACAGGGTGCGGAAGAAGCCGCTCTCGCGCAGCTCGGCCACCCGCCAGCGCGGCACCTCCTGGTTCAGGATGGTCGCCCGGCGCATGGGATCCGGCTCGTGGTCCATCCGCGAGTAGGCCAGCACCCGCGACTGCGGATCCTCGATCGTGATCGCGCCGCCCACCAGGTCGGCGACCGTGTTGGCCAGGCCGGACAGGTCCCCCGGGCGCAGGCTGTCGACGGCGGCGAGTTCGAAGGTGCCGCTCTGCGCGCAGGCGTTGCGCAGCAGGCCGAGGACGTGGGTCCAGCCGCGTCGGGGATGCCGGGTGAGCAGGGCCGTGCCGCCGTGTTCGGCCGCCTCGACCACGGCCGGGTCCACCCCGGCCGCCCCGCGCCGGAGCACCAGCGCGCTCGCCCCCGCGTCCCGGGCCGCCCGCACGGCCTCCACCGCTTCGCGCCCGCGCGGGTCCACGCCCACCGCGAGCAGGATCGTCCCGGCGAGCGCCGCGCCGTCGGCGCCCTCGTCGCCCAGGTCGTACAGGGTGACCCCGCGCACCGGCACGTCGGTCCCGCACGGCGCCGCCACGACGTCGATGATCCCCGGGTCGATCAGATCCAGGACCCGGGCCAGTGTCGCCGCGGCGGGACGGCCGGAGGATTCACGCTCGGTCATACGTCCATGATCGCCTGCACGCCGAGACACCCGGGACGAGGTCCGCGGCCGCGGACCGGGCTGGGCCCGTCACTCCCCCCGCCTTGCTGTCCGTCACGAGTGCATGACGGGGACGGTCATCGGGCTGTCGCAGTCGTGCATCAGGGCCACCAGTCGTCCGCAGTAGCTGCGCTCGGCCTTCATATAGCGGCGATTTCCCGAGCCGAACGACCAGGCGACGGCATTCATCTCCGCGTCGTCGTGGGAGGGAACCCGGTCGAAGAACGTGGCCAGCCGGCCACCGATGTGCGGGAACCGCCCGGCGGGAAGCCGAAGAGCATAGAACCCGACCCGCTCGATCCGTCCCGTGTCGATCCGCAGTGTCACCGAGAACGTATAGCCGCCCGGGGCCGTGAAGGCGAGCATGTCCCCGAAAGTCCGCGCGTCCGGCATGGTGCCCCCGGACAGCGCGAGCAGTCGCTTCGTCGACCCGGCGTCGATGCCTTCCCCGGTACGGAAGTACAGGTTCGCGGTGCCCTGCTGATAATCCACCGCCACATTCCGCACCACCGTCAGGCCCAGTTCGCGGAAACGACTCTCGTGCCGGCGGATCGGATCCGGGATCCCACGCGTGTCGAGGACCTCCTCGACGGGCCGCCTCCCGTCCAGATACACCCACGTCTTGACCAGGCCCTGCGCCGAGTCGAAGTCGCACAACTCCCTCGATCCCGCGTACAGCCCGCTCCAGGCACGGATCAGGCCGGCGGCCGGACTGCGGGCGGGGATGAATCCGGCCCGCTCGGCGATGCACACGGTGTCGAGTGGCCTGCGCTCGTAGAAGCGATAGTTCAGCGCGCCACCGGGCCGATCGGTGGTGCGCCACAGGACCGCCCCCCGGTGGAAGCTCTCCTCGAACACGTCCAGCACCCGGCGCGTCATCGGCGCGCAGTAGTCGGCGCCCAGGATGTCGGCGGACGTTTCGATGTCCGCCAGGAATCGGGACGGAGAAAATTCGATGGTAGACATAATCAGGATGCACTCCCGGTCCTTGCGGAGGAATTTACGAAACGGCGAAGCGGCTATTCACTCACGATCCCATAAAGCTCTGCAAGGACATGTCGGTATGTCGCGGAACGCGAATCACATTCAGAGTATCGGGTCCGAAAAGGCGCCCGAATGGCCGAGTTCCGGCCGGGCCGGGCGATTATCGACGCGAAATCAGATCAGTCCGAGACGGCGCAGATCCGCCGTATACTTGTCGATCAGCCCGGCGGACAGGTGGGGAATCTCCGACTCGCCGATCCCCGCCGCCCGGACGGCTCGCGCGAACCGTCCGGCCGGGAGGCGCGAGCCGGCCACCGGTTCGGCCGGCTGCCGGAAGGCGTGCAGCAGGGGCAGTACGGAGTGCCGGCGCCGCTTTTCCGGCAGCGCCCGCAGCGCGGCCTCGAAGCGGGTGAACCAGACGCCGTGGTCGTCGACGCGGTCGATGGCGTGGCCGGCCGCGACGAGCCGGTCGACGAAGGTGTCCAGCGAGATGCCGTCGTCGTGGGGGTTGACGACGTTGAACGTCCGAAAGCCGTCTCCGTCGCGTGCGCCGAGGGTGTCGACGACCCGGGCGACGAAGTCGACGGGCAGACCGTCGTAGTGCGCGCGCGGTCGTGGTGCCCCCGCGTCCCTCCGGTAGAAGGAGGTCGGCGCGATGCCGGTGGCGACCAGGCTCAGCATCAGCCGGGTGAACACGTCGGTCACATTGAGCTGGCCGGCGTGGCGGGGGTGGGCGAGGATCATGTCCGAGCGCAGGACGGTCACCGGCAGGCCGCACAGCTCGTGGGTCTCGCGCAGCAACACCTCGCCGGCCCACTTGCTGGTCGCATAGCCGGTGGCGTACGCGTCCGAGAGGCGGCGCTCGGGGCTCGCCGCGCGGATGTCGGCGCTCTCGTCGAGCCGCGCCGGTTCGGCCCCCGCGGCCACGCCGACGCTGGAGAGGTAGGTGAACGGCTTGATCCGCCCGGTGAGCGCGAGTTTGATCAGCTCGGCGGTGCCGGCCACGTTGGGGCCGAAGAGCTGGTCGTAGGGCAGCACGTGGTTGACCAGCGCGGCCAGGTGCAGGACCCGATCGACGTCCTCGGTCAGCCGCCGCCACGTGCCCGCGTCGAGGCCGAGCCGCTCCCGGCCGATGTCTCCGGCGAGCACGTCGAGCCGGCCGGTGGCCAGGTCGCGGTAGCGGCGCGGCAGTTCCCCGTCGCCGCCGTCGTCGAAGGCGGCGTCGAGCCGGCGACGGGCCTCGGCGTCGTCCCGGCCGCGCACGACGCAGACCAGCCGGCCGCCGGTGCCGGCCAGGCGCTCCAGCAGGTCGAGGCACACGAACCGGCCGAGGTAGCCGTTCGCGCCGGTCAGCAACACGGTCCCGGTCGCCGCCGGCCGTACCGATGCCGCTAGCGAACGGGCGGCCTTCAAGGTGGCGGCGTCGATGAACCGGTCCGGCGTGAGGTCGGCCGCCCGCACCACCTCGCCGCCGGCGCCGTGCACGGTGGTCGCCGAGGGGCGCACCTCGTCGAACTCGCGCACCGCCTCGATGTGTTCCGCGATCGCGCGCAGGGAGCACGCCGGGCCGAGCAGCATGCCGACCGGGACCTCGACCCCGAAGACGTCCCCGAGCAGTTCGGCGAACGCCGGCGCGGACAGCGAGTCGATCCCCAGGTCGGTGAAGCTCGTGGCCGGACCCAGGTCCGCGACCGACAGCCCCAGGAAAGCGCCGGCGGCCCGCCGGACCGTCGCGAGCACCGGTTGGTCGGCGCCGCCCTCGCGCAGGGCGCGCAGTTCGTCCGGCCGCCCGCTCGACGTCCGCTCGTACAGCCGTTCCAGCCGGTCCCCGTAGCGCTCCTTCAACCGGGGCCGGACGTTCTTGCGCAGCTCCGACAGCAGGCCGTTCCCGGTGTCGAAGGGCTCGGTCTCCACCAGGAAGTCCCGGGGGACCTCGTAGGGTTCCAGCTGGGCCTGCCTGGCGACACGGTGCAGCGACTCGCCCAGCGCCCGCTTCAACTCGTCGCCCTCGGCCCGCGCCATCGCCTCCTCGGTGGGCACGAGCACCGCGAGCAGGTGGGCGCGCTCGCCGTTGCCGTACACGTAGACCTGCCGCACGAGCGCGGCGGTGGCGAAGACGCTCTCCAGCCGCGAGAGTGCGACGAACTCCCCCTGGGCCAGCTTCAGTACGTCGTTGCGGCGGCCCACGTACACCAGTCGGTCCAGGCCGGTCTGCTCCATGATGTCGCCGGTTCGGTAGAACCCGTCCTCGTCGAAGACCTCGGCGGTCGCCTCGGGCCGCCCGTGGTAGCCGGGGGTGACGAACTCCGACCCGAGCAGCAACTCGCCGCGTGGATGCGGGGCATCGGTGGTGTGGTAGCCCGATTCCGGTACGTCGACGAGCTTGTACTCGCGTACCGCCGGCCGCTGGACGCGAGAGTCGAACAACACGACGCCGGCCTCGGTCGACCCGTAGCTGTCGTGCACGGTCCGGCCCAGGTAGGACTCCATGAACCGCGCGAGTTCCGGGGACAGCGGCGCACTGCCGCACATCACCCGCAACACCCGGCCGCCGAGGCGGGGTTCGGGGGCCGACTGCCCCGCCCGTCGGGGCGGTTCACGGCGATACTCCCGATACAGCGTGTCGCAGATGCGCGGCACCAGCATCAGCTGGGTCGGGCGGACCAGCCGGATGTCGTCGAAGAGGGTCGAGACATCGCTCTTCGCGGTGAAGTACGCGGTGCCGCCGTGGCCCAGGGTGTGGAACAGCGCGGTGCGGCCCGCCACATGGCTCAGGGGCAGGTAGTGGACGGTGATCCACGGCAGCCCGTCGTCCGCCGGGATGCTGCCCAGCCACAGTCGCCGAAGCATACGCTCCGTGTAGATGGCGCCCTTCGGCTCTCCCGTGCTGCCGGAGGTGTAGACGAGCAGGCGCATCGTGTCCGAGTCCGAGTCCGAGTTCGAGTACGCGGCGGGCGGGAGCGTACGTCCTCGCTCGGTGACGACCGTGAGGGCGTCGATCCCCGGAAGTCCGGCCTCGGCCAGGCGCTTGCGCGCGGCCTCGAAGCGCTCGCGCTGATCGTCGACCTCCGGGTGGTGGTCGAACACCACGAGTCGGGGCTTCGACCTGCTCGACAACACCAACTCGACCGCGCTGTCCAGGACTTCGACGCCGGCCGCCAGGACTCGCGGCCCGACCTCGTCGACGATCGGCCGCAACCGGGCCACGGCGGCGCTCGACGGCAACGGCACGGACACCGCCCCCGACCGCAGACACGCCAGGTCCAGCACCGTGTAGTCGACGCCGACGAAACCGTACAGCGCCACGAAATCCCCGGCGCCGACCGGACACCCCCCATCGCGCGTCCACTCGGCCGCGACCGCGCCGGCCCGTTCCCACAGCTCGGCGTAGGAGATCGTGTCGAAGCGCGGCAGCAGTTCCAGTGTCGTGCGACCGGACTCCGGATCGATCACCGTACGTGTCGCACGCCGGCCGAGGGCGGGACGCCGGGCGTAGGCATCCATCAGCAGCGCGACGCTCCGCACCAGGCTGTCGGCGGAATCCCGAAACGCCGCGCCGACCGAGTCGACGGGCACGGCGGCGCGCAACTGCGGGTCCCGCGCCACCACATCGGCGGGCTTCGGGGGCTCGGGCACCGCGGCGTCCCGATCCTCCCGGATCTCCCGGTCGCACGTCGCGCAGGACGAGGACACGACTCACCAAACCTTCCAAGCGTGGGGGACGTCGATTCCACCGAAAGCCTCCCATCGACTCCCCCGTCGCCACGTCGCCGCGCCCGCAGAACCACCCGACCTGGCGAACCGAACCACCCCGATCGGGTCCCTTCGGGTCGACAGGGGACGCACACCCCGACGCCGTTGGACGTAAACGATCGACACCGCAACGCCCATTTGGCGCCGCTTCGGCTCATGGAGGTGTGGGCCCACGGGCAGGACGTCCTCGATGCGGTGGGCACCGCACGCCGTCCCACGGATCGACTCCGGCAGATCGCCACCCTGGGTGTGATCGGATGCGAACTCTCGTTCCACGCCGCGGGGTTGCCCCTTCCGACGGAGCCGTTCCGGGTCGAACCGGCCGGTCCGGGCGGCGGGGACGCGCGGGCGTGGCTGGACAACGCCCGCGTCTTCCTCCGAGCAAGGCGCCGATCGCCGTGAACCCCCCGGGCGACCACCGCCCGGGGGGTTCACGATCGTGGATCGGTGGGATCCGTGGACCACCGGGAGCCGTGGATCAACGGACGTACTTGATGGACACCCAACCCTTGATGCCCGACGCCTGGTGCTTGACGTAGTACCACTCGCTCGCCTCGGCGTCACCGTCCCGGTACACGACGCCCTGGCAGTAGACGGTGACCTTCGCACCCTTCTGGAGCACCCGCAGGATCGGCGTCCAGGTGCCCTTGCCCTTGCGCAGGCTGACGTTGTTGCCGGTGACCTTGGCGGTGTGGTCGCGCAGATCCCGGTAGCACCCGGGGTTGCTCGCGGCGGACGCCGACGGCGCGAGCGCGACGCCCACACCGGCGAACAACGACACCGACGCCAGTACGGCCGCGGCGCTTCGACCCATTTTGCTCACTGGCAGATTCCCTTGATCGACGTGAGGAACAGGACCCACCGATCCTTCCGCTACCCCACTCGCGCGGATATCCGGTTCACGCGACACGGCCCCGCCGCAGCATGATCATCGGGTCGGTATCCTGGCGACCGCCGCAGAAGAGGGGAACCATGGAGTTTTCGGGCGCCGCCGATCCGCGGCGGGTCGGGCCGTACGCCGTGCTGGGCCTGCTCGGTGCGGGCGGCATGGGCAAGGTGTTCCTGGGCCGTTCGGCCGGCGGTCGTACCGTCGCGGTCAAGGTCGTCCGTCCCGAACTCGCCGACGATCCGGTCTTTCGGGCTCGTTTCGGACAGGAGGTCGCCGCCGCCCGCCGCGTCTCCGGCGCCTTCACCGCTCCCGTCGTGGACGCCGATCCCGACGCCCCGGTCCCCTGGATGGCAACGGCGTTCGTGCCCGGTGTACCCCTGTCCACCGCGGTCGCCCGGCACGGGGCGCTGCCCGGGGCGGCGCTGCGCATGCTGGTCGCCGGGTTGGCGGAGGCGCTCGGCAACATACACGCCGCCGGCCTGATCCACCGCGACCTCAAGCCCTCGAACGTCCTGGTCGCGCTCGACGGACCGCACGTCATCGACTTCGGGATCTCCCGGGCGGTGGAAGGAACCTCGCACACCCGCAGCGGCGCGGTGATCGGCTCACCCGGCTACATGTCGCCCGAACAGGCTCTGGAGCGGCTGCTCACGCCGATCAGCGACGTCTTCTCGCTGGGCGCCACCGCATACTTCGCCGCCACCGGGCTGCCCCCGTTCGGGACCGGCAACGCCGCCGCACTGATGTTCCGCGTCGCCGGCACCGAGCCGGACCGGGTACCGCTGGCCGGGCTCGACGAACCGCTGCGCGCACTGATCCTGCGCTGCCTCGCCAAGGACCCCGCCGAGCGGCCCGACCCGGCCGAGGTGGTCGAGGACATCGAACGCCAAGGCGTCGACGTGGCGGCCGGGAGTTGGCTGCCCGCGCCGCTGACCGCCGACATCATGGCGGTCCGCGCGTCGACCCTCACCGCTCCCCCGGCCGCGCCGATACTCCCGACACTGCCGTCCCCGCGCATCCCGCCCGAGCCGCAGGCACCGCCCACGGCCCGGACGATCGGTCGCCGGGCCCTGCTCGTCGGCGTCGCGGGCACCGTCGCGGTGACCGGCGGCATCACCGCGGCCGTCGCGCTGTCGAACCGGGGCGGGGGAAACACCGCGAACGCCGGCCGCACGAGCGGGTCCGCCCTCCCCCGTCCGACCGGCGCCCCGTCCGCCCCGGCCGCCGTGGCGACCACGCCCCTCACCGCCCCCGACGCCGTCGTCCGCAGGATGCGCGACCTCGGCGATCCGTGCGAGGGTCTCGTCCTGAGCGGCGACGTCCTGGTCTCCTTCGGCTTGCTCGCCGCGAACGGCCTGGATCTGGACGCCAAGGCCCGTTGGGGGCCGACCTCGGCGAGCGTCGGCGTGTCGGCCAGGCATCGGCCCGGCCTCGTGCGCAACGGCGTTCTCTACTTCTGCGGCAGCGCCGGCTCCACGCGTGTCGACGGCCTGCACGCCATGGACGTCTCGACCGGAAAACTCCTGTGGTCGGTGGCGGCGCCGACCGGCGGTCTGCTCCTGCGGGTCGTCGCCGGGATCCTGGGCGACACCGTGATCGTCTCCGGCGACTTTCCGGGCGGTCCCCCCGCGCGGAGTCTCGTGTGGGCCGTGGACACCCGTAAGCGCGACACGCTGTGGCAGGAAACCGGCACGGACGTGGCGGCGGTGCTGCTGGTACCGCCCACGACCGCGTCGATGATCCTCGCGGGTGGCGGCGCGATCGGTCGAGACGGCGAGGTCGTCGTGCTCGACCCGGCGACCGGCAGACGCGGCTGGCGCAACCCGGTACCCGGCGGCTCCTTCGGCGCCTATGCGCGGACGCGAGCCTGCTTCGCGGGCGGCGCCTACGTGTACGCCGGATCCTCGGTCGTCGCGGTCGACCCGCTCGACGGCCGGCAGCGGTGGACGTTTCGGGCCACCCGCGGCGGCGACCCCTTCGGCGATCCGGTCGCGAGCCCGGACGGACGGACGGTGTACGTCACCTGCGCCGTCGGCCTGATCGCCCTCGACGCGGCCACCGGCGCACCGAGGTGGGCCACCGCGCCGCAGGAGGGTTCGCTCCACGAATCCGACTCGGCCGGGATCCGAATCGCGGACGGCAACGTCTACGTGGCGGACGACAGGGCGAACCTCTGGGCGGTGGACGCCGAGACGGGCAAGGGCCGATGGAAGTACAGCGACCCCACCCAGGACGCGACCGACGTCCTGCTCACGGCGGTGGGCGGCGGTCGGGTGTGGGGCGCCAACCGCACCTCGCTGGTCGTCGTCGCCGCGAGCGGGGCGTAGTCGCCGGATGGAACAGCTCGACGCCTCGGATCCGCGACGGATCGGCCCGTACGTCCTGCTCCTGCCGCTCGGTTCGGGTGGCATGGGGAAGGTCTACCTCGGCCGCTCCGCCGCCGGGCGCGCCGTGGCGGTGAAGGTCATCCGCGCGGACTTCGCCGCCGACGAGCACTTCCGCAACCGCTTCCGAGCCGAGGTGGCGGCCGCGCGGCGGGTGTCCGGAGCCTTCACCGCGCCGGTCGTGGACGCGGATCCGGACGGCGATCCGCCGTGGATGGCGACGGCGTTCGTCTCGGGCCTGTCGCTGCACGACGCCGTTCGGCGGCACGGCCCGCTGCCCGAGGCGTCGTTGCGGATGTTGCTGGCCGGGGTGTCCGAGGCGCTGGTCGGGATCCATGCGGCGGGGGTGATCCACCGCGACCTCAAGCCCGGCAACGTGCTGTTGGCGCTGGACGGTCCCCACGTCATCGACTTCGGCATCGCCCACGCGCTGGACGGCACCTCCTTCACCCGGGAGGGCACCATCGTGGGATCGCCGGGCTACATGTCGCCCGAACAGTCCCTGGGGCGGTCGGTGAGCACGGCGAGCGACGTGTTCGCGTTGGGCTCGACGATGGTGTACGCGGCGTCCGGGCAGCGGCCGTTCGGCGACGGGGCGCCCGCCGCCGTGCTCCGGCGCGTCGTCGGCGATCCGGCCGATGTCGGCGCGCTGCCGGCCTCCATCCGGGACGTGGTGGCGGCGTGCCTGGACAAGGACCCCGTGCGGCGTCCGACGCCGCGGGCGCTGATCGACTTCGTCAGCCGGGACGAGAGCGGTGCGGGCGGGGGAAGTTGGCTGCCGGATGCGGTCACGCGCGCCGTGAGCCGCGCGGCCGACGTCCTGACGGACCTGCCGGCCTCCCGGGACGCGGCGGACGCCCACCCGGCCCCGAACACGACGAGCCCGGACGACCGACCCACGTCGGCGGCGCCCGAGACGTCGGCACTGCCGGAAGGCGCCGCGCCGCCCGGGGCCTCGGTGCCGTCCCAAACGTGGCCGCCGCCCGGGAGCGCCGCACCGCCCGCGGGCTCCGCACGGCCGGGGACGTGGCCGCCGCCGCCCGAGGCATCCGTGCCACTCGCCACGGGACCGTCGCCCGGCGCGTCCACCCGTCCCGAAAGCCCGAGCCCGCCGGAGCCGGATCGTCGACAGCCCGCGCGCAGGCGGTTGTTGCTCGGTCTCGCCGCCGGCGCGGCGGTGGCCGTCTCCGGCGGCGTGGCGGCCGTCCTGCTGCCGAGGCAAGGCGATCCGGTCCGGGGCGCGGCCGCGATGCCGTCCGCCACCGGCGCGGAATCCGCGCCGCCGGCCACCGTCCCGGCCCCGCCGCCGGTCGTCCCGCATGCGCCGCTGCCCGCCCCGACCGGCCGCAGGGGCGTCCTCGACGGCCCGGCGGCCGCGACGTCGTGGACGGCCAAGGCGAGTGGACCCGTCACCGACGTGGCCGTGTACGGGGGTTCGGTGATCGCCACCAGCCAAAACGGCCGGGACGCGTTCGACGCCGGCGCGGGGCGACCGCGGTGGACGATTCCGCTGACCGGAAGTTGGAACGACAGGGGCAGGGTCGCCGGGGACGACCGGGTCGCCTACCTCACCGGCACCAACGCGGCCGTTCGGCAGGACGTGCTGAGCGCCGTCCAGCCCGGCACCGGAAGGGAGTTGTGGACGCTCCCGCTGCCGCACGTCGCATGGACCCCCACGGGCGTGGCCGGCATCGTCGACGACATCGCCTTCGTCACCGGCCGGGGGATCGCCGATGTGACGACGCCGTCCTCCTTCGGGTTCGTCTGGGCCGTCGACGTCCGCACCCGGGCCGGCGTATGGGAGACCGTGGGCACGGACATCGGCGGGTTGTTCGTCCCCCCGCGCGGCCCCAACCTGCTCCTGCACGGCGACGGCGACCGGAGCTCGGACGGACGCCTCGTGACGCTCGACGCGACGCACGGGGGCGCCCGCGGCTGGACCACCGACGTACCGACGGTGTCGACGCAGGGGTACGTCCCCGTGGACCGTCCGCCGATCCCCGTCTGCTGGGCCGCCGGCGGCTTCGTCTACTGCGCGGACCGGGTCCGCCTGATCGAACCGGACCGGGGAAAGCAGGTGTGGGACTTCGCCGCCGCCACCGCCGGCGAGACCTTCACGGACTGCGCCTCCGACACCGACGGCGACACGGTCTTCGCCGCCACCCGGACCACGCTCTACTGCCTCGACGCGCGCAAGGGCACGCTGCGTTGGCGCAGTTCGATACCTGGCGGCTCCGCGAGCCGACCGACGTTCGGGACGCAAGGTCCCATGGTGCGCCACGACTTCGGCAACGTGTACGTCGCGGACACCACCGGAACACTGTGGGCGGTCGAGGCGGCCACCGGAACGACCCGGTGGAAGCACCCGTTCCCCGTGCAGCCTCCCGGTGGCCGCGTCCCGATCCTGACCGCCGCGGCCGGCGTCGTGGTGATCGGATACGGCTTCCAACTCACCACGATCGACGCGGCCGGATAACCGAACACCGCTCCCCCGGGAACGCGGCCGGACGATAGGGCAGTTCACCGCGCGAGTCCCGGCCGCCCGCGAGTACCAGGCGATCCGACCGGGCCTCGAGTCGGCGCAGGTCCGGGTCGTAGGACATGAGGCTCGGCACGATACGAGGGCCCTGGGAAAGGCAATCGGCCACGATCACCGCGCCTGGGGAACTCCGGCGGCAAAGGTATAGACCTATTGTCCCGGCGGGTGGTGGGCGGCTAACTTGGAGGCGCCGCGGCACGAACCGTCAGTCCTCGCACGTCGTTTCCCCGGGCCGGACCGTCCGGGAGGATGGGGTTGGGCTCATGCGCAAGGTTTTGACCGGCTTCGCATTCGTCCTCGCACTCGCGGCCGGCGCCGGCGCGCCCGCGGCCGCCCTGGGCGGGCCGGACTTCACGTACATCGTGGGTTACTACGCGTCCGCCGAGGACTGCCGCGCGGGAGCGGTGGCCCAATACCCCAACCACGGGGCCTACTTCTACTGTGAGCAGGTCAACGACCACGCCTGGGCGCTGTGGATGCACTAGCCGCATCCCCGGACCGAGCGAACTCCCGGCCGACGACAGCCGGGCTCAGCGAGGTTCGTCGCCCTCGATGACGATGCGGTGCATGACGCGCGGGCCCCGGTAGTCGTAGACCGCGTAGTGCTGGGTGCCGCGGTTGTCCCACAGCGCGATGTCGCCCGGCCGCCATGTGAACCGCACCTGGAATTCGGGCCGGGTCACGTGGTCGAACAGGTAAGGCAGCAGCAATTCGTTCTCGCGTTCGTCGAGTTCGACGATCCGAGTGGTGAAGATGCGGTTCACGTACAGGCATCGGCGACCGGTCACCGGATGGGTGCGCACCACGGGATGCACGACCGGCGGCAGTGCCTGCGTGTCGCCGCCGCGGTGCGAGCGCGACTTGGTGACGTCGTGCTCTGCGGTGAGGCCGTCCAGCAGCGCGCGCATCGGCGCGGAGAGGGCGGTGTACGCGCTCTCCATGTCCGCCCACAGCGTGTCGCCGCCGAGCGGCGGCAGCGACACCGCGCGCAACATCGTGCCCATCGGCGGGCGGGCCAGGAACGTCGCGTCGCTGTGCCAGATGTCGGCGTTGGAGACCTTCGGCCCGTCGCCGTCGGTGGCCAGGACCATGACCTCCGGCAGGTCGGCCTCGGGCGGCTCGCCGAACGGAAAGCGCTGGAGTTCCCCGAAGCCGGCCGCGAAGTCGCGCTGGCGGCGCGCGGAGATGTCCTGGTCGCGGAAGAACAGCACCTGGTGGGTGTGGAGCGCGTCGGCGAGACCGGCATAGGCGTCCGCGCCGAGATCGCGGTTCAGGTCGATCCCGGCGATCTCGGCGCCGATGGCGGGTGTCAGAGGGCGGATGTCGAACACGGACACTCCAAGGTTGTTGTTGGATGCGAGCCATGCGAGCCATGCGAGCCGTGTGCTCGATATGCTCGATGTGCTCCAGCCAGTGAGACAGATTGTCTTAATGAATCGGCTGAGACGGAATGTCTTACACTCCTCCCGTGGATGTCAAGACCCGAACCCGCGCACGCATCCTGGATGCCGCCGAGCGCCTGTTCGCCGAACGCGGCATCGCCGCCGTGTCGCTGCGCGAGATCGGCGCCGCGGCGGGACAGCGCAACAACTCCGCCGTCCAGTACCACTTCGGCACCCGCGAGGCGCTGGTCCGCGCGCTGTACGAAGACCGCCTCGCGCCGCTCAACCTGCGCCGCCTCGACCTGCTCGCCGCCCTCCCCGACGAGCGCCGCGACGATCTGTCGGCGCTCGTCGACATCCACCTGCGACCGCTCGCGGAGGCCATGCGCGACGGTGCGCGCGAGAGCCACTACGCCCGGTTCGTGCACCGCTTCACCCTGGAGGGCGAGGTACTGTCCCCGCCGCTGGGTTCCGACGTCGCCGGCGGCGTGCGGGCCGTCACCGCGCTGATCGAGGACGCCCTCGCGACCGCCGAGCCGGACACCCCGCCCGCCGTGCACGCGACCCGACTGCGGCTGATGTTGCTCCTGGTCACCGCGACCCTCGCCGACAGCGAACGCCGCCTCGATCAGGGCGCCGAACTCCCCCTGCCCTTCGAGGACTTGCTGACCGAACTCGCCGACGCGGCAGTGGGCGTACTGGATCCCACGGGAGCCGTGCGACGACGCTGATCCCGCGGGTCTCTCCCACACCGCGCGCCGTGCCGCCGCCGAGGACGCCGCGATTCCTATCCTGTGGCCTGTGACATCCGGAGCAGATCACCCAGACGACCGCAACTCGGACAGCAAGCCGGAACCCGGAACGGGCACCACACCGGACCGTGAATCGGACAAGCGCGGCGGCCCCGGCCACAACATCCTGCTCCTGCTGATCCTGATGCTGCCCGCGCTCAAACTCGCCTGGACCGTCGGCGAGGGAAACGCGACCCGCGACGTGGTCACCGCCATGGGACCCGCGAACTGGCCCGACATCATCCTCGGCATGCTCCTCGGCGACGCGCCGTTCGCCGCTCTGCTCGCCATCGTGGTCTCGCGCGTCAGCTTCGCGTACTTCGCCGCCCGCGGCGCCGTACCACGCGGCGACGATCGTATGTCGCGGGCCCGCGTGGTGGGGGTGTCCCTCGCGACACCGCTCGCGTTCGGGGTGCTGATCGGCGTGTTCTTCGGGCCCTGGTGGGCGCTGACCACGGCGGTCGCCTCGGTGCTGCTCCGGTACGGCGTCGTCGTCGAGTACCGCGCCGGACGCCGCGGCCGGCACCCCGAACGCCGCGGCCAATCCCCGGCCCCGTGGCGGCGCGCGGCCTCGTTCGGCCGGGCCGCCGCGCTCGTGCCGACCGTGCTCGTGCTGCCGGTCGTCGCACTCGCCGACGCCCTCGACGGCCGCTCGTGGGCCCCGGTCGTGCACTGCTCCGTCGACTACGGCCGAGGCCCGACACCCGCCCGACTCATCGAACTCGACCGCGTCGGCAACGGCGTCGTCGGCTGGGACATCGGCGCCCGGGAGATCGCCAACGGCCTCGGCTGCGCGGCGGACGAGAACGACGTGGTCCGCGAACCGTGGTGGCGCGAGTGACAACGCGCCGGCCGTACAGATCCCGGCCGTGCGCCTCGGGACGTGCTTCGGCGCGCCCCGCGAGCACCCCGGTAGCGTCGACGCATGATCGTATGGCTCAACGGCACGCACGGCGCCGGCAAGACGACAACCGCTGCGCTCCTGCAACCACTTGTCCCGAATTCACGGGTGCTCGACGCCGAGAAGGTCGGCGAGACGCTCATGGACATCAAGCCCGGGCTGCCGGCAACGGACAACTTCCAACACTGGCCGCCGTGGCGCCGGTTGGTCGTCGAGACCGCCCACCGCGTGCTCGACTACACCGGCGGCACGCTGGTCATGCCGATGACCGTCCTGGTCGAGCGGTACTGGCGTGAGATCAGCTCGGGCCTCGGGCAACACGCCATCCCGATACGGCACTTCGTGCTCCACGCCGACCAGGACACGCTCCGTCGGCGGATCGAGGGCGACACCCTCCTCGGCCCCTCCCCGTTCCGTTTCCGGTACCTCGAGCCCTACGCCGAGGCGGCCCGCACCTGGCTGCACGCCGAGGCGGAGGTCGTCGACACCACACACCTGACCCCCGCCGAGGCGGCCCTGCGGATCGCCGAGGCGGTCGGCCGCGGGGCCGAGGTCGCCGGTGAGGACGGTTCGGACGATCGCAGGGCGGTCCCGCCGGGCGGGGAGTTCGCCGGCGAGGGCCGCGACGGGTAGTGGCGGGGTTCGGCTCGGTCAGCCCCGGATGTCGAATTCGCAGTAGTCGACGTCGGTGAGTTCGACCGCGTCCAGGTCGTCGGCGCGGGTGCCGCCCTCCTGGAAGTAGGCCTGGTGCAGGCCGGCGGCGACGATGCGTTCCAGTTCGCGTTCGGGGGCGCCGGCGTGGTGGGCGTCGAACAACTCCCGGGCGCGGTCGGGCGGAAGGGGTTGGGTGATGCGGCGCATGCGGGGGTCGTCGGTGGAGCCGGCGGCGGAGGAGAAGCCGAATCGGGCCCGCGTCTCGACGATCACGGCGCCCGCGGCGGCGGCGCGTTGTTCGGCGCGGCGGCGGACCCGGGGTTGCCACAGGCGGCGGACCTCCGCGTCGATCCTGGCGTCGACGGGTCCGGGCGGGTTCTTGCGGTCGCCCTTGAGGTAGCGCTCGACGGTGCGTTGACTGACGCCGAGGAGCGCGGCGACGGTGCGCGTGCGGTTTTGGTTCCTGCTCATCAGGAACCGTACGCGGGCCTTGGTGGACCGGGGCGGTTTGCGGGTGAGCACGTGTTGGGCGGCCTGGTCGAGGCCGTCGCCGATCTTGCCCATGCGGGTTCCTATTCGCCTTCGGCGACGGCGTCGACGCCGTCCTTGATGTGGCGGGCGGGGTTTTGTCCCTCGACGAGCATGCGCAGGGCCCATTCGAGGGGGCGGGTGCCCTCGTGTTTGACCATGCCCGGGCTGACTCCGAGGCGGAAGCCGCCCGGGATCGGCTTGCCGTCGGTCGTGCGTGGCAGCACGTCCAGCGGGGAGGGGCCCTCGGAGAGGTAGACGACGCAGTCGGAGAGCACCGCGATGGGGTACAGGTCGGCGGCGGTGGCGAGTTTGCGCATCTTGCGGTGCATGCCGACGCGGGCGTTGGCGATCACGGCGGCGCGGATGTCGGGACGCCAGGTCGGTCGCTCCAGCGCGGGCCAGCGGTCGCCGGGGCGGTAGCGGGAGCCCTGGGGGCGTTCGCGGAGCTTGCCGATGCCGCCCTTGACGGTCGCCTTGATCGCGGCCAGGACGATCGCGCGGGCGGGGTCGGTGCGCTTGTGCTCGGCCATCGCGGCCAGGAAGGCGGTGTCGTCGAGGTCGGGGGTGACGCCGAGGTCGGCCATGGTGGCCAGGTAGGCGTCTCGCAGGCGGGTGTACCAGGGGTCGAGGTAGGCGCCGTGCTCCGGACGGATCCACGCCTCGAACGGGTCGATCTCGGCGCCGAGTTCGGCGGCGTAGGCGACGGTGGGGGTGGCGTACCAGCCGGGGCCGGTCGGGGGCAGGCCGGTCGGGGTGAACGGGTTGGGCAGGCGGGGGTCGAGGTCGATGCCGGAGAGGTCGACGTACCAGCAGCCGGGAAGCTTCCGGTCGAAGCTGGGCGCCTCGACGTGGACCGGGGCGCCCAGGCCCACCGGCAGGCGGGACGCGGCGGCGAGGAAGGCGGTGTTGACGTCGAGGCCGACGGCGTATTCGCGGTTGCCCTCGTCGTCGCCGACCAGGTGGATGGGGCGGTGCCAGTCGTACGCCTCCTCCACCAGCACGTCGGCGCCGCCCCGGTTCTGCGCGACGGGGTGCTCGTCCGGTGCCTCCGGCGGTGCCGGGTCGACGGCCTCGGTCAGCGAGCCGCCGACCGGGCCGGAGCGCCAACTGCCGGTGCTCGGGTCCTTGACGGCCTGGGTCGGCGGGCGCAGCTCGGTCATCAGGGTCAGGCCGGCGACGGCGGTGGAGCCGCGGGGGGTGACCACGCGGGTGGCGTAGGTGCTCAGGAGTTCGGCCAGTCGTGGTGCGGGCAGGTCGGCGGCGGCGGCCCAGGAACGGGTGTCGAGCGCGTCCCAGCCGAGGAAGGCGAACTGCACGCACTGCCGCCGGCCGCCGTCGGCGGGCGGCCGGTAGACCTTGGTCCAGGGGCCGAAGCCGCGCCGGGTCAGCCGCCAGCCGTCCTTGGTGACCTGCTTGACCAGCTTGTGGTCGTCGGGCAGGCGCAGGTTGCGGCGGTCCTCCAGGTCGGCGGGTACACCCAGACGCTCGGCGGCCGCGGCGGTGACCACCACGAGCGGGTCGGCGTCGCGGCCGGCGCGGTGCAGGCGTTCGGCGCCGAGGCCGGCGTCCAGGGCCCAGGCGACCACGGCGGGCAGCGACTTCGCGGGGCCGGGCAGGACACGACCGTCGGCCAGGTATGCCACGAGCCGGGCCTTGTCGGCGTCGAGGACGGCGAGGGGGCCTGCGGGGAACCGGGCTGCGGGCTGCGCGTCGGAGGGGGCGGTGTCGGCCCCGGCGGCCGTACGGGTGCGGGGCGGCGACTTGGGCGATGCGGCCGAGGAGCCCGGGGCGGGGCGAGCCGCCCGAGACGAGTCGGGACGCGACGCCCACTGGGCAGCGGGCGGCCGGGCCCCAGGCGACTGGGCCACCGGCGGCGAAGACGCAACAGGCGCCTGGGCCGCAGACGGCGGCACGGCAGACGGCCGACCCCCAGACGGCACCGCGGCAGGCGACCGGCCCGCAGACGGCGGAGACGCGGCAGGCGGCCGGCCCGCAGACGGCGGAAGCGCGGCAGGCGACTCCGCGGCAGGCGACGGCGACCGTGGCGCGCTACGCACCCACGGCGCGGCGGCTGTCCCGGCCCCGGCGCCGCTCGGGCCGAGGTCCACGGTGAAGGTGGTGTGGGCAGCGGCGGCCGTGTCCGCCGCAGGCGCGCCCTCGACGGACCCGTTGCGTTCGTCGGCCGGACCGGTGATGCCCTCCGCCGCGTCGGCCCCGCCCGGGGACGGTCGAGGCGCGGGGTAGCGCTCGGCGAGCCCCGCCAACAGGCGGGCGTACGCCTGGCGTTGCGGCGGACGCGGGTCGCTGCGCCCGGCCTCCCACGCCACGACCGTCACACGCTGGACCCCCAGGGCGTCGGCGACCCGCTGCTGCGTGAACCCGGCGGCCTTGCGCAGCCTCGCACGCTCGGCCGGCGACGGGAGATCGCCGGGCGCCTCGGCCAACAACGCGTCCACGGCATCGAACAACGCCGGTTGGGGCTCGGACATGATCCACCTCCACCCGGCGAATCTATCAACAAGCACACTCCGAACCCGACATCGACCTTACACGGCAGCCGATCCCACGGGTCCGCACGCCGGCGACCGGCCCCGCCGCCGCGGCGACCGTCGCCCCGGCGGCCCACCGGTCGGCGAGCCGGCGACCGATGTCCTACGTGTCCTCGGCCGCGGCCCCTTCCACGATCGACAGCACGGTCGGGGTGGGGACGACCCCGGCCAACCGCAGGCCCGACGCGTGGAACAACCGGGCGAAGTCCGCCTCGGTGCGCTCCCGGCCGACCAGGGACGCCATCATCATCAGGTCCAGTGCCTTGCCCTGGTGCGGTTCGTTGCCCCGCGGGAGCACCGCGTCGACGACGAGGACCCGGCCGCCGGGAGCCATCGCCCGGCGGCAGTTGCGTAGAATGCGCACGCACTGCTCGTCGTCCCAGTCGTGCAGGATGCGCTTGAGCAGGTAGACGTCTCCGGCGGGAACCGAGGCGAAGAAGTCGCCCTCCGCCGTGGTCCAGCGGCCCGCCAGTTCCGGGACGTCCAGTCGGTGGCCGGCCAGGACGTGGGCATGGTCGTACAGGATGCCCCGCAGACGCGGGCCGGTGCGCAACGCGGCCAGCAGGAAGCCGCCGTAGCCGCCGCCCACATCCACCAGCGTGGCCGCCTCGGGGAAGGTGTAGCCCGCGGCGATCGGAACGTTCTCCGCCTCCGACATGGAGTCCATGCCCGCGTGGAAGACGGCGGCGGTCTTGTCGTCCCGGGCGAAGTGCTCGAAGAACGGCACGCCGAAGATGTCCTCGAAGGCCGAGGAACCCGTTTCCAGGCAGCGGGTCATCTCCCCGCTCGGCAGCCACATCGTGCGGTCCGTCAACATCAGCACCGCCGCGCGCGCCGAGACGGGCGCGTCGGAACGCAACGAGTCCCCCGCCGGGGTCAGCCGGAACCGGCCCCGGTCGTCCTCCTCGAACAGCCCCCGGGTGGCCAGGAGTCGCAGTAGCCGATACAGGTTCTGTTCCCGAGTGCCCGTCAGCCGCGCCAGTTCCGCCACACCGAGGGGTCCGTCGGCCAGATGGTCCGCGACACCGACCGCCGCGGCCGCGCGCAACGCGGCCGGATACAAAAACCCCAGGGCCTCCTCGACGACAAGGGCGGCACTGCGCCGCCCGGCCTCCTCACCCGCCTCGCGGGGATCACCGTTCATGCAATCGCCTCCGAACGCCCAAGCCATCCGAGTCGCACATCGAGCACGACGACAACCTGCCCACTCCCGGCGATCCGCGGTCTCGCGGTTCGCCGCCGCGCACTCTTCCACGTCCATCACGATACGAAGGTCCATCATGACGTTCCGTTAAGCCCGACGGGACCCCCGACGCACACTCGACCGTCGCGTCCCGAGACCGCCCCCGACCGGAAAGCCTTTGCCCGAGCCGACCCGGGTTGCTACCGTCACTCCCCGCGCGGGAGGCGCGCGATCAGCGGGACAGGGAGGTTGATGAATATGGCCGCCGTCGGCTCTCTTCGGCATGCCCTCGTCCGTCCCGCCTACTGACCGAGCGCGGGACGGGTCGTTCAACGACCAGGAGCAACGCGTGACTTCCTCTTCTTCCTCCGCCCGCATTCGGCTGACCACCGACCGCCTCGTCCTTCGGCCCTGGACCGCGGCAGAGGCCGACGCCGTCCTCGACGGCACCGGATCGGCCCACTGGGCCGACGACTTCCCCGCCGAAGGCGACCGCGTCATCGCGGGCCTGTTCGACGACAACCCCGCCTGGCTCGGCGAGCACGGCCACCGCCTGATCATCGAGCGGGACAGCGGCCTGGTGGTGGGCTCGATCGGCCTGTTCTGGCCGCCCCACGAGGGGACGCTCGAAATCGGATACGGCATCGTGGCCTCCCGCCGCGGCCGGGGCTACGCCCCCGAAGCCACCCTGGCACTGGCGGAGTTCGCCCTCGGAGCACCCGGCGTCCACACCGTGTCCGCCACCGTGGAACTGTCGAACCCGTCCTCGATCCGCGTGCTGGAGAAGGCCGGCTTCCACCGCTGGACCACCGAGGAGAACACGGCCCGGTTCCGACTCACCCGTCCGGACACCGGCGAACAGCGCTGACCCCGGGGGGCCTTGGAAGCACACGGCTTCCGGGGCCCCTCCCCGGCAGCGGCGGTGGCGCGGTGACGGTGGTCGCTCACGCGGCCGGCCACGCGCCGGCGGTCACAGGCGGACGACGACCAGGGCGATGTCGTCGCGGCCGCCGCCGGCCAGGCCGAGGCGGTCGAGGAGTTCGTCGGCAAGCCACTCGGGGCCGAGGCCGGTGAGGTCGCCGAGGGTGGTGGTGAGCCGGTCCAGTCCGGTGTCGACGTCCTCGTCGCGGCGTTCGATCAGGCCGTCGGTGTAGATGACGAGCGTGTCGCCCGGCTGGTAGCCGGTACCGGCCTGCGGCCGGGGCACGTGCTCGGGTCGAGCGCCCAGCGGCGGGTCGGTGGCCCGGTCGAGGAGTTCGTGGGTGCCGTCGGCGTGCAGAAGTACCGGCGGCGGATGACCGGCGCTGGAGTAGACGAGCAGCTTCGAACGACTGTCCACGAGCACACTGATCGCGGTGGTGGCGAGCGCCCCCTCGACGGAGCGCGCGTACATGCCCAGCACCTCCAGGGCGCCGGCCGGCCCGGCGACCACGCGACTGGCCGCGGACAGCGCGCTGCGGAGCATGCCCATGACGGTGGCCGCTTCCAGGCCGTGTCCGACGACGTCGCCCACGGCGACGCTGAACCGCCCGTCGGCCAGGTCGACGGCGTCGTACCAGTCTCCGCACACGTTCAGCGATTCCACCGCCGGCAGATAGCGCACCGCCACCTCGGAGTGCCGGGCCAGGTCCGGCGAATGCAGCATCGCCTCCTGGAGGGTGACGGCGATCTCCCGCTCCCGGGCGTTGGCCGCCCGAAGTTCCTCGTTCAGCCGCTGCAACTCCCGCGCCCGGACGAACAGTTCCGCCTCCGCCCCCTCTTCGTGTGCGGTCCGCGGCACCCCCTCTCCGCAGTCGCGGAAGCGGCGGGAGCGGATGAACGCGGTCACGTCCTCGACCCGGTGGATGAGCCACGCGACCTCCCCGTCCGGACCCTTGACGGGTGCGTTCACCGAGGACCACCAACGCTCCTCGAACACCCCGGGCCGCCCGGCCACGGGGATGTCGTACTTGTGCACCGCCATCGTGTCCGCCTCGCCGGTGGCGAGCGCCCGCTCCAGGGACGCCCAGAGATTTCGCACCCCGTCGGCGTCCGGGTCGGCGGGATTGCCGGGGAACGCGTCGAACAGGTTCCGCCCGAGCAGTTCCTCCCGGGTGCGGCCGGTCACCCGCAGATACGCGTCGTTGACGTCCACGATCCGCAGATCCGGCGCCAGCACCAGATACGGACTCCGCGTCGCGGCGAACAACGCCCTGTAGTCGACCTCGGCCCTCACACCACCACCGGCTCCCCATCCAGACAGCCCCTCTCGCCAGGCTACGCACCCCGCCGCCCATCGGCGCGCCGGCACCACGGGCCCCATCCGACGCGCCGGAAAGCCGGTCGTCGGGCCCGGGGGCCGAACTCGTGGGCGCCGGCAGTGCCGTGCGATTGCGGTATGGTTCGCGGCCGGGAACAGCGGGGAGATCGGCCGGGGGGCGACCATGGCGGAGGATTTCGGCCGGCGGGTCGAGCCGTATCGGCGGGAACTGCTCGCCCACTGCTACCGCTTTCTCGGTTCGGTCCACGACGCCGAGGACCTGGTTCAGGAGACCTACCTGCGGGCCTGGCGGGCCCGGGACCGGTACGACCCGGCCCGCGCTTCGCTGCGGACCTGGCTGTACCGGATCGCCACCCACGCCTGCCTGACGGCCCTGGAGACCCGCGGCCGCCGGCCGCTGCCCTCGGGACTGGTCGCCGACAGCCGACCGCTCGATCCGCTGGTCCACGGCGGCGAGGTCACCTGGTTGCAACCGATGCCCGACGCGCTGCTGCACCCGGGGGATCCCGCCGGCACGGCCGTCGATCGCGGCAGCCTGCGCCTGGCCTTCGTCGCCGCGTTGCAGCACCTCTCGGCGCGACAGCGCGCCGCGCTGATCCTGCGCGAGGTGCTCGCGTTCTCCGCCGCCGAGACCGCGGACATCCTGGGTACGTCGGTCGCCTCCGTCAACAGTTCGCTACAGCGGGCGCGGGCGCGGCTGGATCAGGCGGGTGTCCTGGAGGACGAGGTCGGCGAACCGTCGCAGGCGGAACAGCGGGCCTGTATCGATCGCTACATGGCGGCGTTCGCGAACGCCGACGTCGAGGCGCTCAAGCGGCTTGTGACCGACGACGTGCTCATGGAGATGCCGCCGATGCTCAACTGGTTCGTCGGACGCGACAACTACGGGCGGTTCATGGACTGGGTGTTCGACAAGGCGGGCACCACGTGGCGCCTGGTCCCCGTCGCGGCCAACGGTCAGCCGGGGTTCGCGGCCTACAACCTCGGCGCCGACGGCGTGTTCGAGGTGCACACGCTCCAGGTGTTCACCGTCACCGCTTTCGGCATCGGCAGGAACACGGTGTTCCGGGACGCCGAGGTGTTCGCGTCGTTCGGCCTCGCGCCGCGGTTCGGGGTCTGACGGCCGCCGGCTTCCGGGTCGCCGAAAAAAGTTCGCCTCGGCGCGATGAGTCCGGATCCCGCCGCCGGTATGTATCCGCGGAGCCGCACACGACTCCGGGTGCGTAGCGGATCGCGACCACCCGTGGCAGTACGACCGGAACGAGGGACACCATGACCGCCAACCGCACGCGAAGCGCGGACGAGACCGCCATCCTCCAGGTACTGAAGGGCGTGTACGACGCCTGGGACGCGCACGACGCCGACGCGTTCGTGGCCGACTACACCGAGGACGCCTGCGCGATCCTGCCGGGCTCCTACCGCCCCTCCCGCGAGGACGTCCGCCGGAGCATGGCGGCCGGTTTCGACGGCTTCCTGAAGGGATCGACGACCGACAACAAGGTATTGAGCATTCGCTTCCTCGACGAGGACGTCGCCCTCGTGGTCAGCGAGTCGAAGGTCGTCTTCCCGGGCGAGAGCGAAGTACCGGCCGACCGCGCCGCGATCGCGACGTGGGTGCTGACCCGCCGGGCCGGCAGGTGGCTGCTCGCGTCGTACCAGAACTCGCCCGCCGTCGTGACCGCGAGCTGACGCCGGTGACGGCGCCGCGGGGCACCTGAGCGCCGGCCGTGCCCGCCGCGTACCCCACACCGGGTACGCGGCGGGCACGCGTCGTGCCGCCCGGGGCCTCGGGGGGCGGGCGTCTCGCCGGCGGGATCCCACGGGCCGACGCAGACTCGAAGGATGGAGATCCACCGAGCCCACGGCCACGTGACACTCCCCGACCGCGACGACGTCGAGGTCACGCTCGACCTGTACGACTGGCCGGTCGACGGTGACACCCTCCCCCGCCGGTGGACCGCCGTCATCGACGGCACACCCGCCCTGGAGACGGGCATCGAGGGCGTCCTGCACCTCGACACCGAGCCGACCGCCCTCGGCCACCGCTTCCTCGTCGTCGCGGGTGGCGACCACGTCACCCGAATCATCGGCCACGACCCGACCTGATCCACCCCGCCGAACCGGCAGCACCTCCCGGAGCGGCCGCCCTCGTCCCCGATCTCGCATCCGCACGCCGGCCGGAGCCCGGCGGCCCGCGTCGCGGCCATCCGTTTCGGGGACGGCGGCGGCTTCGCGACTTACGGTCGAGGGACATGTGTGACGGTCGCCAACAGGGCATACGAGGGGGATCGGAAGATCACCATTCGACCGCGTGGAGCATGCGGAGCACGTGGAGAAGGGAGCCGAATGCCGTCCGACGTCGATCTCTCGGCGGCGCTGTCCAGGGTCAAGGAGAGCGAGACCTCGCTGGTCGCGCAGGTGCTGCGGACCACCGTGGCGGCGGTGACCTCGTACGTCGCCGCGCTGTTGTTGACCGGCCCCGATCCGCAGCCGATCCTGTCCCCGCTCACCGCGCTCCTGGTGGTCCAGGTCACCTCGTACGCGACGTTCACCACGGGTGTGCAGCGGGTGGCCAGCGTGGTCTCCGGGGTGCTGATCGCGGTGCTGTTCAGCGAGGCGGTCGGGCTCAACTGGTGGAGCCTGACCCTGCTGCTGTTGGCCTCGCTCGGGCTGGGGCACCTGATCCGGCTCGGCGATTCGATCAACGAGGTGGCGATCAGCGCGATGATCGTGCTGGGCGTCAGCCAGGTCGCCGACACCGCGTGGGACCGGATCGCGGAGACCCTGATCGGCGCCGCGGTCGGCATGGTGTTCTCCCTCGTCCTGGCGCCGCCGGTGCACGTCCGGCCCGCGAACGAGGCGGTGATGTCGGCCTTCGACGCGCTGACCCGACTCCTGGACACGATGGCGCGGGAGATCGGCGAGGACGTCAGCCACGCCCGGGCGCACGGCTGGCTGGAGGAGGCGCGCCGAATCGACCGGGACATCGTGCGCGTGGACGCCACGTTGTCGACGGCCGAGGAGGGCACCCGGCTCAACCCGCGTGGCAGACGGGCCACCGTGCGGGTGCTCGCGCTGCGCAGCGGCCTGGACACCGCCGAGATCAGCGCGGTGGCGCTGCGCATGGTGTGTCGGGCGCTGAGCGGGCTCTACGCGCGGGGGGAACACGGCGAGCCGGCGTACACCGAGATCCCGTTGGCCACCGCACAGTCGCTGCGCAGCCTGTTCCACTCGCTCGCGGCGCTGTTCGCGGCCTACGGCCATCTGGTCGTGCTGCACGGGGGGGCTCCGCCGGAGGAGGCCGCCCGGGCCGAGGACAACCTGCGCGAACGGCTGGCCGAGGCGCTCGAGGACCGTTCGCGCACCGAGGCGATCCTGCTCGCCGACTCGATCGAGAACCCGGATCGCTGGGAGCTGTACGGCACGCTGCTGACCGCCGTCGACAAACTCGTCGACGAGACCCGACCGGCGGGCTCTCCGGGCGACCTGGGGCAGCGCATCGAAGAGCGGCGACGCCGACTGGCCGAGGAGCGCCGACTGCGCGCCGTGGTCGCCCGGCCCGGTCCGGTGCTGCGCGAGCGCATCCGGCGGGTGGTGGCGCCCACCGACCGCCTGCTGCGCGTCCCGCGCCGGCTGCCTCGGCCCCTGCGGCACACCCTGCGGCGCCGGACCTGACGGCCCGGGAGCGCCGGGCGACCGGTGCGCGCGGACGCCGGCCATGTGCCTCGCACGTGTGGCCGGCGTCCGCCGCGGTCGCCCCGCCCGGGTCGCGGTCGTCCCGGTCAGCCCGCCTGGGCGAGACCGGTGAGGCCGGGCGGAAGGTCGCGGGTGTGCACGACGCCGAGGCGCTGCGTCGCGCGGGTCAGGGCCACGTACAGGTCCGCCAGGGTGAACGCGGCCGGCTCCGCGACGATCACCACGTCGAACTCCAGGCCCTTGGCCTGCTTGGGATCGAGCAGCACCAACGGCCGGGTCAGGTCCGGCTCGACGCCTCGCTCGGCGTGCGGGATCGCCGTCGCCAGCGTGTCGATCAGCTCGCGCGGCGCGATCACGGCGACGCGGCCGTCGACCGGGACCCGCGCGTCGGCGCCGCCGGTGGCGTCGCCCGGGTCCGCCTCCGGGGCGGCGACCCCTTCGTGCGCGACCGCCCACGCCACGGCCGCCGGCAGGTCCGCGGTGTGCCGCGACCACGGCTTCACGCCGGTCGAGCGCACCGAGTCCGGCGGCTCGAACCCGGGGTCGACGGCCCGCATGACGTCGGCCGCGACCTCCATGATCTCGGTCGGCGTGCGGTAGTTCACGCCCAGCCGCACCCGCTCCCAGCGGCCCTCGACGAACGGCACCAGGATGCGTTCCCACGAGCCGCACCCGCCCGGCTCCGAGGTCTGCGCGGGGTCGCCGACCAGGGTCATCGACCGGGTGGGGCTGCGGCGCATCAGCAACCGCCAGGCCATCGCGGACAGTTCCTGGGCCTCGTCGACCACGATGTGGCCGTAGGCCCAGGTGCGGTCCGCCGCGGCGCGTTCGGCGGAGGTGCGGTGGTCGAGTTCCTCCTGGCGTTCGGCGAGGCGTTCGGCGTCCACGAGGTCGTGGGCGCTCAGCACCTCGGACTCCTCGTCGTCGCGGTCCTCGAACTCCTGCGTGCGCGAGCCGTACGACAGGTCGAGCACGCCCTGCGCGTACGCGATCCGCCGCCGGCGTTCGGCCGCCGCCAGGGCCCGGGCCAACGAGTCGTCCTCGCCCAGGAGTTCGGCTGCCTCGTCGAGCAACGGCACGTCGGCGACGGTCCATTCGACGGCGTCGCGGGTGCCGAAGACCGGGTCGTACCCGATCGGCCGGCGGATCGCCGCGGCGTCCTCGTCGGACAGGTAGACCGGTTCGGCGAGGTAGTCCGCGACCAGATCCTGCGGCGTCAGGCGCGGCCACAGTTCGTCGATGGCCGCCTGCACGGCCGGACTCTCGGCGACCGACATCGACAACTGCGCGATCTCGCCCGAGCCGAGGAAGTTCGGGCCGCCGAACGGGTCGGCGCCGAGCTTGTCCACCAACTGCTCGGTCAGGCCGTCGATCACGCGCGACGCGAACGCCGGGCGGGCGAGGTTGTGCGGCAGCGGCGTCGCCCGCGCCTTGCTCCGGGCGGCCTCGGCGATCGCCGCGTCGAGGTACAGGTCGCCGTCGTCGTGCTCGATGAACAACGGCGTCTCGGGCACCGTCTGCCGGTCGGCCACGAAGCGGCGCAGCACCTCGGCCATCGCGGCCCGGCCCTTGACCTCGGCCGCCTCCGGGGTGTCGACGGCGGTGGCGGTCACGCCCGGGAACAGCTCGCCGGGGGTGGCGAATTGCACGCCCGTCTCGCCGAGCGAGGGCAGCACGTCCTCGATGTAGCCGAGGAAGGCGGGGTTGGGGCCGACCACGAGCACGACGCGACGGGTCAACTGCTCGCGGTTCGCGTACAGCAGGTACGCCGCGCGGTGCAGCGCGACGACGGTCTTGCCGGTGCCCGGGCCGCCCTCGACCACGAGCACCCCGTCGTGCGGCGCGCGGATGATCCGGTCCTGCTCGGCCTGGATGGTCTGCACGATGTCGTGCATGCGCCCGGTGCGGGCCGCGTCGAGCGACGCGAGCAGCACGGCGTCGGCGTCCGAGCCCTCGAAGCCGGTACGGGTGGCGTCGGTGAGGTCCAAGATCTCGTCGTGCAGCCCGGTGATCCGGCGCCCGGACGTGGTGATGTGCCGCCGGCGCCGCAGCCCCATCGGGGTGTGCCCGGTCGCCAGATAGAACGGCCGGGCGACGTCGGCGCGCCAGTCGATGACCAACGGCGTGTGCTCGGCGTCGTCGCGGCGGATTCCGATGCGTCCGATGTGATGGTCGGCGCCGTCGCGAAACAACAATCGCCCGAAACACAGGCCGTTCGCGCCGGCGTCCAACGCCGCCAGCAGGCCCGACTGCTCGAAGACCGCGATGTCCCGCTCGACGCGTGCCTGCCGGGTGCCGTCGTGCTCGCGCCCGAGCGCGCTCTTCACGGCGACCTCCGTCCGGGCACGCAGGTCCGCGAGGTGCGCATACAGCACATCGACGAATTCCTGCTCGTGTCGCAATTCGGCGTTTGACAATTCGACTCCCGGACGGATACCATGTCGTCATTGAGCAATCTGAATACCACCTGGAATCGGTATTCAGAACTCCCTAATATACCTCGCGAAAAGCCCCGGGCGTCAAGTCGCCCGGGGCTTTTGCGTTCCGTGTGCCGACTGCCGGCGCGCCGCTACTCGAAGCGCGCGGTGTCGCCCGCCCCGCGGCGGACGATCTCCGCCTCGTCGCTGGAGAAGTCGATGACCGTGGTCGGCTGGGTGCCGCAGTCGCCCGAGTCCACCACGGCGTCCACCGCGTGGTCGAGCCGTTCCTTGATCTCCCAGCCCTGCGTCAGCGGCTCCTCCTCGCCGGGCAGGAGCAGCGTGCTGGACAGGATCGGCTCACCGAGTTCGGCGAGCAGGGCCTGGGTGACGACGTGGTCGGGAATCCGCACGCCGACCGTCTTCTTCTTCGGATGCAGCAGCTGCTTCGGCACCTCCGACGTCGCCCGGAGAATGAAGGTGTAGGGGCCGGGCGTCGACGCCTTGATCGCCCGGAACACGTCGTTGTCCAGGTGTACGAACCGGCCCAGTTGGGCGAAGCTCTCGCACACGAGGGTGAAGTGGTGCCGGTCGTCCAGCTCGCGGATCGCGCGAATCCGGGCGATGCCCTCACGGTTGCCCAATTGGCATCCCAGCGCGAAACAGGAATCCGTCGGGTACACGACGAGCGCCCCGCCGCGGATGAGGTCGACCACACTGCCGATGGTGCGTTGCTGGGGGTTCTCGGGATGCACATCGAAATACTTCGCCATGCGCAGACCCTACGGGGACCGGGACCCGCTCCCGACCCGAGCCCACCACCCGGCGGCAGCCGTTGCGGGCGCGGATCGAGGGGTGCGGGGCTTGTCCGGAGTCACTTGTGGGGCTCGCCCCACGATCCGAGGCGTAGCAATCCGGTGACATGGCGGGACCCAAGTCGTCGACTGTTTCGAACTAACGTCGATCTTGCACGACGCGCCGCCGACTCCCGTCCCAACCCCGGAGGAAGCGGGCAACGTGTGCGTCCTCGACACCGATTGCTCGGGAGAAATCGCATGTCCCTCGTAACGACCCGCCGTAGGAACACCGTCCGCACGCTGGCCGGCACCGTGCTGGCGGCGGCTCTGCTGATCCCCACCGCAACGGCGTGCGACTCGGACGACAAGGACAAGAGCACCGCGCCGACCGCCGGTGCCAAGCCGGCCGACAACGTGCCGCCCGCCGACCGGACTTCCGCGCCCGCGACTGCCCCCGCGCCCGGCGCGCCCGGCACCGGCGCGCCGACCGGCACGACCAAGCCGAAGACCGGCACCCCGCCGGCCACGGCGCCCAAGGGCGGCTCCACGGGCGGTGGCAAGACCCTGGTGGACGGCAGCACCGCCCAGATCGAGAACCTCGGCGCTCAGCGCTACCGTGCCAGGATCGTCAACGGCGGCCAGGTCCTCGCCACGCTCGAAACCAATGACAAGGACGCCGGGCTCGATGCCAACGGCATGTTCGTCGTGCTGTCGATGGACGGCACGATCCACTCCTGGATGGGCGGCGAACACACCGGCCCGGGCACCTTCCAACTCCCCGGCGGCTGGACGGCCGAGGTCACCAAGGTCGGCGAACTCCGCTTCCGGGCAAGGATCCTCGGCGACGGGGGCGCGGACTACGGCACCCTGGAAGCGAACCGGCACGACGCGGGCGCGGTCGCCAACGGTATATACATCGTGCTGAGTGCGGGCGGCGAGATCAGCGCCCACGAGTAGCCTCCGCCGGTTGCCGGGCTGATCGGTGGAGCCACCCCGGCTGCTCCACCTCTCCCAAGACACGAGCGCTCGATCGGCAACGCCCCCTGCCGTATCGCGGCCCCGGCCCCGGCGGCCTGTAGCGGGTCTCGGGAGTTTTTCACGCCACCCCGGGATTCGGCCATTCGACTGCCGCCTCTTGATCGATGGCGCAGTGCAGGGAACAGGGAAGACGCATTCCGGATTATCCGGCCTCGGCAGGCTTATGGTGCTACGCGCCCGTTGTTAGAGTGACAGGGGAAATGCAGCGGGCCGGGCGGGGATTTGCCTCGCCGAATCAGCCAGCCGACGGAGGTGCACGTGTCGTTGTCCGATGAGGATCTTCGAGTCATCGCCGGAGACGTTCTGCGATCTGTTCGCTATCTCACCCTGGGGACCGCCTCCCGGGGCGGGCAATCGTGGATGACTCCATTGGCGCACGCCTGGGACTTCGAGGACCACTTCTACTGGATATCGGCCGCCGACGCCCGGCACTCGCGCAACATCGAGGAGAATCCGGCCGTTTCGGTGCTGGCCTACGACCTCGGCACGACCGGGACGGACCAGGCTCTGTTCGGCAGCGGAACCGCCCGGCCGCTGACCGACGACGAGGTCGCCGAGGGCTGCGCCGTCTACTACGCGCGGCGCTACCCCGACCCGGAGGTGCGGGTCAAGCGCGAGCGCCCGGCGGACGACTTCCGCGGGGCGTCGCCCAATCGGCTGTACCGCGCCCGCATCGACGCCTACTCCCTGCTGCACCCCGACGGCCACCCCGTGCACGGTGGCCTGGTCAGTCACCGCGTGACCGTTCCGTTCAGCACCGCGCAGCTGCGTCGCACCGACTGAGCAACCGGACGAATCGGGCGCCCGGACGGCTCGGGCGCCTTGTATCGTGACGCCCTCGGGGACGCGGGTGGGCCGGAACGGCCGCCTCGAGTGAGGAGTCACGGTCATGCGGACGTATGCCGGTGAGGACGTCGTACTCGGACTCGACCTCGGAGGCACCGCCTTCAAGTCGGCGCTGATCGGGCGCGACGGCACCCACGAGTTCGTCGGCCGGCACCGCAGCGGGCGCGAACTGGGCCCCGACGCCGTGGTGGACCACGTGCTCGACCACGCCGCGGCCTCGGTGGCCGAGGCGACCCGCCGCGGCGCCGTGGTGCGCGCCGTCGGGGTCGCCGCCTGCGGGGTGGTGGACGAGGCGGCGGGGGTGGCCGTGTTCTCCTCCGCCTTCCGGTGGCGGGACGTGCCGCTGCGCGACCGGCTGGCCGAGCGGCTGGGCCTGCCCGTGGTGCTCGGGCACGACGTACGCGCCGGCGGCGTCGCCGAGGCCCGGCTGGGCGCCGGCGTCGGCCACGACGTGTTCCTGTTCGTGCCGATCGGTACCGGCGTGGGCGCGGCGATCATGATCGGCGGACGGCCGTTCGTCGGCGCCCACTGGCGGGCCGGCGAGATGGGCCACACGCTCCTGCGGGCGAACGGCCGCGCCTGCGGATGTGGTCAGCGCGGATGCGTGAGCACCGTGGTCGGCGGGCCCGCCATCGCGCGCCGCCATCGCGAACTCGCGAACCCGGGCGACGGGTCGGCCGTCGGCGCCGCCGACGTCGCGCGCCTGGCGGCCGAGGGCGATGCGATCGCGACCCGGGTGTGGTCCGAGATGGTCGACGGCCTCGCCGACACGTTGGTGGCGTCGGTGACGATGCTCGATCCCGCCGCCGTCGTACTGGGCGGGGGGATCGGGCGCTCGGGTGACCTGCTGCTGGGCCCGTTGCGCGCGCGGCTCGAACGGCGGCTGACCTTCCAGGTGCCGCCGCTGCTGCTCGGCGCGCGCTTCGAGGACGAGTCGGGCTCGTTGGGCGCCGGCCTGCTGGCCTGGGACCTGCTGGCCGGCGACCTCCCGTCCGGCCCCTGATTACCCGCCCTCAACGGGCGAGTTCGCCGTCCGCGGCGATCCGGAAGGCATTCGCGGCGATGGTCAGGCCCGGGTTCACCGCCGCCGAGGACGGGAACACCGCGCTGTCGGCCACCCACAGATTGTCCAGGTCGTGCGCCTTGCCGTAGGGGTCGACGACGCTGGTGGCCGGGTCCTCGCCCATCACCGCCGTACCGCACTGGTGGGAGTTGACCGCCACTCCCATGCGTCGGGTGAAGACCACGGGGTATCCCGATCGCCGCATCGCGTTCGTGGTGCGCCGCACCAGTTCCCGATGCGGCGCCAGGTTGTTCGGCGACCAGTGCACGACCACCCGATCCGCCCCGTCGACGGTGATGCGGTTGTTCGGCGTGGGCAGGTCCTCGCTGGTGAGGTACAGGTCGACGCTGTGCGCGGCCAGCGCGCCGAGGATCGGCGCCGGCACCCGGTCGCCGAGCACGCGGGCCATCGGGGCCTGGAGCTTGCCGAGCGTTTGTACGTTGCCCAGCGGTCCGTGCGGGCCCTCGTCCCGGTACCAGTCGTTCCAGCCGAGGGTCTTCTGGAAGACCGTGTCGTTGCGGCGGCGCGGGTCGACCGCGACCACGAACGTGCTGTTGTGCACCATGTAGTTGCGGCCCACCCGCCCCGAGCCGTCGGCCAGGCCGCGCCCCGACCCGGTGCCGGACCGCAGGAGCAGCGCGGCGGTGTTGACCGCCCCGGCCGCCAGCACGAATCGTTCGGCGACCACGCGCAGTTCCCGGCCGTCCCGGGTCGCGACGGCCTCGGTCACCCGAGTGCCGCTCGGGTCGGTGCGCAGCCGGACGACCGTGGTTCGGGTCAGGAGTTCGACGTTGCCGGCGGCCAGCGCGGGGCGCATCGCGCACACGTCGGCGTCGCTCTTGGCGTCGAGCAGGCACGGGAAGCCGTCGCAGGTGGCGCAGCGCACACAGCCGCCCCCGGTCCGCAGATCCACCCCGATCGGCATGTCGAACGGCGTCAGTCCCTGGCCGCGCAGGGAGTCGGCCAGTGCCGCGACGGCGGGTTCGTGGGCCACCCCGGGGAACGGGAAGTCGCCCGACCGCCACGGCTCGGTGGGGTCCTGCCCCGGGGTGCCGTGCACCCGATAGACCCGCTCCGCGCGGGCGTAGTGCGGTTCGATGTCGCGATAGTCGATCGGCCACGCCGGCGAGACGCCCTCGTGCAGGTCGACCGCGCCGAAGTCCGTTTCCCGAAAACGCGGCAGTGTGGCCCCGAATACCTTGGTGTTTCCGCCCACGTAGTAGTGCACCCCGGGTCGAAAGGGCCCGCTCGTGGCGTCGTACCAGTTCTCGCTGTTTCGATAGCGCCCCCGGGTGAAAACGGCTTTCGGCGACCAGTTCTCGTATTCGCGCGGCAGGAAGTCGCCCCGCTCGATCACCGTGACCCGGGCTCCGAGATTCCGCAGCGCGTAGGCGAGTGTCGCGCCTCCCATGCCGGAGCCGATGATCGCGATATCGCACCGAATCTCGTCGGCACACGGTTCGAGCAGGCCGGGCAGGTGCGCGGGAGGGGTATTCGGCACGTGGGTGTTTTCCTTTCCCGGATTCCGCGTCAGGGCAGTCTGGGCATCCTGGGCAGTGCCAGATACCGGTGGGTGATCTCGTGGGCGAACGCCATGACGGTCCCCTGCGGGCTCACCCCGGTCGCGCCGGGCAGCACCGACGCGTCGCACAGGTGCAGTCCGCGCAGGCCGTACGGTCGGCCGTATCCGTCGCACACCCCGCCGCGTTCGGGCAGGCCCATCGGGCACGAGGCCATGGCGTGCACGGACACCAGGTCCCAGCGCCGCGGATCGGCGCGCGGGACGAATGCCTCCGCCTCTGCGACGGAGCGCAGCACGCGCCGCTCGGGCGCGTACACCTCGACCGCGCCCGCCGCGAACAACACCCGCGCCGCCTGCCGCAGTCCGAACCGCAACAACTCCCGGTCGCCCGCCCGCAGATGATGCCGCAGGAGCAGGCCGCCGGCGGGCAGCGCGGTGACCCGGACGCCGCCGGACACCCGGACCTGGACCGTGTACGTCCCGACGTGGTCGATGTCCGCGAGCACCCGGTCCAGTACCCGGGGCGGATGCCCGGCGAGGCTCGCGGCCAGGGTGCCGGGGGTGAGGTTGGCGGGCATGATCAGGATGCCCAGGTCGGCGAACTCGTGGAGCTGGGTGGTGAAGATGGTCCCGTTCCGGGCCGCCAGGGGATCGGCGAAGCGCGCGTTCACCCGCAGGTTGACGTGGATCGCGGTGTGTCGACCGGCCCGGCGCGCCTGGATGCCGCTGCGTTGCAGCAGGGCGGGTGTGCCCAGGGCGCCGGCGGCGAGGAAGACGACGTTCGGCCGGTAGGTCGTCCGCCGTCCGTCGGGGCCGACCGCGTATACCGCCGTGACGGTGCGCCCGTCGTGCCCGATGCGGACCGCCCGGGTGCCGGCGTCGACGCGCGCACCCCGCCGCCGGGCCTGCGGCAGGTAGGTGAGCGCCATGCTCTGCTTCGCCCCGGTCGGACAACCGGTGGCGCAGCGGTTGCTGTGTCGGCATCCGCGCACCGCGCGGCGGGCGTCCTGCCGGCGCCACCCCAGGGCGTCCGCGCCCACCGCGAGCAGCCGCGAGTCCCGGTTGGCCGGCGGGCGTTCCGTGTGCGTGATCACCGACAACCGGCGGGTGATCTCGCGCAGGTGGGCGTCGAGGTGTTCGGCCCGATATCCGTCGATGCCCGAACGCAGTGCCCAGCGGTCGAGCAGGTCGGCGGGCGGGTGCCACAGCAGGCCGCCGTTGACGACGGTCGTACCGCCGACGCAGCGCCCTTCGCCGAAGGCGATCGTGGGGCGCCCGTGGATCGGGGACAGTCCCGCGTTGCGGTACAGCCGCCGCATGTTCTCGGCGGGCGACGCTTCGGCGATGTCCGCGACGGACACCTCGGGCCCCTCCTCCAGCACGATGGGTTGCCGGCCCGCGCGAGCCAGTTCCAGTGCGGCGACGGCCCCACCGGCGCCGGAGCCGATCACGAGGGCGTCGCAGTCGATCACCGCGGGTCGTTCGGCCATGCCCGCTCCGGGAGTTCGGTCCCCGCCGCCGGCACCGGGACCGCCGGCCGAACGCCGTCCAGCGCCCCGTGGCACGCGAGGGCGCCGATGGTCCGCACCACGGTGCCCAGCACCGGCAGCCGCTCCAGCCGCGCCGCGCCCGCCGACAGCACGTTCGGGGAGGCGGCATCGAGCCGACGACCCGTCACGAGCCGGAAGGCGGCCGGTACCAGGCGCAGCACCACGATGAACGCGGCCCGATAGGGCGGCGCCGTCGCGGCCAGGCTGCCCGCGACGTGCCTCGCGGCCGGCGCGGCGGCCTCGGGCTCGCGCAGCGGCGGATACCGGACCGCCCACACGCGCGTCAGGCCGCTCGCCCGCAACGCCCGGGAGGTCCGCGCGAGTGCCCGGCGGCCCGCCGGGTCGGGGGCGACGTCCCCGCCGCTCACGCGGTCACCCGGTCCTTCACGAAGGCGGTGACCAGCCGGGTGATGCCCTTGTCCAGCACCCGGTCCAGGGCGGTGAGG